>NZ_JBKORD010000004.1:0-462017 GCF_046764875.1 Nocardia arseniciresistens
CGCTCTCGATCGTGGTATCGGCGGACCGGTCATCCCGGCATCGGCGTACCTGATGAAGTCTCCGCCCAAGCAGCTGGCCGACGACATCGCCCGCACCCAGCTCGAGGAATTCATCATCGGCTGAGTAGTTTGGCGACGCCTGCGGCATTGCGTGTTCGCGGCCCCCTTGGTCTCGCGTCCGAGCAGTCGAGACTCGCGCCTTCGGCGCATGCGCTTCGACTACTCGGACGCGAGACGGGCCGCGAACTCTAGGGCTCGGTCTCGCTTCGCTCGGAATACGTTGTCGTGCCTATTGAGGGCGGCGGTGGCGATGGGTCGTGACCTTGTGGACATGTTTGGCCAGTCGGATGTGGAGTTGCCGGGTATGGGCCTCGCTTCCGCGGTTTCGGCGGATGCGTTGTGTCCGCCTCGAGGGTGAGACGGGCTGCGAACTCTAGGGCTCGGTCTCGCTTCGCTCGGAAGACGGGCTCGTGGCGAGTGGGCCCTTTGGTAGGGATGGTCGCGATCTCGTGGTTGCGTCTGCGTCTGCGTCGTGTGTGGGTTGGCGGCGAATGATCGAGGGCCGGGCTATGGATATCCGTAGCCCGGCCCTCTTTTGCTTTCCGTACTCAATCCAGTGAGACGTATACCTCTACCGAGGTCGGGCCGGTGTAGCGCTCGATCTCGGCGGTGTGCGATCGGGTGATGGTTCCTGCGTTCTCGGCCTTGCGGACCTGGGCCCACGCGGTGCGCAGCAGGTCGTAGGGCTTATCGGAGACTACGAACTTCGCGTAGCGGCCCTTGGGCACGCGGGTCACCACGTCACCCGCGTCCATTTGCTCCATCGTGGCGACCTCGTAACCGAGCACGGCCACCGCGTGATCGTTCTGGCCGATATAGGCCGCGACGCGCGACACGTTCTTCTCCCGTGCCAGATATCGGTCCCAGGTGAAGTTCACCAGGTCCAGGTCGCGTGCCGAGACCTCGCGCCCGGTCAGCGGCACGGTGAGCCCGGCGACCAGGCTTTCATCCAATGTGACTATCTCGAAGTCCACAGCTCGTCCCTACTCGTCGACCTGATCGTCTGCCAGTGCCACGAAGACTTCGACCGTCCGCGCGTCCGGATAGTGCTCCGAATCGCCGGTGTAGGAACGCACGAACCGACCGGCGGCCTCCGCGTCCCACACCGCGCGCCAGATCGACACGATCGTGTCCCCGAGGTCGTCACCGCTCGCCGTGAATCGGGCGAACCTGCCCGCAGGCACCCGCGCGAGCACATCACCGGGCAGTAGGTCGGCGAGGGTCCGGCAGCGGTAGCCGACGATGTGGGTCAGATACGAATTGATCTCGGGCGCATGGTCGACATACGCGGTCGTCGGCGGCCCGGGCAGCGAGCGAGCCAGATTGCGCTTCCACGCCTCTTCGACCCTCGTGCGGCGCGGTCCTTCGACCGCGAGCGCCGGGCTGCGAAGTACTGTTCCCGCCACCAGCGTCTCGGGACGGTCAACGACATTGAAATCCACCGGCGTAGCCCCTATGTCTAGTCTTTCGTCGTCGCTCGAGCGCATATCCTTCCGCATCGTTCCCGCGGCATCGGCGTCGGCCCAGTTCCGTTCCGGGTCGTCGCCCTCGCTTTCGCTCTCACTCTGGCAAACGATGCTGCCACGTCATCCGTTCCCGATGGGATCTGGGCGCATATTCGACATCATCCCGGTACCGGGATGCTCAATCCTGGGAAAATCTCGACCTGCTTGGGTTCCTGCGGCGCGGGTGGAAACTCGATGACGGGCCCCTGCGGCGGTGCCTTCGGCGGATTCAGGATGTCGTAGCTACCGCCGGAGGGCTTGCTCGGCTCTTGGCCGCCCGCCGAGGGGAACTGCTCGACAGGGGTGTCGTCGAGCGCGCCGTCCATCATCTGTTTCCAGACGTCGGCGGGCAGCCCGGAGCCGTAGATGTCGCCGCCTCGTGCCGTCCGGATCGGTTCGGACTGTGCGGTGCCGATCCACACCGCTGTCGACAGCGACGGGGTGAAGCCGATCGTCCACGCGTCCTTGTTCGACTGCGTGTCGTTGAGCTGGGTGGTGCCGGTCTTGATGGCCGATGGGCGGCCACCGGCCAGATTGTGGCCGTTCGAATAGGCCGCGATCGGCGTCATCGCCTGGGTGGTGTTCTCGGCGATCGTGCGCGGGATGCGCTGCTGTCCGGGCGGCTGCTGCTTGCCGACCTGCTGGTCGGGAGCGCCGCGATCGAGCAGCACCCTGCCGTCGCCGGCCACCACCCGCTGCACGAAATACGGCGGGTGATAGACGCCGGAATTGGCGATCGTCGCATACGCCGACGCCATATCGATCGGGCGAACCAAATACTGCCCCAACACGATTCCATTCAGCGGCGGCCCGCCGTCCTCGGTGAGCGACTTGCCCGCCACGCCGGGGATCTCCTCCGGGATGCCCGCCTGATGGGCCGCGTCCGCGATGGCTTTCGGTCCGTCGAACATCATCATCGTCAGCCGGTAGAAGCTGGTGTTCAGCGAGCGCTTCAATGCCTCGGCCATGGTGCACCGTCCGCAAGACTCGCCGTCGACATTGGTGATCTTGACGCCGCGATCGGTCACCGGGGAACTATCGAGCACGCGCGAGAGCGGGATGCTCTGCTGCTGTGCGGCAATCGCCGCGAACACCTTGAATGCCGACCCGGTCTGTAGTGGCGCGAGCGCGAAGTCGTAGCCGACGCCGTCATTGCCGCCGTAGTACGCGCGCACCGCCCCGGAGCGTGGGTCGATCGACACCACCGCACTGCGCAGCTCGGGCGGCTGCGGATCGAGCCGGTCGTGTACGGCGCCGAGCGCGGACTGCTGGGCCCGCGCGTCGATGGTGCTGGTGATCTGTAGCGCACCGGTATTCAGCTCGCGTTCGCCGATCCCGGAGGAGCGCAGCTCGCGCAATACCTGCGCGCGGATGAGGCCCTCCGGACCACGGGCCACGTTCTCGTCGGGGATCTGGGAAATCGGGACGATCTGCGGGAACACCGTCGCATCGCGGTCGCCCGGTGCGAGCACTCCCATCTCCACCATGCCGTCGAGCACGTACTTCCAGCGCGCTTTCAGCTCGGTGAGATGGGTCTCCGGATCCAGGATCGAGGGGGTGCGAACGACCGAGGCGAGCACCGCGCCCTCGGCCAGGGTCAGCCGCGGTACCGGCTTGTCGAAATAGGCCTTCGCCGCCGCCGCGACACCGTAGGCGCCGCGACCGTAGTAGATGGTGTTGAGGTAGGCGGCGAGGATGTCGTCCTTACTCCACTGCCGCGCCATCTTCGCCGCGATGACCAGCTCGCGCATCTTCCTGTTGAGGGTGCGCTCGGAGCCGAGGAAGGCGTTCTTCACATACTGCTGGGTAATGGTGGAACCGCCGCCCGCGTCATCGCGCCCGAGCAGGTTGTCACGGGCGGCACGCAGGAATCCCGATGTCGAGTATCCGGGGTTGCTGTAGAAGTTGCGGTCTTCGGCCGACAGCACGGCGTCGCGCATCGATTTCGGCACGTCGCTCAGCGGAACCGGAGTCCGATTACCTTCGGGAGGAACAACTTTGGCGATGACAGTGGTGCCGTCCGTAGCGAGGATGGTGGCGATCTGGTTGGTCTGAACCGAGGTCGGATCGGGAATCTCCGCGCTCCAGTAGACAAGCACACAGAGCACCGACGGCACCGCGACAAAGATGATGAACAGTGCGAGCAGCAGCCGCCGGAAGCGTTCGCCGCGGGTGCGTTGCGGCCGATCGGCCGGTGCGGAAACCGGCTTGTTCGGCGTGCGGCGAGATTTCTCGGGCCGAGCGGACCGGGTGTGGGAGGGGGTGGTCTTGCGCTCTTTCCATCCGGCGACGGAGGCATAGGGCACGGCCGCCCGTTTGCCTCGTGCGCGCCGGAGATTACCGCGTTTTCGCCGCTTGCCGAACGAGCTCACGAGCATCTCCTCCCGGAGCGTCGGTAAAACTCACCTGCACGGACAACGATAGGAAACCGGGATGTTATCACCGCCATCCGGGCGAAGACTTGGATATGGGCGTAGCTCAGGCGACCCGGATATGGGCGTAGCCCCGGCTTCGGCCGAGGCTACGCGAAGACCGATCGTGGATCAGCTCTTGACGCCACCCGCGGTGAGGCCGGAGATGATGCGACGCTGGAAAAGTAGCACCATGATGACGAGCGGGATGGTGACCATCGTGCC
This sequence comes from Nocardia arseniciresistens, assembly GCF_046764875.1. Lineage (NCBI taxonomy): Bacteria > Bacillati > Actinomycetota > Actinomycetes > Mycobacteriales > Nocardiaceae > Nocardia > Nocardia arseniciresistens. Next base: position 4,202 of record NZ_JBKORD010000004.1, read on the forward strand.
CGCGGCCATGATTGCGGCATAGGGCTGCACGAGGGGATTGTTGCCGGAGAAGCGCGCGATCGCGACGGTCACCGGTTCGGTTTTATCGCTGGAAAGCAGTCGCGCCAAAAGGTATTCGTTGACCGAGGCGATGAACGCGAGGATGGCGGTTGTGAAAACCGCCGGCGCGGCCAGCGGCAGCATCACCAGTCGGAACGCCTGAAACTTCGTCGCTCCGTCGATGCGCGCCGCTTCCTCGAGCTCCCACGGCAGCTCCGAAAAGAACGACGCGAGGATGTAGACGGTCATCGGCAGCACAAACGAAATGTTCGGGATGATCATCGCCTGGTACTCGCCGATCCAGCCCAGGTTGGTGAACAGCTGGAACAGCGGCGTGACCAGCACGACCACTGGGAACATCGAGGCGCTCAGGATCAGCCCTGACACCAGGTACTTGCCCTTGAAGGTGAGCCTGGCCAGCGCGTAGGCGGCCATGACGCCGAGCACGAGTGCGAACACGGTGGTGGCGGCGCCGATGACCAGGCTGTTGATCAGTGCCTTGCCGAAGTCGTTGCCGCGGCTGGTGTCGAAGGCGTTGCGGAAGTTCTCGAACGTGACGTGGGTCGGCCACGGAGTGTTGTCGAAGGTGTATTCCGGGTCGCGTAACGCCGTGACGGCCATCCAATAGAACGGGCCGAGTCCCCACAGCAGCACGATCAGCGCGCCAAGATACAGCCGTACCGAACCGAGCCGCTTGGTCCACGAGATCGTGGGCGTCGTGGTGGCCATCAGTGCGCCTCCCGCTGTTCTTCTTGGGTCCGAACGGCATTGGCGCCGAGGACTTTCACCAACAAGAACGCCACCGCGAAGATGAGCAGGAAGGTGATCGTCGACAACGCGGCCGCGCTGTTCGGGCCTTGTCGGACCTGTTCGACCACCAGTGCCGAAATCGGGCGCGTGGCCGGGTTGCCGAGCGTCATGATCGCGGGCAGGTCGTAGAGGCGAAGCCCGTCCATGGTGCGGAACAGCACCGCGACCAGCAACGCGGGCTTGAGCAGCGGCAGCGTGATCTGGGTGAAACGTTGCCACGCCGAAGCGCCGTCGACCTTGGCGGCCTCGTAGACATCGGCCGGGATCACCTGGAGCCCGGCAAGCAGCAGCAACGCCATGAACGGTGTGGTCTTCCACACGTCGGCGGCGATCACCGCGAACCGTGCGGGCCACGCCTCGGAGGTCCACAGGATGTGGGTGCCGAGCAACCTGTTCACCACACCGTCGTACTGGAACATGAACTCCCACAGACGCGCGGTCACCGCGGTCGGGATCGCCCACGGAACGAGCACCGCGGCGCGCAGCAGGGCCCTGCCACGGAAGGTCTTGCCCATCACCATGGCCATGCCGAGGCCGAGAGTCGCTTCGATGGTCACGGTGACCACCGTGAAGAACAGCGTCACACCGATGGCGAGCCAGAACTGCGAGCCGAGGTTGCCGGTCGGGCACGACACCGTCTCGCCGCCGGCCTGACACTGCTGGAACAACCAGTGCGTGTAGTTCGAGAACCCGGCGCTGCCGCCTTCGACGAACATGCCGGTCGCAGGGTCGAGCCCGGCGTCCTTCTGGAACGACATGTAGATCGCCCGGAATACCGGATAGCCGACGACAACGGCGAGCGTTATCAGTACCGGCGTGACGAACAGCCACGCTTTACCGGAACTTCGAAGTTGCAAGGCCAATGTTCCACCGAACCCGCGTTCGGGCGGCAGATCGCCGCTCGTCACGCGGGTGGTCGTTCCCGAAGGATCCGACACCGTCTCTCTCTCCTACAAGGTGGGCAGGGCTGATTCGCAGCTGCTACGAACCGGCCGTCTCGATGCCCTTTTGCATACCGGTAATCGCGTCGTCGACAGACTTGTTCCCGTTCAGCGCGGCATAGGCGTTGTCCTGGATGGCCTTCGACACCGCGGGATAGAAGGGAGTCACCGGGCGCGGCACTGCGCTGGCGATCGAATCCTTGAGTGCGGGCAGGTACGGCATCTTCGCGATCAGCGCCGGATCGTCGTACATGGACGCGCGCACCGACGGCAGCGCGCCCGCGGCGACGATGTGCTGGGCGTCCTCGCTGATCAGGAAGCGAAGGAAGTCGAGTGAGGTGGCCTTGTTCTTGGAGAACGCGCTGATGGCCGCGTTGTAGCCGCCGAGGGTCGAGGCGCCGACGCCGTTTTCCCCCGGCAGCGGCGCGACCGCGAACTTGTCCTTCACGGCCGAGGATTCGGAACCGGCGTCACCGTAGGTCGAGGGCCAGCTGCGCAGGAACATCAACTTGCCCTGGTTGAAGGCGGCGCCGCTCTCGGGCTCCTTGAAAGTGATGGCTTCCTTGGGGATATCGCCGTTCTTGTACGCGTCGACCAGCTGCTTCAGCCCGGCACGGGCCTGCGGGGTGTTCACCGTCGGCGTCTTGCCGTCGGCGCCGACGAAGGTACCGCCGAACGCGTTGATCACCTCGGCGGAGTTCACCGTCAGACCCTCGTACGGTGCCAACTGGCCCGCGTAGCAACCGATGTTGTTCTGCTTGGCGATCGGGCACTGCGCCAGCATTTCGGTCCAGGTCTTCGGCGGGGTGGGCACCAGGTCCTTGCGGTAGAACAGCAGGCCGCCGTTGGTGTTCCGGGGCGCCGCGTACAGGACGTTGTTATAGGTGGCGCTGGCGACCGGCGGCGAGAGCAGCGCGGAGGTGTCGATGGCGAAGGAGTCCTTCAGCGGCTGGATCCAGCCCTTCGCGGCGAACTCGGCGGTCCACGGCACGTCCATCGCGAAGACGTCGTAGCTGGCCTGCTTGGAGCGCATGTGCTCGACGAGGTCGTCGTACTGCTGCGAGGCGTCGTTCGACTGCTCCTTGAACGTCACCTGCTCGTCGGGATGCGAGGCGTTCCAGCGCTCGATCAGCTGCTTGACCGCACCGGTCTCGGTGGTGTCCTTGCCTTCGACGTAGGTGATCGGGCCGCGCCCATCGAGGTTCTGGCCGGTCGGATTGCCGCCGCTGTCGCTGGAGCACGCGGCAGTGAACGTCGCCGTCAGCAGCGCCACGGAGGCAGCAGCCAGCGCCGCTCGGGGCATGAGCGACGTCCGTAGGGACGAAACGTTCTTCAAAGCCATCGCGAACACTCCAAAGGTCGAGACGTGAGCAGCAGCACAACGCAAGATACATGGTGTTCATGTGACACGCCGGATTACGTCTACCGTTTGTCCAGTTCTGCTGTTGTCGAGTATGCGTTCGCCCGAGTGCAGGTCCGCGGTCGTAGCACGGTTGGAATCGCCCATTAGGCTTGTGGCGATGACTTCGCCGAACGCGGTTCCCGACCGAATGCTCACGCGGATCGGTGGGCTGCTGCGCAAGGCCGAATCCACCGACAACGAACACGAGGCCGAGGCGTTCCTGGCCGCGGCCCAACGGCTGGCGACCAAATCCTCGATCGACCTGACGGTGGCTCGGTCGCACGTCGCGGGGCGTGAACGCAGGCCGACGCCGATGCAGCGGATCATCCCGATCGGTGAGCCCGGCAAAAAGGGGCTGCGCACCTACGTGCAACTCTTCGTCGCGATCGCGGCCGCCAACGACGTGCGCTGTGATGTTGCACGCACCTCGACCCAGGTCTATGCCTATGGCTTCGATTCCGACATTGATACCTGTGCGGCCCTGTACTCCAGCCTGGTCGTGCAGATGGTGCGTGCCGCGGATCTGTACATCAAATCCGGACAGTATCGAACCGCGACGGTAGAGAAGATTGTCACCGAAAAACGTTGGGGGCGACAGGTTCAGCGCCGAGTGCAGGCCCCCGTCGCCGCGGTGACGGCGCGGCTGAACTTTCAGATGGCCTTCGCCGCGCGGATCGGGCGCAGGCTCGCCTCGGTGAAGGCGGAGGTCGTGGCGGAGGTCGTGCCGGACGCCGCGGCCGCGGGCACCGTGTTGGCCCTGCGCGATAAGGAGATCGAGCTCACCGATTTCTATTCGCACACCTCCGAGGCGCGCGGCACCTGGCGTGGCCCACAAACCTCCGCCGGTCACTCGGCGGCGGCGCGCCGCGCGGGTGACCGGGCCGGGCGGGCGGCCCGGCTGGGCGCCTCGCCTGAACTCGACGCCGCCCGAGGGCAACTGGCCCGAGGCGACGGCGCGTCGTAGTGAGCCCGCGAGACAGCCAGCGCGCCAAGGTGTATGACGCCGAGCAGCTGGTACGCGGGGTGTTCGACAGGGCGGACGAACACGGCAATCGCACGGTGGAGCTCTACGGATCGCATCTCACCCTGCCGATCGAGCGCCGCTTCGCCTCTGTCGATTCGGTGCAGACCTACGCGGACAAGGTGCTCGGACTCAATTGGGTTCGTACGCAATGGGGTCGGGCTGTGGTGCCGGTGCGCGTCCGGTCACGGGCCGGAACCGCCGCCGCGCACTATGAAGTCGAAGACGCGGTCCTCGCGGTGCCGCTACACGTCAGCGGTACCGCGTGGGCGCTGCGTGAACTCGTCGTATTGCACGAACTCACCCACCATCTGGAACCCGCGCCCGCGGACGTCGCGTCCCATGGCCCGGAATTCTGTGGTCGCTATCTGGATCTGGTCGACGGTGTCATCGGGCCGGAAGCGGCGCTGGTGTTGCGAGCGACCATGGTGGGTTGTGGTGTGCGGCTCGGATCGGGCTGACGCGCCGACTCAGCGCAGCAGTTTCCTTACTCGGTCGAAGCGGTTGTTCCACCACGTGATTCGGTCCGGATCGGGATGACGGTAGCGTTCGAGCAGTGCGAGGTCCGGTTCGGGCGGGGTGCGCGGTACGGCAAGGTACCCGTCGACCTGGCGCAGTGATTCGGTGACCACATCGCCCTCGAACAGCGAAATCGTGCCGAGCCCGCAGGCGAAGTCGAGCTCGGGCAGCGCACCGGCGAGAGCGAGTTGGGCGGCGAGGCCGACGCTGGTTTCCAAGGCGGAGGACACCACGCACGGCAGGCCCGCGGCCGCGGCGACCCGCATCGCGCGCCGGACACCACCGAGCGGGGTGCACTTGAGTACCGCGATGTCGGCGGCACCGGCGACCGCGACCCGCAGTGGATCCTCGGCCCGGCGGATGGATTCGTCGGCGGCGATGCGCACATCGACCTTTCGCCGCACCGCCGCGAGTTCCTCGATGGTCCGGCACGGCTGTTCGACGTACTCCAAACCGCCTGCCGCCCGGTCGATCCTGGCGATATGGGCGATCGCGGTATCCACATCCCATACCGCGTTGGCGTCCACCCGGATCGCGCCGCCGGGCCCGAGCGCGGCACGCACCGCCGCCACGCGCGCGAGGTCCTCGTCGAGCGATTCCGGATGGTCGGCGATCTTCACCTTGGCCGTTCGGCACCCGGACCGGGCGACGATGTCGTGCGCGCGCTCGGGATCGACCGCAGGCACGGTGCAATTGATCGGGATCAGTTCACGCACCGGTTCCGGCCAGCCGGTCGTCACCTGTTCTATCGCGGTGGCCAGCCAGCCTGCCGCTTCCCGATCGTCGTACTCGGGGAAGGGACAGAACTCACCCCAGCCCAGTGGCCCACGCACCAGCATCCCCTCACGCACCGTGATACCGCGGAAGCGGTTCCGCAGCGGAACCGCGTACACGACGGTCTCGGTGATGGGGTCGGTGTCGGTGCTGATCACCACCGACACCTTACGGACGGGGCCGAACAGAGGTCAGCGGAAGTCGGCGATGTGGTCGGCCACCCACTGCGCGTACGTCCGCGCGGGTACGCCGGTAACCGACTCCGAGGTGGGGCCGACTCGCATCGGCTCGGTCCCGAGCTCGGACCACGCGTCGAGCACCGGCTTGTACAGGAACTCGGCGGCCTGCTCGTAGGTCAGTTCCGCCAGTTCCACCGGTTCGCCGATGGTCGCCGCGATGAGCTCGACCATGCTGCGCTGGGACAGCGATTCGGGGCCGGTCAGCGGATAGATCTTGCCCGCATGTCCCTGCTCGGTGAGCGCGGCGACGGCCGCGGCCGCGATGTCGGCCTCGTGGATGGGGTTCATGTGAATATCGGGAAAGGGCACGCGCGCAACCCGTTCCGACTTGATCGCGGGCGCCCACGCGCGGGAGTTGGTCGCGAACGCGCCGGGCCGCAGCACGGTCAGCGGCAGGCCGGAGTCCTGGAGCGGCCGCTCGACGGCGAGATGGCTTGCGCCGATCGGATTGTCGTCGCTTTCGGCTGCGATCGATGACAGCAGCGCGACATGCGCGACCTCCTGTGCGGCGTCGACAAAGTTCTCGATGCCTGCGCGCGTCGCGTAGAGGAAGACCCGGTCGACGCCGTCGAGTGCGGCGGCCACGGAGGCGGGGTCGGTCATGTCGAGGCCGACCAGCTCGACACCTTCGGGCACGGTGATCGCGGTCGGATCGGAACTGGCCGCCCGCACCGACTTTCCCGCGGCGAGCAGCTGATCGATGACGGAGCGGCCGACGCTGCCGCGAGCTCCGGTGACGAGGTAGGTCATTGGGGGTCTCCTTCGAAATGTGGTTCGGTGAGATGGGCGAGGATGCGGCGCAATTGCTCACCGTAGAGCTGCTCGAATTCCGTTGTCTGCGGATCGATCCAGAATTCAGACATATGGATGATTCAGCGGGTGGCCCGGAACGCACTGTGCGCGTCATGCTGGAGATATGGCGTGGGATCGAGGGCACCGGTCGCTGGATCTCGTGCGTGCCGTGATCGGTTCGTCGATCAGCGTCGGATTCGCCTATGTGATCGCCTGTTTCGTGCCGCTGTACGAACTCGCGGCCGACGAGCGTGACACGAATCGGCTACCGGTGGCGTATGTGGTCGCCTGGGCGGGGATCGTAATGTCGTTGGCCTACACGGTGATCCTGCTGTCGCAAGCGGTGTGGACGCGCAGGTCTATCGGCTGGACGCCGCTCGTCGCGGTGCCGCTGCTGATCGGATCGTGGGTCGCCGGTTTCCTGGTCGCGATCGTTGTCTCTGGCTGAACACGCGCAGGCGTGAATGCCCGCCGCACCGAGTGGATGCGGCGGGCGCGGTGTTCTCCGACGGGGGCCGTCAGATATCGAAGCGTTCGATATCTAGAGCCGCTCGAGGATGGTGGCGTTGGCCAGACCGCCTGCCTCGCACATGGTTTGCAGGCCGTAGCGAGCGCCACGGTCCTGCATGGCGTGGACCAGAGTGGTCATCAGCCGGGCGCCGGAAGCGCCGAGCGGGTGGCCGATGGCGATGGCGCCGCCATTGACGTTCACCTTGCTCAGGTCCGCGCCCGTATCATGCGCCCAGGCCAGGACCACGGGTGAGAACGCCTCGTTGATCTCGATCAGATCCATATCGGAGAGCTGGAGACCAGCACGCTGCAACACCTTTCGGGTGGCCGGGATTACCGCGGTGAGCATGAGCAACGGATCATCACCCGCGACGGCGAAGCTGTGCAGCCGCGCCAGCGGGGTAAGGCCGAGCTCACGTGCGCGTTCGCTCGTCATGATCAGCACCGCCGCGCTGCCGTCGCTGACCTGGCTCGCGGTCGCCGCGGTGATCTCCCAGCCGATCTGCGGGAAGCGGGCCGCCATGGCCTCGTCGTAGTAGGCGGGACGCAGCTTGCCGAGGGTCTCCACGGTACTGCCGACGCGGATGCCCTCGTCGGTGCTCAGTCCGTTGATCGGTGCCAGTTCCCTGGTGAACAGGCCGTTCTTCGTGGCGAGTGCGGCCTTTTCGTGGCTGGCGAGCGCGAACTCGTCCAGCTGGGTGCGGGTCAGTCCCCATTCGGCCGCGATCAGCTCGGCGCTGATGCCCTGGGGGACAAGGCCATCGGGATAGCGCGCGGCGAAACCGACACCGGATAGATCTTCGGATCCCATCAGGTTAGCGCCCATGGGAATTCGACCCATCGATTCCACACCCGCGGCGACCACGATGTCGTAGGCCCCCGCGATGACGCCCTGTGCGGCGAAGTGAATGGCCTGCTGGCTGCTGCCGCATTGCCGATCGACTGTGGTCGCGGGCACCGACTCCGGATATCCCGCCGCCAGCGCGGCGCGCCGGGTCATATTGGCGCCCTGTTCGCCGACCTGGGTGACGATGCCGCCGATCACGTCGTCGATGAGCACCGGATCGATGCCGCTGCGCGCCACCACTTCGCGCAGGCTGTGCGCGAGCAGATCCACTGCGTTCACGTTGTGCAGCGCCCCGTTCGGCTTGCCCTTGCCGATCGGTGTACGTACCGCCTCGACGATCACTGCGTCTCTCATGGTGGTTCCCTTCGGACCGCGAGCGGGGCTTCTTCGCCTGGCTCTATTGTCTTATAGTCAGAATAACGCCTGGGTATAGTCGACTCAAGTCAGATATGGCTATGATGTTCGTCATGGCAGCCGTAATGGAAGGACCGTTGGCCGATCTGAGCGCGTGGAAACCCGAGGAGTGCTCGATCGCCAAGGCGATGGATCTCATCGGCACCCGCTCGGCCGTCCTGATCCTGCGCGAGGCCTACTACGGCACCCGACGCTTCGACGGTTTCGCCGCACGGGTCGGCATCACCGATGCGGCGGCGGCCGGTCAACTCCGGAAACTCACCGAGGCGGGTCTGCTGGCCAAGCAGCCCTATCGAGAAGAGGGCAGCCGCACCCGCCACGAGTACGTGTTGACCGACATGGGCCGCGACCTGCTCCCCGCGGTACTCGCGCTCATGCAATGGGGTGACACATACCTACAGCCCGGCCCAGCGCCCCTGCTGCTGGTCGAGGAGTCGAGCGGAGCTCCGGTCCGCGTCCGGGTCAGCAGCGATGCGGGCAACGAGATCGCACTCGAGGAGCTCGGCATTCGGCTCAATCCGGACTACGCGCGGACAATTCGAAATCGTTCGGACTCCGAACGCCAAAAGTCCCGCCCTCATTCGTGATTCGAGGGCGGGACTTCCTGTTCGGTACCGCTCAGCTGAGGCGGCGGCCGTCCGAGGTGGAGAAGAAATAGGTGTGCTCGGCGGAGGTGGACAACCGCAACCGGTCACCCTTCTTCGGCGGGTTGCGCCAATCCGCGCGCGCCACAATGGTTTCCGCATGATCGCCGTCCACGGCGCGGCCGTAGACGTAGGCGTCGGAGCCGAGCTCCTCCACCACGTCGATCTCCAGCTCGATCCCGGTGCTTCCGCCGAGGTCGAAGTGTTCCGGGCGGATACCGACGACCACCGAGCCCTCGGCCGCGTCGGCGACCGAGCGCGGCACCGGCAGCGGGTGCCCGCCGAGGGAAACCTCGCCGTCGGCGACCGGCAGCGTGAACAGGTTCATGGCGGGTGAGCCCATGAAGCCAGCGACGAAGACGTTCGCCGGCTCCCGGTACAGGTCGCGCGGTGTGGCGCACTGCTGCAACAGGCCGTCCTTGAGCACCGCGACCCGGTCGCCCATCGTCATCGCCTCGACCTGGTCATGGGTGACGTACACGGTGGTGGTGCCGAGGCGGCGCTGCAACTGCGCGATCTGGGTGCGGGTCTGCACCCGCAGCTTCGCGTCCAGGTTAGACAGCGGCTCGTCCATCAGGAACACCTGCGGCTGGCGCACGATCGCCCTACCCATCGCGACGCGCTGGCGCTGACCACCGGAAAGCGCCTTCGGCTTGCGATCGAGATACGGCTCGAGGTCGAGCAGCTTCGCCGCCTCCAGCACCCGCTTTTCCTTGTCCGCCTTGGCGACCTTGGCGAGCTTGAGCGCGAAGCCCATATTCTCGGCGACGGTCATATGCGGGTACAGCGCGTAGTTCTGGAACACCATCGCGATATCGCGTTCCTTGGGCTCCGCGTGCGTGACGTCGTTGGCTCCGATCAGGATGCGCCCGCCATCGACCTCTTCGAGTCCGGCGAGCATCCGCAACGATGTCGACTTGCCACAGCCGGAAGGGCCGACAAGGACGAGGAATTCCCCGTCCGCGATCTCGAGATTCAGTGCGTCGACGGCAGGTTTGGTGCCGCCGGGATAGAGCCGAGTAGCGCTTTCGAAGGTCACCGTAGCCACGGCAATCACTTCCCTTCACGGGTTGGAACACGTGAAGCGGTGCGATTTCGCAACAGCGGGGTGGTCATGGAGTCGAAGGCTACCGCTCCTGCTCGCGCATGACGGAAGTAGTTCATGTTGTCCTCTCACCGGCAGGAACGTGCCGGACGATCCGAGTAAGGGGTTGAGCGGCGATATTACTGGATCTGCTCGATTTGTGCTCGAAATGCTCGAGTTCGCGCGCACGCCGGGCTATGTGCTGGATGTAGGCAGCAACCCGTGCCGGCGCTGTCATCCACAGAGACAGCGCCGGCACGGCCGCACGCTGCGACAGCCTTGTCACATGCGCCGCGAAACCATCGCCTGGTGTTTCTTCGTCGACAACGTTCCGCGCAGCGGTGATCAGACGGGGAACTCGACTCCGGTCAATTGCTCCGACACCGACCACAAACGTTGTTGAATCGTCGTGTCATGCGATCGTGGACTCGATTCGACGATTTTCGGGTAGCCGCGGGTCTCCAAGAATCCACCCGGCCCGTAGTACTGACCGCCGAGCACGTCGGGGTCGGTGGCCGCGCGAAGTATCGACAAGGCACCCATCGCTGGGCTCTGGGTAGCGATGGGTGCGATGACAGGCACCAGCGCCCGCAGCGCCGCAGGCATGTTGCGCATCAAGTCGGTGTTGGCAGCACCTGGGTGAGCCGCGACCGCGATCGTGTCGCCGGCGCCGGACAGGCGACGTTGCAGCTCGTAGGTGAACATCAGATTCGCCAGCTTGGACTGCCCGTACGCCGCCACCCGGTTGTAGGACCGTTCCCCCTGGAGATCGTCGAAGTCGATCCGCGCCCGGATCCGATGGCCGACGCTGCTGACCGTGACCACCCGCGAGCCCGGCACCGGCAGCATTCTGTCGAGCAACAGGCCGGTGAGCGCGAAGTGTCCCAAATGGTTCGTGCCGAATTGCAGCTCGAAGCCGTCGCTGGTGGTCTGCCTCGGCGTGTACATCACCCCGGCGTTGTTGACCAGCAGATCGATCGTCGAATATGCGGACCTGAGCTGTTCGGCGGCATTGCGTACGGATTCCAGCGAGGTCAGATCGAGCTGTTGAACAGTGGTGTCCGCGCCTGGGACAGCATCGGCTATACGGCCCGCGGCATGTTTACCCTTATCCATATCGCGCACCGCCAACACCACCGACGCGCCGCGCGCCGCGAGTGCGCGGGCGGTCTCGAAACCGAGTCCGCTGTTGGCGCCGGTGACGACCGCCAATCGGCCATTCTGGGCTGGTATATCTTGCTCCGTCCACCTGTTCGCCATATTTTCCTCCCAAGGATCGGTCGGTCCGTCGGTTCGTCCGACGAGCCCGGCGGGGTAAGACTGATAGTCACACCGTCGCGCTCGCGCCGCGGTTGCGCAAGGGGCGCTGCTCGGCGGATACGGTCATCAGAGCAATCTCGATTCCAGTTCGCGGCGATGGCATGCTCGCTGCAATCGGCCGGCCACACGACGATTCTCAGCCGACGATCAAGTTCCACTTCCCGAAGTGTCCGGGAGGGAAGTTCTGCAGATTGACGTAGTCACCGGCGGCGTCGAGCTCGCCGGATGCGCCGGCCCCTTGTAGCTGCTGATCAGAATTGCCGTTGTTGTAGAAGAAGAGCCGGTTGCCGTCGACGGGAACAACCTGGGTCCAGTGCCCGAATTGTCCGGGCGGAAAGTCCTTCAGGTTGATGTAGTCACCGGCAGCATTGATCTCACCAGACGCGGCCCAAGGTTCCAGGTACCCGTTGTAGAAGAAGAGCCGACCGCCACCGCCGGGCGCGATGCACCACCAGGGCCCAAAGTGCCCGGGCGGGAAGTCCTTCAGATTGATGTAGTCACTCGAGCCATCGATCTCACCCGTAGCAGCTGCCCTGCTCTGGACGTTGTAGAAGAAGAGTTTCCCGCCGCCGACGGGAACGATGTGGGTCCAATACCCGAATTGTCCGGACGGAAAGTCCCTCAGGTTGATGTAGTCACCGGTGGCATCGAGTCTCCCCACCGCACCGGCTCCCGTTTTCGCGGTGTAGAAGAAGAGCCGGCCGTCGCCGAGGGGCACGACCGCCCACTGCCCGAATTGGCCCGGCGGAAAGTCCTTCAGGTTGATGTAGTTGCCGGCAGCATCGATCTCGCCCGATGCGGACTGCGTACTCTGATAGTTGTGGAAAAACAGCCGCCGACCGTCGACGGAAACAATATGATGCCACTGCCCGAATTGACCGGCCGGATAATCCTTCAGATTTATATAGTTACCTGAGGCATCGAGTTTCCCTGTTGCGGCAGCTCCGGAGTAATTGTAGAAAAACATGACGATTCCTTTTTCGATGATGTATCGCCATTGTTGAATTTGGTGTGTTATGACAATGAACGGCGTCGACGAGAGCCTGGAATTCGCCCGTCGGTAGCAGGCCGGGTCTGGTGCGTTTCCATCATTTCCCTTCCTCGATCGCAGGACCTCATTCCCTGGCCGATCAGGCTACGCCAAGCATGGCAAATATGTAGCTAATCTGTGGACTCGGCTCTCGACCGGAAAATGGAGCTGGCGGGCGGATGGTGGTGGCTCGAACGTTGCGACGGACCGGACTACGAGCGAGCCCGGTGAACTCGTCGCCGGTAGCCTCGATCAGGGAGCAAAATCGAACGACAAGGAGCATGAATAATGACCCGACCAGTTCGTATCGGAGTTCAGCTACAGCCGCAGCACGCACCGGACTATGGACTCATCCGCGACGCCGTCCTCCGGTCGGAGGACGCGGGCGTCGACATTGTTTTCAACTGGGACCACTTCTACCCACTCACCGGTGATCCGGACGGTGCGCACTTCGAGTGTTGGACGATGCTCGGCGCGGTCGCCGAGCAGACCGAGCGGGTCGAGCTGGGTGCGTTGGTCACCGGCGGCGGCTACCGCAATCCGGACCTGCTCGCCGATATGGCACGCACCGTCGACCACATCAGCGAGGGGCGACTGATCCTCGGGATCGGCGGGGGCTGGTTCGAGAGGGACTACGACGAGTACGGCTACGAATTCGGCTCAGCGGGAACCCGGCTCGATCTCCTGAAGGAGAACATGGCCCGCATCGCTGCCCGCTTGAAGAAGCTGAACCCGCAGCCCGTTCGCGATATCCCGATCCTCATCGGGGGCGGTGGCGAGAAGAAGACGCTGCGGCTGGTCGCCGAGTACGCCGACATCTGGCACAGTTTCGCCGACCTCGACGTGCTCACCCATAAGAACAAGGTGCTCGCCGAGCATGCCGCGGCCGTCGGCACCGATGAGTCGCGCATCGAGCGTTCGGTGCAGTGGCCGGGTATCGAGAGCGCCCCCGCGTTCCTCGAAGCGGGCGTGACGTTGTTCACCATCGGCATCAGCGGCCCGAGCTATTCCCTGAGCGAGGTCGAGCGTGCGGTGCGCTGGCGTGACGAGGTCAACCCGGAGCCGGTCAGCGGGCTCGCCTGAGCGATTGCCGGGTAGGGAGATCCACGGCGGCACCGAGTTCGGATCACGGTGATCCGAACTCGGTAGCACGCGCTGACGCCGATAACGCCGGGCAAAGGGCGGCGCCTGGCCGCGGGTGTAACTGTGGAATTGCGTTCGTTCCGGTCTAGGGTCTGGACCATGGCTGGTCTGCCCGCTGTGCGGTCTCGTTCATTGATCGCGGTGCTGCTGCTCGCCGTCGGCCTCGCGGCGACGGCGTGTGGTTCCGGCGACGATTCGTCCGACCGCAACCAATGTTCACCGCCGGGTGTGAGTGCCGCGTCCGCGGCGCCGACGAACTTGGGGTCGGCGTCGGCTGCCGGAGAAGACCGCTACACCACGGCGAATACCGCCCCTCTCGGCTCGATCGACACCAGCAAGCTGCGCCTGAGTACGCCGGGCAAGCTCAGCGTCGGCACACTCTCGGACGCGCCGCCGAGCATCTGCTTGAACTCCTCCGGTACTTTCACCGGCTTCGACAATGAGCTGTTGCGTGCGATCGGCGCGAAACTCGGTCTGCAAGTGGAGTTCTCCGGTACCGAGTTCGCACCCCTGCTGTCACAGGTATCCGGCGGGCGCTTCGATGTCGGGTCGTCGAACATCACCACCACCGCGGAGCGCCGCGAGCGCGTCGGGTTCACCAACGGTTACGACTTCGGCTACTTCTCCCTTGTCGTCGCGAACGGCGGCGCCATCAAGGGCTTCTCGGACCTGGGGCGCGGCACCAGGATCGCCGTCGTCCAGGGCACCGTGCAAGACGATTACGTGGTCAATCAGCTGCACCTGGATCCGGTGAAGTTTCCGGACTACGCCACCGCGTACGCGAATTTGAAGTCCGGTCAGGTCGACGCGTGGGTCGCGCCGTCGGCGCAGGCCGAGGGGCAGGTGCAGCCGGGTGACGGAACCTCGATCATCCAGAACACCTTCAGCCTGGACAACTTCGTCGGCTATGCGGTCGCCAAGGAGAACCAGCCGCTCATCGACGCGCTCAACAGCGGTCTCGACGCGGTGATCGCCGACGGCACCTACGCGAAGCTCTACACCGATTGGGTGCCGAGGCAGCTGCCACCGGGCTGGAAGCCGGGCTCGAAGGCCGCACCCATGCCGCAGCTCCCGGATTTCGCCGCCATCGCGGCCGAGAAGCAACCGACCGACACCGCGCAGAGCGCGCCCAAATCGACGATGCAGCAGTTGAAGGACACATTTTTCGACTGGTCTTTGTACCGCAAGGCTTTTCCCGATCTGTTCAAGACCGGACTGCCGAATACGCTGATCCTGGCACTGGTTTCGGGTGTGCTCGGCACGGTGCTCGGCATGCTTCTCGCGGTCGCCGGGATTTCCAGAACCCGCTGGCTGCGCTGGCCCGCCCGGGTCTACACCGATATCTTCCGCGGCCTGCCAGCGGTGGTGATCATTCTGATCATCGGTCTCGGCATCGGCCCTGTGGTCCGCGGCGTCACCGGCAGCAACCCCTATTGGCTCGGCGCGATCGCGCTCGCCTTGCTTGCCTCGGCCTACATCGGTGAGATTTTCCGGTCCGGTATCCAGTCCGTGGAGCCGGGTCAGCTGGAAGCGGCCCGCGCTATCGGCTTCGGCTACCGCCAGTCGATGACACTGGTGGTGATACCGCAGGGCATCCGGCGGGTGCTGCCCGCGCTGATGAATCAGTTCATCGCGCTGATCAAGGATTCCTCGCTGATCTACTTCCTCGGCCTGCTCGCCACGCAGCGGGAGCTGTTCGCCGTCGGCCGAGACCTCAACGCGCAGACCGGAAATCTCTCGCCGCTGGTCGCGGCGGGTCTGGTCTATCTGCTGCTGACCATCCCGCTCACCCACCTGGTCAACTACGTCGACCGCCGCATGCGCACCGGCGGGCCCGATCAACCCATCGATCAGGTCGAGGTGGCCACGATCACGGAAGGGCGCGGATAGATGAGTGCTTCCCTCACCGGTACCGGCCTGCATCTGACCCTCGGACGCAACCATGTGCTGCGCGGTATCAACGTCCACGTCGATGCGGGCAAGACCACCACCGTCATCGGCCCGTCCGGTTCCGGCAAGTCCACCCTGCTGCGCGTGCTCAACCGGCTGCACGAGCCGGACCAGGGTGATGTGCTGCTCGATGGGGCCTCGGTGCTGACCGAGGACCCCGACCTGTTGCGCCAGCGCATCGGCATGGTGTTCCAGCACTTCAACCTGTTCCCGCACAAGACGGTCGCCGACAATATCGCCCTCGGCCCGCGCAAGCTGCGCGGACTGTCCAAGGACCAGGCGAGGGCGCTGGCTATCGAGCAGCTGCAAATCGTCGGTCTTGCCGAAAAGGCCGATTCGCGTCCGGGGAACCTCTCGGGTGGTCAGCAGCAGCGGGTGGCGATCGCCCGCGCGCTCGCCATGAAGCCGGAGATCATGTTCTTCGACGAGGCCACATCGGCGCTGGACCCCGAACTGGTGAAGGGCATCCTCGCGGTGATGGCCGACCTGGCCTCCGGCGGCATGTCGATGATCGTGGTCACCCACGAAATGGGTTTCGCCCGCAGCGTCTCCGACAGCGTGATGTTCATGGACGCGGGGCAGGTCATCGAGATCGGGACCCCCCAGTCGGTGTTCGACGACCCGCAGACCCCACGCCTACAGCGTTTCCTCTCCGAGGTGCTCTAACCCCGAGGTTGTGACTTGTAGCACACCCTGAGCGAACTGTATAGATGCGCACCTGTTAATGTGTTCGGCGCTATCGGATCCACCTGTCCAGCCATATGGAAGGAAGTCTGATGACCACCGCACATCTGGAGCACACCGAACACGAGCACGCCCACGGCCCGGGTTGTGGCCACGCCGAGGTCACCCACGGCGACCATGTGGACTATGCCCATGACGGCCACCTGCACCGCGAACACGACGGCCATTGGGACGAATGCGAGCCTGCGGCCCACCTCGAGCACGCCGCCCACGACCATGTGCACGGCGAGGGCTGCGGCCACGACGCGGTCCAGCACGGCGACCACGTCGACTACCTGCACGACGGCCACCGCCACGCCGCCCACGACGGGCACTACGACGAACACTGAAACCTGTTGAATCGCCGTGCCTTCGGGCACGGCGATAGGTTGCTCGCCGAGTGATACCTGATGGAGTCGGTGTCGGCCTCTAGAGTCGACCGGGTGATCGAGGCACTCGAGATTCCTACCGAAGCGGGCACATTCGACGCGCTGTCCTGCGGGGAAACCGGGGGCCGCGAAGTCATGTTCCTGCACGGTTTCCCGGAAGCCGCCATCGAGTGGGAGTTCCAGCTCGACGCGCTCGGCGGCGGTGGCTGCCACGCCGTCGCCCCGGATCAGCGTGGCTATTCGCCCGGTGTGCGTCCCGAACAGGTCCTCGACTACCGGCTCGACGAGCTGGTCGGCGATGTCGCCGCGATCGCCGACGAGCTCGGCTGGCAACGATTCGATCTGGTCGGTCACGACTGGGGCGCACAAGTGAGCTGGGCGGCCGCGGCAGCCATGCCGGAGCGGATTCGCACCTTGACCGCGGTATCGCACCCGCACCCCACCGCCTTCCTTCGCGCCCTCACCGAAGATGAAGACCAGGCCCAACGCTCGCACTACTTCGAGCTCCTGCGCCGCCCCCGCGTCGCCGAGCGCCTGCTGCTCGCGGACGGCGCGACCGCGCTGCGCCAGATCTTCGAATGGAAGATCCCCGAGGAACGCGTCGACGACTACGTCGACCGCTTCACCCAGCCGGGGGCCATGACCGCGGCCCTGAATTGGTACCGGGCAATGCACCACGCAGGCCCCACCGCCGCCGTGACCGTCCCGACCCTCTACGTATGGAGCACCGAAGACACCGCCATCGGCTCCACCGCGGCTATGGCCACCGAGCGCTACGTCACCGGCCCCTACCGCTTCGAAATGCTCGAGGACATCTCGCACTGGATCCCCGAGCAGGCGCCGGAAGCCCTCACCCGCCTGATCATGGAACACCTACTCGCCCACCGGACCTGACCCCGATCACGAGAAGTTCCGCGATGGTGTCCCTCGCACGCCGCTGAGTCAGGTCTGGACTGTCGCGAAGGCTGCCCAGAGGATGGGGGAGTGCTCGATGGATTGTTCTGTGCGCCATTGGGTCAGGCGGGTTCGTTGCCATTCGGCGAGGGTGGTTATCGGGTCGGGTTGTTCGTGGGCGGAGTCTATGGCGCAGATGGCGTCTTGTAGTGGGTGGGCGGTGGCGGATGCGGCTGCCAGGCGTTGGAAGGCGAAATCTGTTGGGAGGGGCCATCTGCTGGCGGTGATGAGTTCGGCGCCGCCGTTGATCATGGCGGCGACGAGGCCGAGGGCTTCGGTGAAGCGCAGGTCGCCGCCGCTTTCGCAGGCGATGAGGGCGACTCGGCTCGGGATCGGCCAGAGTTGTGATCCGTCGAGGGGATCCGGGGTGAGGGTGTGTGTGCCAAGCAGTAGATCCTTGGCCGAAAGCGGGCGGTGCGCGCGGGTGGGAGTGGCGAAGCCGACGGTGTCGGCCGCGCAGGCCAAATGTAGTTCGGCGTCTTCGCTTCGGCCGGATTCCGGCGCTGCCGCGGTGACGTGACCCACGTAAACCAACCGGCTCGCGCCTTCTCGCAAGGACTTTCCGAGCCAGCGGCGGTCGATATCGGTACGGCGGAATGCTTCGGTCGGGTCGTCGACAGCGGGGACGAGGCGGTGTTGGGTGCTGTATTCGGCCACGCGTCGAGACAACGGTGCATCGGCGTCCATTCGGCCGAGCACCGATCCGAGCATGGAATCGGCGCGGTATCCCGGAATTCGCGGGTCGAGCACGGCCACAACGGGTTGGTCGCGCGTATCGGTCCAGGATCGGGCCGTCCGTCCCGGGCTGTGCACGATGCTGGCCGGGGCGAGCAGGCTGACATCCGCGATATCGACAAGGCGCAGCTCAGGACTCGGCGCGATGATCTCCCATGGAACCTGAGCCAGCCGCGGCGACGGCTGTAACCGAATATGCGGACGTACGCCGTGTATGTGCAGGTCGTACAACTGCGTGCCAAGTCCGGATGGCAGCAGCGCACGTGAAAGTGCCTGTGCGACCAGATATTCCGAATCGTAGGAGGTGAAGGCCCCGGTCGTCATGGCACGTTCGAGTGCGTCCGGGTCGGCGGGGTTCGGCAATGCGCCGCTCAACTGCCGGATGGCGTCGGTGATCGGAGCCTCGGGCAGCATGCTCGCGCCCTGGCTGTAGTCGTTGCCGATCCACCGCCATGACATGTAGAGATCACCCGCATCGGCCATGCGCACGATGACTGTCGGTTGTCGCGAGGTGATTGTCATGCGGGCAGCACCCTACTGTCGCGAACCGGTCGGCCGTAACGTTGCTCTGCGGCGGCGATGTGGGCGGCGAGCGCGATGTGTCCATCCGGGGCGAGGGCCAAACGCGGTGGTGGCGCGACCGGAAGTCCCGCACTTGCGGCGACCGCCGCCAGCGCCGTCCCGAGTTGCGGCGCGCCGCCGGATCGAATGCCGGTGCCCAGCTGCATGGGCAGGCGCGCCGCGGCGGGCGGCTCGTCGTAGGCCACCTGTGGATCGAAGAGCTCGAGTGGAAATTGGCCGCCGACTTCGTATTCGGTGCCGCCGGTAGTACTGGCATTCAATGCCGTACCAGCGCATTGTGTTTCGATGAGGTCGACGAGCAGTGGACCGTCGCCCGATAGGTAGGCGAACCGGAAGGCCATGCGCATCGCGGGGTCCGCGATCTGCCGATTCCATTGCTCACGTTGGTTGCCGTTGGGGAGCGTATAGCGCACCGCATCGATCGCGAGGGCCGAAGAGATGGCGAGATCAACTGCCCGCGAGAGCATCTCGGCATCAGGTGCCTTCGCGTGCTCGAGTGCGGTCTCCAGTAGAGCCGCGTGCCAGTAGTCGATTTGGGCGCAGTGCAATCCAAGCCCGCGCTCGGCATAGGCGGCGAAGGCCTCGGCGATAAGTGCCTCGCCGTCGTCGTATCGACCGGATGCGTAGTCCACGGTCGCCAGACGTACCTGCACATCGGCCGCGTCGAGCACCGCACCGGACTCGCGGAAGTAGGCCAGGCTGCGGCTGTAGAGCTCGTAGGCCCGATCGGTATCGGCGCGGCCCTCGGCGAGGAAACCCATGGTCTTGAGGCCGACGCCGGCGCGATACCCGAGTTCGGTCTGCTCGAAATACTCCTGGCTTGCCAGTAGGGGTTGTTCCGCCTGGTCGAAGCGGTCCAACCGGACGTACATGACGGCTAGATTCTGTTGTGTCTCGGCGACCGCATTCTGGTCGCCCGCGCCGTCGAAGGCCGCGAGCGCCTGCTGCGCGAAATCCAGGGCGAGCTCGCGGTGTCCGGTTTCGAAATAGATGCCGCCGAGGGTCGAGAGCGGATGTCCGGCCAGATGCGGCGCGAAACGCACTGCCGCGTCCAGTGATTCGGTGGCCAGCTCGATCGCGTACGCCCAGTCCTGGCGGTGGTAGGCAACCGCGGTCAACGACAGCAGGCAGGCCACGCGCAGATGGCTCTCGCCGTTGTGCTCGGTGAGCATTGTCCGCGCCTGTTCCAGCGCCTCTTGGGCGCCGTCGAGGTCGCCGACATGCTGTAGCGCCTGGGACAGATTGACAAGCGCGGCAGGACGTTTCTCGAACGCGTCCGCGGGCATCTCGGCGAGGGCTTCGCGAAACATGACGACGGCGCCCGCGTGATCGCCGAGCTCATCGCACATGCTCGCGGCGTTGACGAGCGCACTCACACGCAGGCCACCCGTGCTGGTGGCGGCGATCTTCTCGAACAGTCGCCGCGCCTCGGCGACCGCACCGCGGCTGTAGGCCGCGGCTCCCTCGGCAAGCAGCTCACTCCCGTCGTCAACCGCGCTTTCGTCGTTCATGTCAGAAGTCCGATTGCGAAGCGGCGGCGGCAAGCTCGGCGAGAAGCGGGGAGTCGAAGGCCGCGTCGTCGTCGCTTGCCGCGCGCCGCAGTCGCGCTGTCGCGACGTCTCGTACCCGCCGCCGGATATCGGAGCTACCGAGTCCGGGAGTGCCGACGCCGGGCACATAGAGGTCCACCGATCCGATGGCCTCCGATGCGATGGCCGTCCGGCCGGTCCAGGTGTCACCGACCAGTTTCAGCTCTGCGTCGATGATTTCGGCGCCGATGGCGACGAGCGCTCGCGGGCGCAGGTACGGCGGGACATTCGCGCCCAATTGCGGCGCGGCAACAGCATCCACCCGGACAGTCGTTGTGCCGAGAGCCCGGACCACCTGCCAGGACACCGCATGCTCGGAGGCATCGATGAGACCTGGTGGGCACCGGTGCCAGTCCCATCCGCCACTGCCTCGCGCGAGGACGAGGGCGCTCGGCTGCGTTTCGGACGCGGATCCCGCCGCCAATGCGTAGTCCTCTGCGCGAGAGGGGATTTCGATTGCCGACATCTCGTCGCCCGCAATGGGCTCGGCATTGCCGTCGACGATCAGCTCGCACTCTTCGCGCAGCGCGGCGATTTCCTTGTCGAGCAGCCGTTCGTCGAGCGATGCGATGTCGTCGATGGTCGAGGCGGGCCACCACCGTCGCGCCCAATGCGCGTATCCGAGCCGCCACGCAATCGCCACGAGTCCGGGTAGTGCCGGTTGCACCGTGAGTTCGGTTGCCGCACTGTCGAATTCTTCGAGGGCCAGCGCGATGCGCTCGCCGTAGATCGCCCAAATCCACTCTTGGGCGAGTTCCATGTCATCGATGACGGCGGCCGGAATCGGCTGTGCGGCGAGCAGGCTCCAGGTGAGGTGACCGCCGAACACCTCGAGCACCAAGGTGTCGACCGCTGCCGCACTGTCCAGCACGGTCGGTGCGCCCTCGGGTGCGATGATCCACTCACCGCCCTCGGCCTGTCGGACGGTCACCTTCGCGGTCATCAGCTCGCCTTCGATTCCGCCGAGTCCGGCTCTTTCACAGGGGAACTCACACTCAGTGCCTGCCTGACCCGCATTCGGTGGTCGAGCATGACCGAGCGGGCCACGCCATCGAGCAGATCCCACAGCTCGTCGGGCTGGTAGACACCGAACTCCCTGACATCACGGCCGTGCAGCCGAACCCATAGTCGCCGAAGGTAGGGCCGCCATGGTGTGCGCAGTTCGGCGGCGATGGCGGCCAGTGGGCCATCGGTCGCTTCGCCGTCATCTCGCACCGCGAGCCGACGCGCCTGTAGGACGTACGCCTCACGCTGCCAGCGCCCGTTGATCACTCGATGCGCCGTCGTCTGCGCATCCTGCGACTCGCCGACCACCCGGCGTTGACCTGTGAGCTGGGCGGTACCGATAACCTGCGCGCGGGCGTGTCCCTGGCCGTCGGACCCATTGCCCTCGCTGCGTTGCGCCGCCGCGGCGATAGGGCGCATGCCGAGCGCGAGCGCGATTCCCGCGGTCGCGGCGACTCGCAGTGATTCATCGAGAAGCGCCCAGGGGGAACAGCTTCGGGCGATCTCCTTCGTCACCAGTTCCGGAATCGGCGGCAGCTCGGCGCGCTCGCTCGATGCTTGCAGCACGGTGAAGACGCGCTCGTAGATGGTGCGATCGAACGGCAGGCCGAGGTTGGCTTTCGAGGCCGATGCGCCGAGCTCGGGCGGCTGGAGGGCGGGCCTCGTTGTCAGCCCGAGTTTGTGTGCGGTCGGCTCGGATCCATTGTCCCAGAGCCGCATTCCGCCATGGGTACCTACATGGGTAGCGACAAGGGCGTCGAAGGTCGCCTGTCCGTTCTCGCGGGTACGGCCGAGCCGGGCCGCAGCGCACGTCTCCAAGAGGGACAGCACGAGCAGGGGGTCCTCGCTCGTCGGCACGCCCACCGGCCGGCGCCGCCATGCCACTTCGATCAGCGCGGTGAGTTCGCTGATCCGCGCCACATCGGCGAGGTACTCCTTCAAAGCCTGCGTCGTGCGGCCCGCGGTGAATTCGTGAATATCACGCAGCGCGGTTTCGGCAAGCGCCCTGTCCCGTCCGGGATCCGGTGTGCCCGACGTCGTCGCGAGCTCGAAACACCGTTGGAAATATAGGTCCTGGGGGTTGCCCTCGGTGATCCGCAGCGACCGCCGGACCTGTTTGATCAGCGTGAACCACGCTGCCGTCGCGCGCAGAACGTCCGCGGCGGCATGCATTCGGGTGGCGAGCAGGGTCGCGCCGTCCGCGCTGAGTATCGAGCCCGCACAGAGCGGGTTCTGTACCGGGCGTATGACCAGTGGATCGAGGATGAGCTTGACGGTGCGGCTCAGTGGCCCACCGTGCGGCCCACTGAGGGCCTCGACGCCATCGAGTCGCCGCCAAACCTCGTCGAGCACCATCGCGCGCGGCCGTCGCATTCGACCAGGTTATCGGAATATCGGCCATTTCAGACGGTGAAAAACTGGGATCGGTAGGGCGCGATCGGTTTCTACCTTTCTCGTATCGGCTCCACACCGGGGCCGGATGAAGCAAAGGAACGAAATCATGACCACCAAGCCGGTCCGCATCT
Organism: Nocardia arseniciresistens; assembly: GCF_046764875.1. Classification (NCBI taxonomy): domain Bacteria; kingdom Bacillati; phylum Actinomycetota; class Actinomycetes; order Mycobacteriales; family Nocardiaceae; genus Nocardia; species Nocardia arseniciresistens. The sequence goes on from NZ_JBKORD010000004.1 coordinate 27,184, forward strand.
ACGCCGCCGCCCTCACCGCCGCCGCCGCCCTCGCCTTGTTCGTCACCGGTTGCAGCGACGACTCGAGCGGCTCATCCACCTCGTCGGCGAAGCCGAGCGCGGCCGCACCTGCTACCCCGGCACCTTCGGGTAAGTCGGTGGCCTCGGTCGACGGTAAGGCGCTCGACGGAAAGTTCGACACCACCTGCGCCAAGCAGGGCGCCACATTGGCACTCGCACTGAGCGACACCAGCAATGCGACCTACGGCACCTTGAGTGTCAGCGCCTCCATCACCGGCGCCGACTCCGTCCAGGCCGTCGCGGTGGCGGGCACCAAGGGCGGCTCGAATGGCCTGCCATACGCGCTGGGCTTCGGCAACGGCATGCCAGGCGGCTCGGCGAAGGTCGTCAAGGACGGCAACACCTACAAGGTCACCGGTGAAGGCATCGGCGCCCCCGACATGACCAACCCGCTCGCGGGCCCTACATCGGCGAAATTCGATATCACCTTCGCCTGCTCGACCGTCGTCGGCGGCTGATCCCGGGCAACACCTCGAACCCGCTCGCGCCCTGCCACTGTGCATGGGCGCGAGCGGGTTCCGAGTTCTCCGCACAGCCAATTCTCAAAGGAACGTCATGAAAACCATTGCTCGCTCCCTCGCCGCCGCATTCGGCGTCCTCTCCTTCGGCTTCTACCTCTGGCACGGTCTCACCTGGGCTCCCGCCAGCGAATACGACAACAGCGTGCTCGCCTGGGTCGGTCCACAGATGGTGCTGCCGATCATCGCGCTCACCGTGGTCCCCATCGTTTTCGCCTTCACCGGCGAAGGCATCCTGGAGGCGTTCACCGGAGGCAACAGCTCGACTTTCCGGCATGGTCTCGTCGGCATCGGAACCGTCAAGTCGTTCCGCCAGACCGGGCTCAGTGTCAACGATCAGCCGCAGGTGCGCATCGAGTTCAGCGTCGAAGGCTTCGACGGCAAGATCTTCGACTCGGCGGCGAAGATGATCGTCCCGCTCACCGAACTCGCCCTGCTGCAACCCGGTGTTGTGCTGCCGGTGCGCTATCTGCCCGGTCGAACCGACAAGGTCGAGGTGGATCGCTCGGGCGATATGTCGGCCGCGCAGCAGGCGATGAACGAGTCCATGATCCGAAAAGGTTTCACCACCAAGGGGAAACTCGATATCGCCGCTCGTGGCAGCACCGCGCAGGCCGTAGTGCAATCGCTGTCGGTCCCGGGCGAAATCCGCGACGGTCACTCCAAGATCGAGCTGGGCCTGGTCGTAACCCGCCCCGATGGCACAACATTCGCCACCCGCGTCGAAAAGTTTCTGCCCCCGGCCAGTGTCGCCCAGGTTCAGGTCGGCCGCATCCTTCAGGTCCACTACCTGCCGGAGAACGAGCAAGAGGTCGTGATCGCCCTGCAAGTCAATGCCTGACCCCGGCGACGAATGTCGCTCTCGCTTCAACCTGGAGTGCGAGAGCGATATTCGTTTTTCGCAGCATGTTGTGGCGTTCGGTTTGCTCGGCAAACTGAGGGTTACCTAATTGGTCGTTCGTTCATCTGATTGTTTCCTGTGACTGGTTTGGGGCGTTTATCGTGCGGCGCGTCGGACCAATCCAGGAGTCGCCGTGAAACCCCTCGCTCTCTTCGTGAAGCATGACGGCCAGTCGTCGCGCGCTTCGGTCACCTGTGAATACAAATGCGCGAACGCGTGCTTCCATGAGGTGCCCAACACCTCCGACGGTGAGTACTTCGGTGACATCATCAGCTCGCTGAATCGTCGTGGGCTGATCAAGGGCGGCGCCGCCGCGGTGCTCGCGGTCGGTGCGGGCAGCGTGCTCGCTGCCTGCGGCGACGATGCCGCCACCGGTACGGTCATCCCGACCAACACGCCTGTGGGGCCTGCGGGCACCGGCACCGCCTTCACCGCCGTCGCGCCGAACAAACAAGACGCGATCACGATCCCCGACGGTTACGAGCAGTCTGTCGTGATCCGCTGGGGCGACCCGCTTTTCGCGGACGCACCGGCCTTCGACTTCGAGAAGCAGACGCCCGCCGCTCAGGCGAAGCAATTCGGTTACAACAACGACTTCGCCGCGCTGTTGCCGATCGAGGGGCATGCCAATAGCTCCCTGCTCGTGGTCAATCACGAGTACACCACCGGTCCGCACATGTTCCGTGGCTACAACAAAGACGTGCCGACCGACGAGCAGATCGCGATCACGATGGCCGCGCACGGCCTCACCGTCGTGCAGGTCGAGGGCGAGTCGGGTACCGGCAAGCTGACAACGGCCTTCGGTAAGTACAACCGCAGGATCACCGCCACAACCGAGTTCACACTGATCGGTCCCGCCGCGGGCAGCGAATTCGTCAAGACCTCCGCCGACCAGACCGGCACCAAGGTCCTCGGCACCTTCGCCAACTGCTCCGGTGGCGTAACTCCATGGGGCACGGTGCTTTCCGGCGAGGAGAACTTCCACGGCTACTTCGCCAACGGCGACAAGGTGACCGAGACCGCGGAAAAGCGGGTCAAGCGCTACGGATTCACCGCGGGCAAGACCCTCAATCAGTGGGAGCGCGCCGACAAGCGGTTCGACATGGCGCAGGAACCGAACGAGGCCAACCGATTCGGCTACGTCGTGGAGGTCGACCCGTGGGATCCCACCTCCACCCCGATCAAGCACAGCGCGATGGGCCGGCTCAAGCACGAGGGCGCCACCATCTACGTCACGAAGAACGGCGACGTCGTCTCCTACACCGGCGACGACGAAAAATTCGACTACATGTACAAATTCGTGTCTTCCCGCAAGATCCAGTCCGGTACCGGCCAGGCCAGCATGCGGCACAACCTGACCATCCTGGACGCGGGCACGCTGTACGTCGCCCAGCTGGCAGGCAACCACGCGGACAAGATCGACGGCAACGGCGCGGTGCCATCGGACAAGGGTTTCACCGGCACCGGCAAGTGGCTTCCGCTGCTCGAGACGGGAGACGACGGCAAGGGCAAATCGCTCGTCGATGGCATGAGCGCGGCCGAGGTCGCGGTGTTCACTCGGCTGGCCGCCGACAAGGTCGGCGCGACCAAGATGGATCGCCCCGAGGACTTCGAGGCGAACCCGTATACCGGCAAGGTGTACGTCGCGCTGACCAATAACGACAACCGCGGCAAGGACGGCAAGCAGGGGGCCGACGAGGCCAACCCGCGCAACCTGAACAAGAACGGCCAGATCCTCGAGATCGACGACGATCACGCCGGGACCGAGTTCACCTGGTCGCTGCTGCTGGTCTGTGGTGACCCGGCCGCCGCCGACACCTACTTCGCCGGTTTCGACAAGACCAAGGTCAGCCCGATCTCCTGCCCGGACAACCTCGCGTTCGATCCCTACGGCAACCTGTGGATCTCCACCGACGGCAATGCGTTGAAGTCGAACGACGGCCTGTTCTCCGTGGTGCTCGAAGGCCCGAATCGCGGTGCGACCAAACAGTTCCTCACGGTGCCACGTGGCGCCGAGACCTGCGGTCCGATCGTCACCGAATCCCGGGTCATAGTGTGCGTGCAGCACCCGGGCGAGGCCGACGACGCCACCCCGGAGAACCCGCTGTCGCACTGGCCCGATGGCGGTGACAAGCAGCCGCGCCCCTCGGTCGCGGTGGTATGGAAGAAAGATGGTGGCCGGATCGGGGTGTAACGCTCGGCGGGCCACCCGCGATAACAGAACAGAGACCGCTACTCATCCTGCAGGGAGTAGCGGTCTCTTCTTTTTTCTCAGCTGCTGCCGAGCATGCCGCCGCTGTTCGCGTAACGCGCGAAATCCCCCTGGGCGCCGCTGTATACGTTCACGTCGGTGCCGCCCGCGATGCCGGGGACACTGGCGCTGTCGGTGGTCTGCCAGAACGTCCACGTCGGCCAGCCGCCGGGCACCTCGGGTTGATCGTTGCCGCGATAGTCGGCGATCCAGAGCGGGTAGTGCGTGAACTCGTTGGTGTCGGCCATGGCCGATTTCCAGAAGTTCGGATAGGTGTAGATGATCGGAACCCGGCCGGTCAGCGCCCGCACGGTATTCAGATAGCGGTGGGTCCAGTTGATCAACCCGGCGGGGTCGAGCCCACCCGCGTTCTCCATATCGAGAACGGGCGGCAGGTCCAGCGGCCCGTTCTGGCCCAGCACCGTGGCCGCGTACAGCATTGCCTGCGGCTCGGGCGGCAGGTTCGGCCGTGCGTAGTGATAGGTCCCGCGCGCGACGCCTGCCGCGCGCATCAGCAGGCTGTCCTGGACGAAGTACGGGTTGACATAGTCCAAACCCTCGGTGGCCTTCACCATCGCGAAGTCGTGGCCCGAGCGCCGGACCGCGAACCAGTCGATGAACCGGCCGTCGACATGCTGCCAGGACGACACATCCGGTCCCCTCGGTGCGGCGACGGCGGTGCCCGGAACGGTAGCGGTGAGGATGCCGCCCATGGCGATCGCAGACAACGCGAGAGCGTGGGTCGATCTCCAACGAGTGTTGTCCATGGTGTTCGACGATAGCCACTCATGGTTGATGTGACCAGCGTGACAATTGGGGCATTTGCACAATATTTACCGGCTGCCGCGCCGGCCATCCATGAAGTGGTCGATATCAGCCGAGCCAGTCGAGGACCGATGCCGCCGTCCATGACTGCTGCATACTGCCGAGCGGTTCGCCGGTGAACGGCTCGTAGTACTCGGCGAAACTGCCGTCGCTGGCCTGACGCAGCCCCTCGGCGCGGAGCATGAACGAGCGTTCCGCCCAGCCGCGGCGGGCGAAGACCCAGGAGAACAGCCAGCTCATCACCGGCCAGACCGGGCCGCGCCAATACTCGCGCGGGCGGAAGTCCTTCGACACCGGTGACGTCGAGGGCGGCAGCGCGTAGCGCAGATCAGGGTGCCCGCAGAAGCGCGGACCCTCGAAAAGGCGCAGCAGGCTGCGTTCGGTATCGCGCGGGAGGCCGCCGCACAGCAGTGGCGCGAACATCGACAGCGTCTCGGTGTCGATCCTGCGGTTGAGCCGCACATCGAAATCCCTTGCCGCACCCGTGCGCGCGTCGGCGGTCTCGACCACGCCGGTGCGGAACCGGTCGGCCCAGCTGTAGAGGTCGCGCACATCGGCGTGCGGCTGTTTGTACTCCTCGCCGATATTAGCGAGCACCTCGCAGGCCAGCGAGAAGATCGCGGTGACGAAGACATCCTCCACCGCGAAACTCATCGTCGAAGCCAGCTGGTAGTCGTCGTATCCGGCCCTGCGCATCTGTTCGACCAGCCAGAGGTAGCGGTCGTATTCGCGGTCGCTCGGTCGCTGCGACCGGTCGGCGACCACAAGGACGTCTTCCCGTCGATACGGCGGCAGGTCGCCGACCACCACGTTTTGATAGGCCCGGTCCCAGCGCGGCGAATTGTCCATCCCCGATTCCCAGCCGTGATACAGCGTGATCCGGCCGGTTTCCTTGGGATCGCGCGCGTGCGCCATCCAGCGGTGCCAGCGCACCAGATCCGGCCACCTGCGATTGAGGAATTCCTCGGCCACCGCCCTCGTACTGCGACCGTGCCTGCGCGAATGATCGAGAATGCGCTGCACCGCGATGGCGTGCACGGGCGGCTGGGTTATCCCGGAGGTATCGGCGCCTTCCGGCGCGTTGACGGCGAGTTTCTTGCACTCCCAGCGGGACGGACCAGGGAAGTAGCCGTCGACGCCGTTGGCGAAGACGATGTGCGGGATCATCCCGTTCTTCCACTGCGCCGAGAGCAGCGTATCCAGCTCGATGACCGCGCGTTCGACGCTCAACGGGGCAAGGCCGACCGCGACGAAAGCGGCGTCCCAACTCCACATGTGCGGGTACAGCCTTGGCGCGGCGCTGGTCATGGTGCCCAGGTCATTGCCCCGCAGCAGATAGGCAGCACGCGCCGCGAGCTGTGTCGGGGTGAAACCGGAGTGTGCCATCCCTCTATTCTGCGATGACACCTGTAGGTACGCCCGCTGGGCGGGGTCCGACGTTGCGTTCGACACAGCGTTCTGTCGCAAGTTCGACTCAGCCTCGAGTCGCCCGCTGGTGACCGGCTCGTATTCAGTTGATCGCACCCGTGCCCCGTCCGTGGAGATTGTTGTACCGCGTATGCGTGCATCGCGACGCATGCGGACAGTGCTACGTGTTCCCCGGCGAGTTTCGGCGAAACTACTACGGTGAGCCCATGACCTCCGCCGTGACCAGTATCCCGAAGCCGACCGCGCTGATCACCGGCGCCAGCCGCGGTCTCGGCGCCGCCATCGCGCGCGAGCTCGCGCCGACGCACGATCTGTTGCTCGGCGCCCGCTCGGCGCAGGCGCTGCACGACATTCTCGGTGAACTGCCCTGCGCGACAGGCTGGCCCGTCGAATTGACCGACTATCCCGCGGTGGCCGAAGCGGTCGCGCCGATCCAGCGGCTGGATGTGTTGGTGCACAACGCCGGTGTCGCCGATCTGGGCGTCATTGCCGAATCCTCGGTAGCGCAGTGGCGACATACGTTGGAGGCCAACGTGATTGCGGTAGCCGAGCTGACCAGATTGCTGCTTCCCGCATTGCGTGCGGCCAATGGCCATGTAGTACTGATCAATTCGGGCGCGGGGCTGCGGGCGAACGCGGGCTGGGCTTCGTATGCCGCGAGCAAGTTCGCGATGCGCGCCTTCGGTGACGCATTGCGTCTGGAGGAACCCACCTTGCGGGTGACCTCGATCCATCCCGGTCGGATCGATACCGACATGCAGCGCGAGATTATCGCGGGGGAGGGGCGCGAGTATCAGCCCGAGGAATTTCTCACCGCCCAGACCGTCGCGGGCACGGTGCGCAATGCCATCGACACTCCGCGCGACGGTCATCCGACAGAGATCGTGCTGCGGCCCTACTGAGTTTCGGCTATCCGTGCCACCAACCGCGGGCGATGGACGTAGTGCCGACCTTCCCGCGCAGTCCGGAACGGTAGTCGAGACTGCGCGGGTCGCCGGCGGCTACGCGACGATGTTCACCAGACGCCCTGGCACCACGATGAGCTTGCGCGGTGGTTTGCCGTCGAGCAGTGCCGCGATCTTCTCGTCGGTGAGCGCGGCCGCCTCGATCGTCGCGTTATCGGCGTCGGCGGGCACCTGAATTCGGCTGCGCACCTTGCCGTTCACCTGGATCGGGTACTCGATCGAGTCGTCGACGAGCAGGGCGGGATCGGCGATCGGGAACGGACCGTGCGCGAGCGACTGGTTGTGGCCCAGGCGTTCCCACAGTTCCTCGGCGATGTGCGGCGCCATCGGTGCGAGCATCAGCACCACCGGCTCCACCGCCGAACGCGGCGCACCAGCGGGATAGGTCTTGGTGAGGTGGTTGGTCAGCTCGATGAGTTTGGCGCCTGCGGTGTTGTCGCGCAGTGCGGCCAGATCCTCGTCGACACCGGCGATCGTCTTGTGCACAAGACGCAGCGTCGCATCGGTGGGTGCGGCGTCGGTGACCCGAAGCCCGCCGGTCTCCTCGTCGATGACCAGTCGCCACACGCGCTGCAGGAAGCGGTGCGCGCCGACGACATCCTTGGTCGCCCACGGCCGGGATGTGTCCAGCGGCCCCATCGACATCTCGTAGAAGCGGAAGGTATCGGCACCGTACAGATCGCACATCTCATCGGGAGAGATGGCGTTCTTCAACGACTTCCCGATCTTGCCGTACTCCTGGAAAGCCTCGATCTCGGTGCCGGTGTCGTCGGTCCAGAAGAACTTGCCATCGCGCTCGACGATTTCGGCCGCGGGCACGTACGCGCCGCGCTCGTCGGTGTAGGCGTGGGCCTGGATGTAGCCCTGGTTGAACAGTCGACGGTAGGGCTCGTACCCGGTCACATCGCCGAGGTCGAAGAGCACCTTCTGCCAGAACCGCGCGTACAGCAGATGCAGCACCGCGTGCTCGACGCCGCCGACGTACAGGTCGACGCCGCCGGGATCGTCCGCACCGTGCTCACCCGTGCGCGGACCGAGCCAGTACTGCTCGTTCTCCTCGGCGCAGAACGCGTCGGTGTTGGTCGGGTCGGCGTAGCGCAGCTGGTACCACGAGCTGCCCGCCCAGTTCGGCATGACGTTGGTGTCGCGCCGGTACATCTTGGGGCCGTCGCCGAGATCGAGTTCGACATTGACCCAGTCGGCGGCCTTTGCCAGCGGCGGGGACGGCTCGGAGTCGGCGTCGTCGGGGTCGAAGGTGACCGGGGCGAAGTCGTCGAATTCGGGGAGCCGCACCGGCAGCATGGAATCCGGCAGTGGATGCGGTGCGCCGTCCGCGTCGTAGACGATCGGGAACGGTTCGCCCCAATACCGCTGTCGCGCGAAAAGCCAGTCGCGCAGCTTGTATTGGATAGTGCCCTTGCCGTGCCCCTCGGTCTCCAGCTTCGCGACAATGGTGGCCTTGGCCTCCTCGACTGTCAGCCCGTCGAGGTAGCCGGAGTTCACCAGTGCGCCATCGCCGTTGTGCGCCGCGATGGTGATGTCGCCGCCCGCGATGACCTCGACGATGGGCAGGCCGAGCGCCGTGGCGAAATCCCAGTCCCGCTGGTCGTGACCGGGGACGGCCATGATCGCGCCGGTGCCGTAGCCGCTCAGCACGTAGTCGGCGATGAAGACCGGCACCAGTGCGCCGTCGGCCGGATTGGTCGCGTAGGTGCCGAGGAAGACGCCGGTCTTCTCCTTGTTCTCCTGGCGCTCCAGATCCGACTTCGCCGCGATCGACTTGCGGTAGGCCGCAACGGCTTCCGCCGGTGTCGGGGCGTTCTCGTTGGTCCAGCGCGGATCGGTGCCCGCGGGCCATGCGGTCGCGGTCAGTTTGTCGACCAGCTCGTGCTCGGGAGCCAGCACCACATACGTCGCGCCGAACAGGGTGTCGGGCCTGGTGGTGAAGACCTCGATCTGTTCGCCCGCGGCGTCGAACTTCACCTGCGCGCCACGCGATCGCCCGATCCAGTTGCGCTGCATGGACTTCACGTTCTCCGGCCAGTCCAGCCGATCGAGATCGTCGACAAGCCGGTCGGCGTAGGCGGTGATGCGCATCATCCACTGCCACAGGCGCTTACGGAATACCGGGAAGTTGCCACGCTCGCTGCGGCCCTCCGCGGTGACCTCCTCGTTGGACAGCACCGTGCCGAGGCCGGGGCACCAGTTGACCATCGAATCGGTCTGATACACCAGGCGGTAGGAGTCCAGCAGCGCCGCGCGCTCGGCGGCGTTCAGCGCGTCCCACGCGCGGCCGTCCGTTGTCGGTCGCGCACCGGAGGCGAATTGGTCCGCCAGCTCCGAGATGGGGCGGGCTCGATCCATCTCCAGGTCGTACCAGGCGTTGTAGATGCGCAGGAAGATCCACTGTGTCCAGCGGTAGTACTCCGGATCGGTGGTCGCGAAGGAGCGCCGCCGGTCGTGCCCGAGCCCGAGCCGGTCCAGCTGACGCTGCATGGTTGCGATGTTCGACTCGGTCGTCACCCGAGGGTGCGCGCCGGTCTGCACCGCGTACTGCTCGGCGGGCAGGCCGAACGCGTCGTAGCCGAGCGCGTGCAGCACGTTGCGCCCACGCATCCGGTGATAGCGCGCGAAGACGTCGGTGGCGATGTAGCCGAGCGGATGCCCGACGTGCAGGCCGGCACCGGAGGGGTACGGGAACATATCCTGGACGAAGAGTTTGTCCACCGGGACTTCGCCCGCGAGCGGGCCGACCGGGTTCGGCGCATGGAAGGTTCCTCGCTCCTCCCACGCCCGTTGCCACCGGTCTTCGATACGCACGGCGAGGCCAGCGTTATACCTGTGCTCCGGTACATCACTTTCGGTTGCACGAGTGTCCTGCACGGTCCTGCCTTCTTGTTTCGCCGATCCCCGACATAACTACCTCTATCAGGGTAGAACGTCCGGGTCGTAGTACCGAAAATCGGGCCGGGCCGGAATTTCGCGCGACGCGTGGATGAGCCTGCCGGGTGCACTGTGCCACGGTCCATCCGATGCGTTGGCGCGCTTGTGCCGCACTGGTTTCCGGACTTTCACACCGGTCGGCTTCAGCGCCGCGCACTCGGCGGACTCGGATGGTTGCTGTGTTCACCTGTGACGGGTCGGCCATGTGGAACGCGCTTGTCCGGGGTGGTTCCGAGTCGGGTGCTGGACAGTTGCGGGGGGAGCGGCCGTGCGCGGCCGAGTGGCGGTGCGCTAGCCTCACTGGGTGCTCGTTGTCGCCCTAGTCCTGTTCGTGCTGGCCATTGTCGCCATCGCAACCGGCGTGCTCGGACTGACCGGCAAGCTCCCGCGCAATCGCTTCGTCGGGGTACATACCGACGCCGCCCTCTACGACGACGAGACCTTCCGTATCGCCAACCGCGTCGCCGCCCCCACCTCGGTAGCGGCAGGGGCCCTGCTCTTCGCCGGTGGTCTCGTCGCAGTGGCCGCGGCCACGGTCCCCGCGCTCATCGTGGCCGCCGGCACCGCCGTCGTCGCCCTGTTCACCCTCGGTGCGGGCGCCAACGCCGCCGCGCAGTCGGTCGCCGGTCTGGTTCCCGCCGAGGAAGTCGGCGGCTGCGGCCAGTCCTGTGGCGCCTGCTCGTTGCGCGACGCCTGCCAACCCGCTGGCTGATTTCGTCTTCTAGGAGGCCTCCGGTATCGGAGCGAAATCACCGCGCGGCGAGAAAGCGTGCAATACGGCGTTGTCGGCCTCATGATCTCCGACCGTGATGCGGGCGCTCCCATCGAGATAAGCCTTCGCCGAGATACCGGCCCGCCGCAGCGTGGTCGCGGCGCCCGGTCCCGGTAGATAGAGGAAATTGGCGTGGCTACGCGGGACCGGGATACCGCGGTGGCACAGCGCATTCCGCAGTGCCTCCCGCTCGGCGGTGATGCGCACGATGCGCGCGGCAAGCTCGGGTTCGGCGGCGTATGACGCGGCTACCGCGGCCACCGCCGCCGAACTCACTCCGAATGGCAGCTGCAGTCTGCGTACTCGGTTGATCAGCTCCCCGTTCCCGATGACGTATCCGATGCGCAGGCCCGCCAGCCCGTACGCCTTCGAGAAAGTACGCAGTACCAAGAGATTCGGGTGCCGATGTAGCAGCGCCGAGGTGTCGATCCGGTCGGCGGCGCCCAAGAATTCGACATAGGCCTCATCGAGGATGACCGGCACCCGCCGCGGCACGGCATACAGGAACGCCTCCAACAGTCCGACCGGAACAACGGTGCCGGTCGGATTGTGTGGACGGCACACCACCACGAGACCGGTGCGCTGGTCGACGGCCCTGGCGATGGCGGGCAGATCCTGGTTACCGCCCGCGTCGAGCGGCACCGGGACGATGTCGAGCCCGGCCATCTCGGCCATGATCGGATAACCGTCGAAGGTCGGCGCCCCGTAGACGATCCCGGCGCCCGGCGTCGTCAGCGTTTGGATGATCTGCATGGCGACCCCCGTCGCGCCCGACCCGACCACGACCTGATCGGGGTGCAGGCCGAGGTGGGCGGCGATCAGTTTCGGCAACCGGCGCGGCAGGAACTCCGGATAGCGATTAGCCTGCGCCAGTACGCCGTTCACCGCTGCCAGCACCGAAGGCAGTGGCGGAAACGGGTTCTCGCTCAAGCTCAGATCGAAACGAGTCGTCGCCCGCTCCGGCTGGTGCAATCGCGACGGTCGTGTTTCGTCGGCAAGTCGGATGCTGATCACGCCGCGCCCCATCGTACGGCCGCCGCGCCGGCGAAGTCACCCGCGTGCGCGAATGCCGACATCAGCACCACTGACCCATTGCGCAGCCTGCCTGCCCGGTTCTCCACATCGAGGGTGACCGGAATACCCGCGGCGAACAGGTTTCCGCACTGCTCGAAGGTGTCGGGATGTCGCTCGGCGGGCAGTTCGAGCGCGTCGTGCCAGTTGCGAAGGAACAGCCGGTTCGGCTGATTGGTGACGAAGGTATCGATATCACGCCCCTTCACCCCGATCCGGTCGCACACCGCCAGCGCGACCTCGGGGACAAGACGGTTGCCGCGCGCGAACACCTTGGTGATCTTCGATTCGGTGAAGCTGACGCAGCCCGCACCCTCGCCGGGCTCCCAATACTTGCGGTCGCCATTGGTGGAGAACGACATATCCCCCGCGAACTCGGGATAGGTGCGGCATTCGATGTCGAGGATCGGCGCGCTGTCGTCCTTCACGAGCAGGCCGACGCCGCATCCGTCACCGGGCACCGGTGCCTGTGCGAGCTTGCGGATATCGGGCTGGGTGAATACCGGGCCCGCACAGTTCTGTGATGTCGCGATGAGGGCAGTGCGAGCGTCGGTGGTCTGCAAGATCATTCGCGCCATAGCCATCATGTGCACGAAGGCCGCGCAGCCGCCGTTGTGCACGTCATAGACGAACCCGGGTCTCGCGCCGAGCCGGCGCGCGACCTCAGGGCCACATCCCATCACCGGATTGTCCGGGAGCTGAGTGTGCGTGATCAGCACGTCGATGTCCGAAATAAATCGCGCGCCATGGCGTTCGATGAGCGGTGCGACAGCGCGCTCGACCATATCGACCGCCGTCTCGTCCCTGTCCACATGATGACGGGCCTTCGGTGAGCGGAACATGACATTCTTCGCCATCCGGTCCGATCGGCTGTACTGCGTGAAGTATTCGGTACCGACCGGCTCGCCGGGCAGGTAGCTCGCCACGTCCACCAGGCTGACGGCCGGCAAGCGCGGAGAGTCACGGTTGAGATTGTTCGCGGTAGCCATCGGTATGCCTCACTTCATCCAGTCGGGCTTGATCGGCAGGCCGTTGGCCGCGCGGTATTCACAGATCGCCTTGAGGTTGTCCATTTCCAGCTGATGCCCAGCGGAGAACATTTCCCAGAAATCGCCCACCCACACCGGCCGTTTCGGCGGCGCCGTCTCGGGGTAGGGATTTACGTCGTAGAAGGGGTGTTTGCAATTGACCCACAGGACAACCGATCCCGGCTTGTTGAACACCACCTGTGCGTCGATCACCCGCAGTAGATAAACCATCCACAGGTGCTGACCCTGGTCCCATGCGCAGTGGTAATCGACTGTCATGCCGTCCTGGTGCGCCACGGTGCGTGTGAAGATCTTGGTGGCGTCGCCGAGGCGGTCGTAGGCCAGCCACAGCCCGGGTTCCTCGGTCTCCACGAAGCCGCGCAGGCTATAGGTCCACTCCTCGAGTGACCTGCTGTCGGCGAGGTACTCGAACACCTCCTGCGGCGGTGCGTCGATATACGCCTGCACCGGGCAGTATTCACCGAAGATCTGATCGTGCGGATAGACCGACCGCAACATATCCATGATGATCGGCGTTGTCGTGTCCTTATCGGAGTTCTCGATGCGAAGGACGCCGGGGATGACCTTCTCCGGAATATCGCTGAGAGCGGGCAAGGCGCTAGTGGTCACGGTGTACTCCTGGAAGTTTCCAATGTCGACAGGAACGGAATAAAGGGCGGAACTTCGTCGGGGTCGCAGTCGATCGAAACGAACGACGGCCCTTCGGTTTCGGTGCACGGGCCGAGTGCGGAAGTCAGTTCGTCGAGGGTCCGCGCTGAGTAGGCGGGCAGGTCGGGGAACATGGCGGCGATGCCCGCTCCGATATGGGTGGGCCGGAATCTGTTGAAGCTGTAGCGATCTCGGTAGTAGAGCTGCTCTCTGGTGAGGCACATGGCGTGTGCGTTGTTGTTGAGGACGACGAAGGTGATCGGTAGCGCGTGCTCGATCGCGGTGTGCACCTCCATGCCATGCATGTAGAACGCGCCGTCGCCCGCGATAACGACCGTGCGCCGAGATCCGTCCTGCCCGCGATGGCGGGCGAACGCCGAGCCGATGCCCGCGCCGAATGCATAACCCATGCCGCCCATGCCGAGGGCGACGACGAACCGGCCGCCGCGCGGCACCCTTAGGTGGTGCACCACCGCCGCGCCGGTATTGCCCGCGTCGGCGAAGACATCGGTGCCTTCCCGCAGCGTCGCACCGATCGTCTCGACGACCTCCCGGTAGCGCAGGCCCGGCCCGCTCGCCTCGGGAACACGCAGTGGCGTCAGCGAATTCGGGACGGTCCGGGCTCCGTTGGTAGCCGTCGCGGTGCCGCGGAATACGTCCGCGAGCTCGGATAGAGTGAGGGCAAGGTCGGTGCTGGTCGCATGGATCGCCGGCAGGTGCGGCGCGTTGACGCCGATACTCGCGACAGGGCACGCACCGAGCAGTTCGTCCACCCCGGTTCGCGCGGTGATCGGCATCGGGGTGCCGACGAGCACGCACAGCGCCGCCGAGCGGATCGCCGCGGAGAGCTCGGGATGTCCCATGCTGCCCGCGACTCCGCAGAAACCGGGATCGGTGTTGTCGTATACGTCTTTGGCGTCCGGTGCCACGCCGACGGTGGCATCCAATGCGGTTGCCAGCCGAGCGAGTTCGCCGCGCGCATCATCGCGCGCCACCTGGTCGCCCGCGATGATCACGATCTTCCCGGTCCGTCGCGCGGTGGTGAGTGCGGCGCGCACCGCCGCGATGCCGTTCTCATCGGCGCGGCCGCCCCTCGGTTCCCACCCGAACGGCGGTATGTCGTCCATGCTCGACTGCTGCACGTCCTTGGGCAGCAACAGCACCGCGGGTCCGCCGCGCCGGGCGGCGGCGACCGCCCTGGCCAGGTGTTCGGGCAGGTCGGCGCCGGTCTCTACGCGTGCGCAGTACTGCGAGATCTCACCGAACATCCGGACCGCGTCGATGGTGCCCGCGTGGCCGCTGGTGTCCTGGAATGCGCCGTGCCCCTCGAGCCCGGTCGGCGGCTGGCCGATCAGCGCCAGCACCGGCACCCTGGACGCGAACGATTCGGCAAGCCCCGCAACGAGATTCATCGCGCCGCCACCGGAGGTGGCGCAGACTACGCCGAGCCCGCCGGTGGAGCGGGCGTAGCCGTCGGCCATCGTCGCCGCGGAGAATTCGTGTTTGGCGACTACTCCGGTGAGGTCGTACGGCGCATCGAAGATGGCGTCGTACAGGTCTTCGATGTTCGCTCCGTCGACTCCGAAAATATGTTTTACCCCGAGGGTCGAAACCGCCCGCACCAAATAGTCCACGACCCTGCTTGGCATCAGCACTCCTTCTCGCAGCGACCGGAAGTGTGCCGAGCACACCCGCCTTCTCACACCGCGTACACGAGAACTACGGGTGAGGGCACTCGGCGGTTCAATCCCTCGTGCAAGATGTAGTCGGGCTCGAGATGCTCGGCGCAAAGATTGGCGCGGCTCTTGCGTGTACGTATACATCTACGTATAGTCGAATCATGCCCAACAAGACGATCTATGTTTCCGATGATGATCTGGCGCTGTTCCAACGAGCGCAGGAGCTGGTCGGCGGCAATCTTTCCGGGGCGGTGACCACGGCGCTGCGTCGGTTCATCGAGCTGGAAGAGGGCAGGCTGGAGGGCTACGACGAGGTAGTTCTACGGGTCGGCCACAACGGCGTGCGCCAGGTCCGATTCTCCGGCGCGATGTTGGGCGAGTACCGCGATACGAACGAGGAGCGTATCGAACACATCAGGGTGTATCGCACCCGTAAAGGCAAGTTCGTGATGCACGCGCAGTATTCGAACTGGGAAGACTATCCACAGGCCGTGGCGGGCACCAGCTGGGTCAAGGATCTGACCAACTGGCGGCGCATGCTCGGAGTCGGCGATCAGGACTGGGGCGATTTCATCTTCGAGATCGTCGATACGCTCGGTGAACTCGAGGGGAAGATTCCGGACAAGCTCTACGAGCGGGTCGCGCAGATCGCCGACCGTCCGCCGGTCGAGGAGCTCGATATCTAGCCGAATAATTCACCAGTACAACAAAATACATATCCCTCGATAGGCCCCTTCGCCGCCCCGGATCTCCGGGAGCGGTGCAGATGAGTCATGCATATATTCGCACTGATTGATGAATCAACTCGAAAGGAAGGCCATGACGAATGGTCACCGCATCCCCGCCATTTCGGCGCTGGGTCTGCGTAAATCGTTCGGCGAGCACGTGGTGCTCGACGGCATCGACATCACGGTCCCGCAGGGAACGGTCTACTCGATGCTCGGTCCCAACGGGGCGGGCAAGACCACGACGGTGCAGATCCTGACCACCCTGATCCGCGCCGACGGTGGCGAGCTCAGGGTCGATGGCCACGATCTGACGTCCGAAGTCGACAAGGTGCGTGGCGCGATCGGCGTGACCGGGCAGTTCTCGGCGGTCGACGAGCTGATGACCGGCCGCGAGAATCTGATCCTGATGGGCGATCTGCACCATCTGCCCCGGCGCGAGACCAAGCGCCTCGCGGCCGATCTACTCGAGCGCTTCGACCTCGTCGAAGCGGGGGACAAGATCGCCTCCACCTACTCCGGCGGCATGACAAGGCGACTGGACCTGGCGATGACCCTGGTCGGCGATCCGCGCATCATCTTCCTCGACGAGCCGACCACCGGCCTCGACCCGCGCAGCAGGCGAATGATGTGGGACATCATTCGCAGCCTGGTCAAGGACTTCAACGTCACCGTCTTCCTCACCACCCAGTACCTGGAGGAAGCCGATCAGCTCGCCGATCGGATCGCGGTTCTCGACCACGGCAAGATCGTTGCCGAAGGCACTGCGGCGGAACTGAAGCGACTGGTTCCCGGCGGTCACATCCGACTGCAGTTCGCCGACCGGTCCGGACGCGACACCGCCGCTCGCGTACTCGATCCCGCCGCGCGTGTTGTCGAGGATGCCGGGGACGACGGCTTCGTGCTGCTGGTTCCCAGCGACGGCGGCGTCAAGTCGCTGCGAGCGGTGCTCGACCGGCTCGACCTCGAACAGATCGAAGTCGAGGGGCTTTCGGTGCACACCCCGGACCTCGATGACGTTTTCCTCACCCTCACCGGCCAGCCCACCGCGGAAATGGAGACTGCGCGATGACCACTATGTCGCTTGCACTGACCGACTCGGCAACGATGTTGCGGCGCAACCTACTTCATGCCAGGCGCTACCCGAGCATGACCTTCAGCGTCATCATCATGCCGATCGTCCTATTGTCGGTCTTCAATTTCGTGTTCGGTGGCGCACTGGAGAAGTCATCGGGCGGTAAGTACATCGACTACCTCACCCCGGGCATGCTGTTGATGATTCCGGCATACATCACGGCATCGGTGGCGGTGTTCATCGCCACCGACAAGACCAAGGGCATCATCAACAGGTTTCGCGTCATGGCGATCGCACCGTCTTCGGTGCTGACCGGTGAGGTGATCGGCGCGCTTATCACGGCCATGCTCGGTGTCGTTGCCATGACCGGGTTCGCATTGCTCATCGGATTCCGGCCGTCGGCGAGTGCCGTCGAGTGGGTCGCCGCGTTCGGGCTGCTCGCCATGTTGACCTTCGCGCTCATCTGGCTCGCGGTGGGGATGGGCCTGGTCGCGTCGAGTCCGGAGAGTGCGAGCAATATGCCCTTTCCGCTGATCATGCTGCCGTTCCTCGGCAGCGGCCTGGTCGCCACCGACACCATGCCGGTCGGCATGCGCCAGTTCGCCGAGTATCAGCCGTTCACGCCTATCACCGAGACGGTGCGCGGCCTGCTGATGGGCACCGAGATCGGCAACAGCGGCATTATCTCGGTCGCCTGGTGCGTCGGTCTCGCGCTGGTGGGCTACCTCTGGTCGTCCTCGGTATTCCGCAAGCAGTCTCGCTGAATTCGGCTGCGCCACTTCCGATACGACAGTTCCGATCCCCCGCCGCTGCCGGCGGGGGATCGGTGCGTCGTCAGACCGTCGCGACGAGCACCCGCTCGCCGGTGGCGACGGACCTGATTTCCACACTGTGGATCTGGTCGGGGGCGGCGTCGATGGTGCGGTCGATGGTCAGCTCGGTGCCAGGTCCGGCGGGCCACTGATCGAGCTCGGTCTGCTTGCCGTCGTTACCGAGGACGAACAATGCGTACTTCCAGGTGTACTTCTGGTCGCTCGCACCGTAGCTGCACGTCATGACGATCCTGGTCTTGCCTTCGGCTGCAACGAGTTTGAAGCTGGCCGAGATCGGCGTCGGCTGCAAAGGCTGCATGCTGCGTTCCGCGACCACCTGCTCGGAGGAGGACGGATTGCTCGATGAGGTGACCGAATAGACCACAGGGACCACGATGGCCACCGCAGCGGCGGCCGCGGCCACCGCAGCTCCGACGGTCACCCACTTGCTGCGGCGTCGCCGCCGTTCGGCCGCGTCCGCGAGCCGAGGCAACAGCTCTGGCACCGGCGGATTCGCCTCCGGCACATCGCCTTCCGGTGCCGCGATCATCAGCAGCGCGGTATCGGTGTCGACGAGGGAGAGCATGCCGGGCATCCCGGCCAGCTCCGCGACCTCGGCCCGGCAGGCCGGGCATTCGGTCAGGTGCTCCTCGTACTCTTTGCGCTCGGTCCTGGTCAGGGAGCCGAGCACGTAGGGGGCGTCCCACGTGGTGTAGTCGTGTGCGGTTTCTGTCATTGGTTCGTCACCCCCATCTCCTGTAGTGCCAGCCGTAGCGCCCGCATGCCGTAGTGCATCCGAGATTTCACCGTTCCGGCGGGAATCTCGAGCTCCGCCGCGATCTGGTGTGTGGAAAGTCCTCGATAGTAGGCACGCACGATCACCTCGCGATGATCGATACTGAGCTTGCCGAGCGCGTCCGCGACCAGCCAGCCGTCCAAAGCCCGATCGGCTTGGTCCGGTTGGGCCTGCTCCGGCGGGCTATCGGTGCGGAACTCGCGCCGGTTGCGCGCACTGCGATGCTCATCCACGGCGAGATGCCTGGCAACGGTGAACAACCATGCTCGCGCCGACATCGTCGACTGATCGAGCACGTTCGGTCGTTGCCATGCCCGCAACAACGTCTCCTGCACGATGTCCTCGGCCCGTCCTGGGTCTCGGACCAACCCGAGCGTGTACCTCCATAATGCCGACGCGTGTTCCTGGTAGAGGACTCGCATCAGCTCGGCCTGATCGTCGGGCATTTGTCACCTCCCGCTCAACCCACGACACAGGGCGGGGTTTTGGTTCAACGCGGGGGCACACGTCAATTGCGCTCTAGTTCGATCGGGTGCGTGGCCAGCAGCGATAGGGGCATCGGTTGGCGGCGGAGCACGTGCGCCCACAGGTCGGGGCGAGCGGTGCTGATCGGATCCGAAGGCAGTGCGGACAGCACGATCCAGTCGTCGTTCTGTAGTTCGCCCTCGAGTTGGCCGAAGGTCCAGCCCGCGTAGCCCGCGAAAATTCGGAGGCCCTCGATCAGTGGGCCGACCTGCGCGGGGTCCGCGTCGAGATCGACGAGCACCACGCGGCCGTCGACCCGGCGCAGCCCTTGAACTCCGGCGATCGAGGCGCCGACGTGCAGGGTGCCGAGGCAGAGCGCCGCGTCCCGCTTGACCGGGCCACCGATGAACAGGGTGCGTGGTGCGGCCGTCGCTTCGGTCCACTTGGGTAGCACGTCGTGCACCGCGGTCTCGCTCGGGCGGTTGAGCACCACGCCGAGGCTGCCCGCTTCGTTGTGCTCGATGATGTACACGACGGTGCGCCGGAAGGTTGGTTCGACCAGCTCGGTCGCCGACACCAACAGCGTGCCCGCACGTACGACCTGCTCGCCGTGCCGGGAATCGCGCCGTTTTCGGTCGCCTTGCCCGCCGCGAGTTTGCCGTTCATCCGGGTCGTCTGCGCGTGCCACCCCGCCATCATCGCACTGGCATGGGCCATTCGTCGGTCAAGCGGGCTGCCCGATTCAGGGAAGAGTCGCGGGTTAGAGTCGGCGACATGGAACGGCCCGAGGTTCTCCTCGACAATGCGGACTCTGTTTATGACTTCTATCGCAAGCACCGGCAGAGCCGGCTCACAGCATGGGGCGCCTACGCCGTACTCGGGCGTCGATACCATCCGCGCGTCAGCTACGCCGATGGCGCGAGGGAAGTGCTTCACGACCTGATCGTCAAGGGCACGCCGCTGCTCCTCGCGATCAACCATCTTTCGGATTCCGATCCGTATACCGTCGCCGCCGCGGCCTGGCGTAGCGAATTACGCAGGGTGATCGGCCGGGTCAGGGTGCTGGCCAAGGACGAGCTTTTCATCGATGAGAAGCAGCGTCGCAAGATCGACATGATGGGCGGGATTCCGGTGTTCCGCGGCAAGGACCACGGCATCCGTGCGGTCAACGCGGCCGGTCAGCGCATGATGGATGTCTGTGCCGAGCGGATGGCGGAAGGTGACGGCATCGCGGTCTTCCCCGAGGGCACCTGCAACGACGTCGACCAGACCCAGGTGCAGGCGGTCGGCAGCGGGATCGGACACATCGCGTTCCGCGCGATGAAACTCGGCGCCGTGCCCGCCGTTGTCAGTATGGCTCTGAGCTACGGTCCGCGACCGGATCCCTCGATTCCGGTGACCAAGGAAGAGGCCAAGGGGGCCAGCTTCTACTTCGGTATGCCGATCACAGAACTGCCCGCACGCCCCGCGGAGATCTCGCGGCTCGTTCGGACAGATCTGCAACAAGCGCTCGACGGTGCCATCGCCGCTTACTGAGTCACCTACTGCGGCAACCCGAGCCGCTCCCGCGCCCAGTGCGGCACCAGCACCAGAAACTCGGGCCTGGTCTCGATGAAGTGATGCACCATCGGACACATCGGCAAGGCTCCGAAGCCGTCTTCGTGCGCGCTGCGAAGCGCGGCCTCGACCAGCACTCGGCCATAGCCCTGACCCTCGTGCCGCGGATAGATCTCGGTGTGCACGAACGCGCGTTCGGAGGCGGTGTCCTGGTATTCGGCGTAACCGGCGATCGCACCGTCGACGTAGAGCTCGTAGCGTTCCAGTGCCGTGTTGTTACGGACCTCAGTCGACATGGCTCGACGCTACTCTGATGCGCCCAAATCACCATGTTTCGCAACACTTGTCCGGTGAAATCCGTCCTCGACTTGTCTACCCGGCCCGGACTGGCAGAATGCTCTTGGTCGCGCCGAACGCTCCGCCAGGAGCGGCGGCCCGGCGGAGGTACGGAAGATGATGAGGACACTGCGTATATCGCGACTGGCGACCGCCCTGTTCACCGCGACCCTGCTCGGCGGATCGATCGCGACCGGATTCGCCGACGCCGCGCCCGTGGCGGCCTTCGGCGCCTGCCCGGACGGATCGGTGCTGCCGAACCGCGGTGTGCGGTGCGCTGTGGTTTCGGTGCCGATGAACTACGCGGACCCGGACGGGCCGAGGATCGACCTGACCGTCAGCCGGATCGCGGCGACCGAGCAGCGCCTCGGCGTCATCGTCGCCAACCCGGGCGGGCCCGGCGCGGACACTCTCGACTATTGGGCACAGCGCGTAGATACGCTGCCCGCCGAACTCGGCGCCCACTACGATCGCGTCGCCGTGCAGCCGCGCGGGCTGCGCTGGGCGACACCGCTGCGTTGCGGCGCGGACTCGAACAACCCTGAGGGCGAGCAGGTTTCGCTCGGCGGCGGCAATCGCGACGTCATCAAGAAGGCATGCGATGCCGCATTGCCCGGCTACCTGGACACCATCACCACCGAGAGCACGGCCCGTGACCTCGACGAGGTGCGTGCCGCGCTCGGGGTGGAGCGGATCAGCTACCTCGGTACGTCCTACGGCACCTACCTCGGCGCGGTCTACGCCTCGCTGTTCCCCGCACGCGTCGATCGGATGGTGTTGGACTCCAACGTCGATCCCGACTGGGTGTGGACAGAGGAATTCGCACAGCAACAGGTCGCGGGCAAGCAGCGCCTCGACGATCTGTTCGCCTGGATCGCCGAGCATCATGAGCGATATGGCCTCGGGGACACCGCGTTTCAGGTCTATCAGAACTGGGTGCGGCTGGTCGTCAACCAGGGCGGCGGCTGGTACGCCAACCTGACCCCGCCGCCCGCGAGCGTCTCCGATCTGCCAGGCAAGCTGCCCGAGCCGCTCGCCGATATCGCGCGCGACGGCTTCAACGGCAGCATGGAACAGTCGGGCAAGGTGCAGAATCTGTTGCGCACCTTGGTATCCGGCGGTGCGTCCGCGCAGGTGCCGCTGGTCGGCGCGACCGCGGTCGCTACCTACACCCGCACCTTCTGGCCGGTCTTCGCCAAGGCGATGGCCGAGGCGAACACCGATCCGGCCAATGTCGCGCAGCTGCTTGCGATCGAGGGCGCCACCAGCACCGATCCCACCGGCCGCTTCGTATTCGCCGCCATTACCTGCAATGAGAACGCCGTACCGGGCAGGCCGGAATTACTCGGCGCTGCCGTCGCCACCATCGCCACCGGCGGCAATGCCATGGATGCCCGGGCCGATATGGTTCGCTCCGGAATGAGCTGTGGCTCATGGCGACCGGTGGCGAAGCCGGTGCCGATCACGGGCCGGGACCTGCGCACACCACCGCTGCTGTTGCAGAGCAGGCACGATGCGTTGACGCAGTACGAGGGCGGCCCGGCCATGGCCCGAGCACTCAATGGATCGTTGGTCACCGTCGAGGGTGGCGATCACGGTACCTTCGGGCGCGGCAACTCCGCCGTCGACGATGCCGTGATGACCTACCTGCGCACCGGCCTCGTCAACATCAGTCACGCCGATCAGGCCCCGCTGCCGACCGGCTGACATGCGATAACACCGCGCGTGCGGCGACAATGTCGAGATGATGTCCGCGCAACGGGTACTGCTCGCCCCCGATAAGTTCAAGGGATCGTTGACCGCGCCGCAGGTAGCGGCGGCGCTGGCCGCAGGCATCATGCGGGTAGCGCCGACGGCCGAGATTCGTCAGGTCCCGGTCGCCGACGGCGGTGACGGGACCGTCGATGCCTTCGTCGCGGCGGGTTGGGAACGGGTCGAGGTGACCGCGACGGGACCGACCGGCGAGCGGTCGCCCGCGTCCTACGCGGTGCGCGGTACGACGGCGGTGATCGAGCTCGCCGCGGTCGTCGGACTGGTGAAACTGCCGGGCGGACGGCTCGATCCACTCGGCGCGAGTACCGAGGGCCTCGGCATCGTTATCGCGCATGCGCTCGACCGTGGTGTCACGAATATCGTGCTCGGACTGGGTGGTAGCGCCTCGACCGATGGCGGCGCGGGCATGTTGCGCGCGCTCGGTGCCCGAATAATCGATCATGAGGGTCATGAATTGCCCACCGGCGGAGCAACTTTGGTCCGCGCCGCGCAGCTGGACCGAACCGGTCTGCATCCTCGCATCGCCGCCGCCGACTTCACCTTGGCCTGCGATGTCGACAATCCGCTACTCGGCCCGACCGGTGCCGTCGCGGTGTATGCGCCGCAAAAAGGCGCGACCGCCGATGAGCTCCCTATTCTCGAAGCGGCACTGTCGAATTGGGCGAAGATCGTCGGTCGGGAGTTCGCGGGCACACCTGGCGCGGGCGCCGCGGGCGGAACCGGATTCGGGGCACTCGCGGTGCTCGGGGCCCAGGTGCGCAGCGGCATCGAGGTAATACTCGAGCTACTCGACTTCCCGGCCCTGCTCGACGGCGCAACCCTCGTCGTCACCGGTGAAGGTTCCCTCGACACGCAAAGCTTGCACGGCAAAGCCCCGATCGGGGTGTGCGCGGTGGCGCGCAAGGCCGGTGTTCCCACCGTCGCCGCCGTGGGTCGCGCGCTGCTCACCCCCGCAGAGATCCGCGCAGGAGGGTTCACGGCCTGCTACGCCCTCGCCGACCTCGAACCGAGCATCGCCGATTCGATCGCCTACGCGGCACCGCTGCTCGAGCGAATCGGTGAACAAATCGCTGTTGATAATCTGCGGAATTGACTGTGGCGTGTTGTCGGTGCGCTGCTCTAGGCCGTCGGTTCCGGCATGTCCTCGCCGGTTTCCAGCAGCGTCTTGAGACCCGACAGAATGCTCGGCCACCCGCCGCCGATGCCTTCGAGCACAGCGCTGCCCGGCTCGAAACCGTCGTGCACGACGGTCAGTTTCACGACCTCGCCCTGCGGATCGAGCTCGAAGGTGACCTTCGAGCGTGGCTCGCGTGCCCACGCCGCGACATCGTCGGGATTCATCTCGAATGCCGCGGCGAAGGCGGGATCGAACGTGTGCCAGGTGTAGGACAGCTTCCGATACGGATCTGATTCCAGGACAAGCTGTTCGGGGTCCTTGCTGGTCCAGTCCTGCTGTTTCCAGACCATTTCCGAGCCTGGGCGCCAATCGGTTTCGAAGCTGGCACCCCAGTATCGGTTGGTAAATGCCGGATCGGTCAGCGCCTGCCACAGCTTTTCGGCGGTGGTCTTGATGTAGGTGGTGTAGACGAATGCGTTGTCACTCATGGGCTTTGCCTCCAGTGCTGTCTTCAGATCCGCGAGCGCGTCGACGCGCTCGCGGTGGTATCGGTTGATCCAGCGGTCGGCTATGGCATTGATGGGTTCGGCGTTGAGGTAGTGGAGTTTTTCGCGGCCGCTGCGACGAGTGGTGATGAGGTTGGCGGATTCCAGGACGGTGAGGTGCTTGCTGACCGATTGGCGGGCCATGTCCAGGCCCGCGCACAACTCGCGCAGCGTCTGACCATTGCGAGCGTCGAGGCTGTCGAGCAGTCGTCTGCGGCTGGGGTCGGCAAGCGCTTTGAATACCTCGTCCATATCAACCTTCTCGATATAGGCAGCCATTCAGCTGCATATACGCCACATTAGGTAGCCATTCGGCTGCATGTCAAGCGCAACCTGAATCGGTGGAGCATTGTCATAACGAAATGTAGTAGATATGCTACGGCCATCTAGTTCTCACTATGGGGAGATGGCATGACCGTGAGCGACGGCGTCGTGCTCGACGTCGAAAATCTTCGAATGCGCTACGGCGCGACCGATGTACTGCACGAGGTGAGCTTTCGGGCACGTCACGGCGAAGTACTGGTGCTACTCGGGCCGAATGGCGCGGGTAAGACCACCACTATCGAAATCCTGGAGGGTTTCCGAATGCGCTCGGCGGGGCGCGTCGAGGTGCTCGGCATCGATCCGGCGCACGGCAACGAGGCATGGCGGGCGCGCGTCGGAGTAGTGCTGCAATCGTGGCGCGACCACGGTAAGTGGCGGGTGCGTGAACTGCTCGCGCACCTGGGCTCCTACTACGCGCCCTACAGCACCGACCTTGTTCGACGCCCATGGGACGCAGACGAACTCGTCGCGGCGGTCGGACTCACCGAGCAGGCGAACAACAAAATCATGACGCTGTCCGGCGGCCAGCGGCGCAGGCTGGACGTGGCGATCGGCATTGTCGGACGACCGGAACTACTCTTCCTCGACGAGCCGACGGCGGGCTTCGACCCCGAGGCACGACGCGAGTTCCACGACCTGGTGCATCGTCTCGCCGACGACCACAAGACCACCATCCTGCTCACCACCCACGATCTGGACGAAGCCGAAAAACTCGCCGATCGGATCCTGATCCTCGCGGGCGGACGCATCATCGCCGATGGCTCCGCCGACGAACTCTCCCGCCGGATCGCGGGCGAGGCCGAGATCCGCTGGACCAGGGACGGACAGCGATTCGTCCACACCACCATCGAATCGACCAAGTTCGTCTATGAGCTGTTCAAGCAGCACGGCGAGGAGATCGGTGAGCTGGAAGTCCGGCGCGCCTCACTCGAAGACACGTACATGACAATGGTCCAACAATTCGAATCCGGCCAGGCCGGCGCCGACGTTCACACCCTGGAAGGAGTGTCACGATGAACCCGATGAACACCGCGGTCCGGGCCGGACTGGTTCGCGGCAGCACCGAACTGCGCCAGGCGCTCACCAATGGTGCGGACCTGTTCGGCCTGCTCTTCTGGCCCTTGGTGATGATTGTCGTGCTGTTCTTCATGCGCAATGGGACCGTGGAAGCCAGCGGGGTCGCACTCGGGGCTTTCGCACTACCGAGCATCCTCGGCATGCTCGTCGCGGTGAACGGGATCTTCGGCATGGCACAGTTCCTCACCCTCGAACGTGAGGATGGAACCCTGTTGCGCGCCAAGGCAATTCCGAACGGGATGGTCGGATACCTGGTCGGCAAGAT
Source organism: Nocardia arseniciresistens (assembly GCF_046764875.1). NCBI lineage: Bacteria > Bacillati > Actinomycetota > Actinomycetes > Mycobacteriales > Nocardiaceae > Nocardia > Nocardia arseniciresistens. The sequence goes on from NZ_JBKORD010000004.1 coordinate 53,161, forward strand.
CGTCACCGTCACCGGGTGGGTCCTCATCCCCTTCACCATCGTGCTGATTCCAGGGCTTTTCCTGGCCGACGGACTCGCACTGAACACGGTGGGCGCGTGGCTGTCGTTGATCGCGGTGCTGGCGCTCGGCATGCTCGCGACGCTGCCATTCGGCGCGGTCATCGGTTCGGCGTTCAACAGTCCCCGCGCCATCGGATTCGTATCGATGCCGATCATGGGCCTCACCGCGGTCTCCGGCATCTTTTACCCCATCACCTCGATGCCGGGCTGGGTGCAGGGCCTCGCGCAGGTCTTCCCGATATATTGGCTCGGCTTGGGCATGCGTTCGGCCATGCTCCCGGGCGAAGCCGTTGCCATCGAGCTCGGCCAGTCGTGGCGGCACTGGGAAACCGTTGGCATGCTCGGGGTTTGGGCCATTGTCGGTTTGAGCGTCGCGCCGATCTTCTTGCGGCGGATGGCCCGAGGTGAATCCGGCTCCAAGGTCGCCGCACGGCGGGAGAAGGCTATGTCACGTGCCTACTGAAGTCATCTACAACCGCATCGCCATGTTGCGCGCCGAGCGCGGCATCTCCCGCAGGGAGCTTGCCGAAGCGCTCGGCGTGCACTATCAGACGATCGGCTATCTCGAACGCGGCGAATACAGCCCGAGCCTGCACCTGGCACTGCGGATCGCCGCCTACTTCGAGGTGGCGGTGGAGTTCGTCTTCTCCACCGCCCCGTTCCCGCGCCTCGGCGCGGGAACGCCCGTTCGAGTCGAGCCTCAGGCGTAGCGACTACACCTCTGCTGCCTGCGCGCCACGGATGAGTTCGTAGGTGGACACCGCTTTGCCCGCCTGCTCGCTCGCGGCAACGGCCTTGCGCCAGTAGGCCTGTGCGGTGTGGGAGAACGTCGCGTCCACACCGACCTCTTCGCTGGCATCGATGATGTGTTGCGCGCCCGCGTCCATCATCTTCAGGCTCGCGAGGTCGGCCCAGCCACCCGCCATGTTGGCGGCGGAGAACTCGGTCATGAAGTAGGGGAAGGCCTCACTGGACCGAATCGCGAACGGTACGAACTGGGCGATGTCGTGGCCCGAGCGCTCGATCACTGCCGTGGCCTGGTCGAATGCGAGCAGCCACGGATGGAAGATGGTCAGCAGTGCCTGGTAGAAGACCTGTGCGAGGCCGTCGTCCTCGCCGAGATATTCCTGTGGGCTCAGTGGGCGCAGCAATTCGGCGTGTGCCTCGAAGACATCCCGTGGGCCGCTGTAGAAGATGTACGAAGCCGGATGCGCGATATTGTCGCCCGCCGACATCACGCCACCCGAAATGAACTGCGCGCCATGCGAACGCACCCATGCCGCGCCGGCTCGCGCCTTTTCCGGGGAGTCCGACGACAGATTGGCGATGACCTTGCCCGCAAGGTGATCGGTGGCCTGACTCAGCACCTCGTACATGGCGGCATAGTGGGTGAGGCTGAGCACGGTCACCTCATTGGCGTCCAGCGCCTCGGCTACCGTTGCCGCGCGCTTCGCGCCGAGTTCGACCATCGCGTCCACCTTGCCGGTGCTGCGATTCCATACCGTCACCTCGACGCCCGCCGCGAGGAGGGCCCGCACCATCGCCTGCCCCATGGGCCCGAGGCCGACGACGGATACGGAGCGGGTGGTTTTCTGCTCGGACATTGTGTGCCTCTTCTGTTCTCGATCGGTTGCTGTCGGCGCCGGGATCGATAGTCGTCGCCGCAGGTAGAGTCGGGAAGACCGAACGTTCAGGTGGGGTTGCTTACCTAAAGGTTCGAAATAAGGTCAGAAGGAGCGCGGCGAACATGAGCAGTGACACAGATCACGAAGACGTGTGTGGCATGAGCCTCGCGATCGACGTCGTCGGTGGTAAATGGAAACTGCACCTGATGTGGGTCCTCGGCGCGGGCCCGCAGCGCTTCGGCCAGATCCGCCAGTTGCTTGTCGGGGTCAGCGAGAAGGTCCTCGCCGAGAACCTGCGCCACCTCGAGGCGAGCGGCATCGTTCATCGCGAGGTCTTCCCCGAAATTCCCCCACGCGTCGAATACTCCCTCACCCCACTCGGCGAAGAACTCAACCTCGCGCTACGTCCCCTCGAGGTCTGGGGCGAGAAGAACCGCCGCGAACTGCACGAAAACCTCTTGACCTCCGTCGGCTGACGCTCGATTCGCGGCAGTCAGCGGTACTCGCACAGGTAAGCCGTCTCGACCTCGGCCCTCACTTGGAACTTGCTATCGGCCGGCACCGTGAATTGTGTTCCGGCCGTGAAGGTTTCCCACTCGGTGCGGCCGGGCAGCTTGGCGGTCAAGGCGCCGGAGACCACCTGCATGATCTCGAGCTGTGAGGTGCCGAACTCGTACTCGCCGACAGCCATGACGCCGACTGTCGCTGGCCCCTCCTGCGTAGCGAAGGCGATCGACGTGACATTGCCATCGAAGTACTCGTTGACCTTGAACAATGCGGCTCCTCGAACTCGGTTGAGGAGTCAGGATACTCGCAGCGATTTCCGGATCCGGCCCACCATATTGCCGAGTAGGCGCGGGGATCCGGACTCCGGGAGGTCGCGGGGCAGCCGGGCGAGAACGACGATCGAGCCGCCGAGCACCGCACAGTAGACGATGACATATCCGTTCATCAGGATCTGGGCGACCGGCCACGACGGCGGAAGCATGAACACGCCGATGGTCACGAAGTCTTCGCTCCAGTGATAGGTCCACGCGCCGGTCGAAAGAAACACCGCGGCCGCCGCGATCCACCAGCGCGGTTTCGACTGCGCCTTGTGCACCAGGTAGACGAGCAGGGGCACGAACCATACCCAGTGGTGGCCCCAGGAGAACGGGGAGATCGCACAGGCGGTGAGACCGGCGAGCGTGACAGCGAGCAGGCGTTCGCCGTGCTCGTCGAGGCTCACGGTGACGGCCAGGCTGATGCCTGCGACGGTGCCCGCGATGAGCAGCCACAGCCACACCGGCGCGGGCCCGCCGATGAGGTGGGCGATGACACCGCGGATGGATTGGTTGGCCGGGTTGATATCCACCGCAATCCGATTGGATTGGAAGAACGTCGAAGTCCAGTACTGCAGGGAGTCGGCGGGCAGCACAATCCAGGTGAGACCGACGGACGCCGCGAAGACCGCGGCGGCGGTGACCGCCGAGCGCCACTGCCGCAGCGCGATGAACTGCACGACGAAGTACATCGGAACGAGTTTGATGCCGGCGGCGAGCCCGACTCCGATACCGCGCAACTTGGCTTGGTCGCCGCGGGAGAAATCCCACAACACCAACAGCATCAGCACCAGGTTGATCTGCCCGTAGTACAGGGTGGTGCGGACGGGCTCGATGAAGGCGCAGGTGATCGCGAGGAGGGCGCTGATACTCGCGAGCGGAACGCTGAGTCGATAGCCGAGTATCCGCCACGACATCAGGACACATCCGAACAGTACGAGCAGGTTCACCACCAGCCACGTGTTCGTGACGTACCGCCACGGCACCATATCGATCGGGATGAAGGCGATGGTCGAGAACGGCGTGTAGGTGTACATGAGACCGAGCACGTTGCTCGGCTCGGTATAGAGCGGAAGTCCGTGCAGGATTTTCCATGCGCCGTCCCGATAGACGTGCACGTCGAGCCCGCCCGCCAGAATTCCTGCTCGCTCGAGCCAGGGATCGACGGTGGTGAAAATAAGGATCACCGCGAGCAGTGCGCTCCCGGTGAGTACGAAAAGCGCTGGGCTTTTGCGTGGAAACTCCAGCGGCCGCGAATTCAGCACCGAGGGACTACGAAATAACCAGCGCTGCCCCGGGATTCGGGGTCTCGTCGATGGTCGCCCATAGGGGGTGGTAGCGCCTCGCCATTGACTGATCCATCCCTTCGGTCCCGCACCTATAGCCGCACAACAATTTCCCGGGGCTCAGCGTACTGAAGGGCCACGCCGAGTCCATGCATTGATGCGTCGGATGTGAGCCAAGCCTCACCGCCGCCCGCGGTCGGCGTCCGCATGGAGAGCAGTGCTCTTGATTTTTCGCGGCCGCGGTGCAACACTCTTCTTACAGAGAGCAGTGCTCACAAAGGAGAGATCATGAACGCCAGCACCCGGTACGTCGGCCCGACGGGCATCGATCCGATCATGAACAAGATCTTCAACTGGTTGCCCCGGCTCGGGATCAGCGTGCTGGGATCGCGGCTGCTCGCGGTGCGTGGCCGCAAGAGCGGCGAATGGCGGACCACCATGGTGAACCTGTTGACCGACGCGGATGGCACGCGCTACCTGGTCGCACCGCGTGGGCACACCCAGTGGGTACGCAACCTGCGTGCGTCGGGCACCGGTGAGCTGCGCCTGGGCAGGAAGGTGGAGGAGTTCACCGCCGTCGAGGTCGCCGACGAGAACAAGGTCCCGCTGTTGCGGCTCTACCTCCAGCGCTGGGGCTGGGAGGTCGGCAAGTTCTTCGAGGGCGTGACCAAGGAAGCCACCGACGAGGAACTCGCCGCCATCGCACCCGGCTTCCCGGTCTTCCGGCTCGCCTGACGCGCAATCCATCCACACTCCGCACAGGGTGTGGATGGTTGTGGACTATTAGCGGTTGACCAGGAATCCGATGGCGGCGGCGTATCCGTGGATGCCCATTCCCGCGACGACCGCGGTGGCGATCGGAGAAATATAGGAGTGATGCCGGAACTCCTCACGGGCGTGCACATTGCTGATGTGCACCTCCACGATGGGGACCTCCGGAATCACCAGTGCGTCCCGCAGCGCGACCGAAGTGTGCGTGAGCCCGCCGGGGTTGATGATGATGGCCGACTCCGCGCCGCGCGCCCGGTGGATCCGATCGATCAGCGCTCCTTCGGAATTCGACTGGAACGCGACGATCTCGCGGTCGTACCCGGCGGCGGTCTTCCTGCACAGCTCGACGATGTCGTCGAGTGTGGCCGACCCGTAGATCTCCGGCTGGCGGATGCCGAGCATGTTCAGGTTCGGGCCGTTGAGGACCAGAATCGGACCCTGGTCCGTGGAGGCTGTGGCTGCCATGCGGGCAACTTTAGTCCGATGGGCTCAGAGGCCCTGCGGACCTTCCGAGCGCAGGTCGTCCACCTTGCGCATCGCGCCGCGCAGCTCCTCGAGCCAGGCTTCCGCGTGCTTGCCCGCCAGTTTGACGGTCCAGGCCAGCGCGTCGGCGCGCGAGCGCGCCACGCCCGAGTCGACCAGGGTGTCGAGCACTTTGCGTTCGGGCTGCCGCAAGCGCGTCATGACCGGAACGGCCAGGTGGGTGAACAGGTATCGCTGCCCATCCACCGACACGCCCCATGCGACGCTGCGGCCGTACCGCTGCTGGGCCTCGTTGGCGATCTGCATGCGGGCGGGTCGGGTCGATTCGCGGAAGCGGGCGATGGCGCCCTCTTTGGTCGCGTTCGGAATCTTGTCAGTGGGGCCGTCCGCTTCCGGCTCGGATTCCGTCGGCTTCTCGCCCTTTTCGGGCGGTGCGATCGGGAGTTCGCCGATGACGACGACTTCGTCGCGGTCGATTTCGATGACAGGCGATCCGGTGAACCAGTCGCTCGGCAACCTTCCGGCGAACCAGTCCGGAACGTCCGCCGGATCGGGAAGATCGGCCTGCTGCCAGCCACCCGGTCGTCCGAATCCCTGTCCCCGATGTGCGTTTCTCATGGGCTTCACCTAACTTGCTGTGCTGATGCGATTACTTGATTACAAGATTACGACGTAAACGGAGAAAGTGGTTCCGCTCTGTGCGAACGGGTTTCCAAATCGTGTCCATCGGGTACTTGTGCCACAAAACGCCGACGTGGGCGGTTATCGCCCGGCCTTCCGTTCCGGCCGGTACGGTAGCGGCGCTGGTTGTCGTCTTGTGACTGAATACCGTCCGTGATTGGCCTCCCGAGTGCGTGATTTCGGGCACAATCAAGATGCTGAGCGTGGGTAACGTCCTCGGTTATGGTGGCACCGCAGGTAGTTACTTTCAGGTACGGTGGTCTTGTTACTGGAGTGACAAGAGTGAAGAGTGGGCGACATGGATGTGTGGGGATCCCGCCGCTTTCGCCTCCGGGGCGCAATCGCACTCGCGGGGGCAGCGGCGCTGGCTTTCGCGATGGGATCGTGCGGATCCCACCAGGCTCCGAATGGACCAGAGGCGGTTGTCGAGCGTTTCACCGACCTGCTGGATGATCAGGACGCCGCACGGGCGTCGGAGCTGACGTCCTACCCGAGCGCGGCCTCAGCAACTTTGAAGCAAATGTTCGAGGGTCTACAGCCGGGCAAGGTCGACTACAAGACGACTCAATTCATCAGCCTGGACGCCGATGAGGGCCTGTTCAGCATGGATGTCGACTGGAACTTCGGCGATCAGAAGAACTGGAAGTACAGCCTGCAAGGCACCGTGCGGAAGTTGGCGATCGGCTGGCGGATCTCCTGGGACACCGGGGTCGTGATGCCGCAGCTGGAGCACAACCGGACGGTCAAGCTGGTCCGCACCACCCCGCTACCCGCGCCCCGCGTCAACGACATCGTCGGCGGACCACTGATGACCGAGCAGACGATCAACGTGATCAAGCTCGATCCGGCCAGAATGCCCGATCCGATCGCCTCCTCCGACGCGCTGTCCAAGGCCATCGAGCCGGTCGCGCCGTTGATCACCGGGCCGTCGCTGATGCAGCAGCTGTCGACCTCGCAGGGCAAGCCGATCGTCGCGGTGAATCTGCGCGAGCCGGACTTCGCCATCTTGGAATCGGCGATGGGTCCGATTCCCGGCGTGGTGATGGAGAAGCAGCCTCGGCTCATCTCCGCCGATCGCCGGGTGTGGTCACCGCTGCTCGACGCACTGCGCAAGGTGCAGCAGGACAGCCAGGAGGCACACTCCGGCTGGGGTGTGCAGGTTTTCGAGCCCGACGGCCGCCTCGTCGGCCAGATCGCGGGCCAGCAGGGCCCGCCGGGGCCCGACATCGCGGCGACCATGGATCAGCGTTTGCAGCGGGCCGCCGAGGACGCGGTGGTCAGTGCGGCGACGCAGGCGTCCATCGTGGCGATTCAGCCATCCACCGGTGCCGTTGTCGCGGTAGCGCAGAACAGTCAGGCCAGTGAGCACGGACCGGTCGCATTCACCGGTCTGTACCCGGTCGGCGGGAACATCGAACTGTTCCGCAATATCGCGGCGGTGACCTCGGGCAAGGCGCCGCAGGATGTGTCGGTGCAGGATGCCGCGGAGTCCGCGGCCATGCTCGGCGTCGGCGTCGACTTCAAGGTCCCCGGGCTCGACGAGGTGACCGGGCGGCTGGCGATCGCGGGCCGCAGCGCCGAACAGGTACGTCAGGGTGGTGGCAACGACGCGGTGCTCGCGAGCCCGTTCGGCATGGCGATCGCCGCCGCCGCGATCGCACGCGGCGAGGTGCCGCCACCGATGATCGAGGTAGCACGCCCGAGCACGGCCGAAGGACAGTTCGCCGCGTTGACCCCGGAAGTCACCGATCGGTTGCGAGGCTTCCTGCGCGACGCGGCAGGCCGACCGGAATTCGCGAGTCTGCGCGGCTTCCGCGATGTCACCGGGTTCGCGGCCACTGCGGGCCCGGATGGCTGGCTCATCGCGAACATGGGTGACCTCGCCTTCGCGATCCACATCAACGATGTCGACAGCACCGACGCCACCGCGCGGATGGCCGCCCGCTTGCTTCAGGCCTTGTCCAGCCCCGAAACGTAATTGCAAGCTTGCCCCGGGAACCCGTGGCCTGCACCGGCTCGAGTCCGAGTATGCCCGGCCTCGGCGATGCGGTCCGGGGCTCGGAATGGTTTCAGCTCTGGTCCAGGTAACCCAGCTCCCGCACGACTGTCGCGAAAGCCTGGATCTGTGGGTTGTCGCAGTCGCTGCGCCACATCGGCGCCCAGCGCACCAGGTGGGAGTCGGCGATGGGGAGGTAGGTGATACCCGGGCGGTTGTAATAGCGGGCGATGTGACTCATGCCGGTGGTCAGAGCGGTACTGGTGCTGACGGTCGTCAGGATGTCCTCGAGGGTGGAGATCTGGGTGACTCGCTCGATCGGGCGGCCTTTGGGCGTGTAAAAGGGGCTGACCGCATCCTCCCAGTAGTCGGGGAGAGGGGCGCTCGGCTGAAATACGCCGCGGTCGCCGAAAACCTCGAGGCTCAGCTGCTTCGCACCGGCGAGGTCATGGTTGTCGGGCATGACCGCGACCATCGGTTCGGCGGATATGAGTGGTCCGACAGTGAGTCCGGGCTCCTCGACAGGTAACCAGCCGATGACGATGTCGACTTCGCCGCGATGAAGCGGACCGAATTGATCGCCGAACTCGCTACTGCGGATCTGCAACTCCCAATCGGGCTGCCGGTTGCGGAACGCGTTCCAGAACGGCTGGTAGTCATAGGGGTTGTAGCCGATCATCGCGATTCGGAGCACGCCCCGCACGCCCATCGCGGTTTTCCTGGCATTCTCGATGGCTTGCAGTACGCCGTCGTAGGCGGGCCGCATCTCGGCCAGAAGCTGGCGGCCCAGGAGTGTCAGCCGCACGTTGCGAGGGTCGGAGCGGTCCAGTAGTCGTCCGCCGATACGACGTTCTTGGTTCTTGACCGACTGGCTGATCCTGGCCTGGGACAAGTGCAACCGCTGGGCAGTACGTCCGAAATGCAGCTCCTCCGCCAGTGCCAGGAAGATCTCGATGTCCCGCAACTCCATGACTGCATTGTGGCCTGATCGATCCGCGGTCGCGACTCGTAACCTCCTCGGTCGCCAAGGCCGGAACTCTGTTGCTTCGGTTTATCTCGACCTTTGGCAAGTCTGCGGCAATGGGCGGAGTTGGTCAACTACGAAATTTCCATTTTTCGATTACTTTTAGTAATAGCTGTTGTTATGTTTCCCGTTTCCGAGAAAGGCGGTACCCTTCTGGCCAAACTGGACTATCGGGAGTAGAAGTGTCACGTAACATGTTCGCCACCAGTGGATTTGCTGCACTGGCGTTGGCAAGTACCGTGCTGGCCGGCGCTCTTGCCAATGCTCCGGCAACGGCCGACGAGTTTCCCAATCTGCTCGGCCCGGCCGTTCCTGCGGCTGCCGATCTGAATCACGATGGATATCCCGATGTCGTATTCAGCGACTTTGTTCTCGGTAACGGCGTTTCCGTCCTGATGGGTAGAGCCGGTGGTGGTTTCGAACCCGCGATCCGCTATATGACCGGCGGTCAGGCCGACTACGTCGCGATCGCGGATTTCGACCACGACGGGGAACTCGACCTCGCTGTCACCAATTTCACCAGCGGTGATGTGTCCATTCTCAGGGGTAATGGTGACGGCACATTCGTCGCGGCGGTCAATTATCCGACCGACTTCGCGCCCGGAGCCGTCGTGGTCGGTGATTACAACCACGACGGCAACGCGGACTTGGCCACCTCGAACCAGGCTCCTTCGTGGTCCATTCTTTACGGCAGGGGCGACGGCACTTTCGCTGACGAGCTGCGGATCTCCACCCATCTCGGTGTGGGCTCCGGATCCGCCGATGCCGCCGACTTCGATGGCGACGGCAATTTAGACCTGCTGCGCGGAAACTATGTCAACAGCACCATCCAGATCTATCGCGGCAGGGCGGACGGCACCTTCGCGGACCCGATCACCCTCGGCGACGGCGCGCTCACCGCGTGGTACGGCATGGCACGCGACATCAACGGCGACGGCAAGTCCGACATCTTGTTCTCCAACCTCGTAGGCGGCACTGTCTCGACGCTGGTCAACAACGGTGACGGCACCTTCGGTCGGGCCGAGCGGTATTCGACCGGCGGACTCTTGCCGCAATGCTTCGACCTGGCCGACCTCAACGGTGACGGCACACTCGACATGGTCGTCGCCAATGGTGGGACCTCCAGCATCAGTGTTCTACTCGGCACCGGCAACGGCACCTTCGGTAGCCCGCGCACATATGCCTCGGGTGGGCTGGTTCCCCTGTCGACCCCGCTGCTCGCCGATTTCGATCACGACCAGAAGATCGATGTGGTCGTCGGCAACACCGCGTCCGGCGAGATCACCCTGCGCTACGGCAACGGTGACGGCACTTTCGGCGCACCGATCAATTATTCGGCGTAGCCGAGAGCGTGCGGTCGCCGGAGACCGCCTGGGTGAGTCGCGAGCATGTGGTCCGTCCGATTCCGGCCTGCCGCATTCTTGACAGATATCAGCTCTGACCTGCGAATACACTAGAGATACGGCATACGCAGTTGCGTATGCCGTTCTCTGATGCGTACAGTGTTCGCATGAGCGAACATCGTACGCAACGATGTGGATTAGAGGAGAGATCATGTCGGAGACCATCAGCTGGGACACCACCGGTAATGGGGAAGACGAGCGCCGACGCAGGGCCGCGAGTCAGGTCTCGGCGCGACAGTCGGTCGAGACTGCGGAGTCGGCCGGTGGGTTGGACCTCGCGCATTGGCAGGCGCGGCTGGATGAGCTTCGGGCCGCCCACCATGTACCCGGCGCCGGGTTGGCGTTCTTGGTCGACGGGCAGATCTACGAGTTGGCCAGCGGCGTCCTGCATCGGGGCACCGGCGTCGAGGTGACCACCGACTCGGTCTTCCTGTGCGGTTCGATCGCCAAGGTCTACACGGCCACCATGATCATGCAGTTGGTCGATGAGGGAGCGCTCGATCTGGACGTGCCCGTGATCGACATACTGCCGGAGTTCGCGGTGCCGGATCCGGAGGCGACCGAGACCATCACGACCCGGCAGTTGCTGTCGCACACCGCCGGATTGACCAATGATTTCGCTCTCGACACCGGCCGCGGTGACGACTGCCTGGCCGAATACGTCGCGGCGGCCAGGGAGGTGGCGCTGGATTGCCCGCCGGGAACCGCGTACTCCTACGGCAGCGTCGGCTATGTCGTCATGGGTCGCATGGTCGAGGTGCTGACCGGAACCACATGGGATCAGGCGATCCAGGATCGAATCGCCACCCCGCTCGGGCTCGAGCGCACCGTGACGCTGCCGGAGCAGGCGTTGCGGTTTCGCACCGCGATGAGCCACCTCGGCGAGCCCGGCGTCGACCCGGACCCGGCGCCTTCCTGGGATCTGATGCCGCGCTCATTCGGCCCGGCGGGTCGAATCATCTCCAGCGCAGGCGATATGGTCCGGTTCGCGCAGATGCACCTCGCGGGCGGAATCGCCGCGGACGGCAGCCAGGTACTGAGCACAGCCTCCGCCGCGGCCATGCAGCGTCGCGAAGTCGATTGCCCCGACAAGTGGACCGTCAATGGTGACGGCCAGGGCCTCGGCTGGGTGCTCAACGATTGGAACGGTGTCGGCGGCTTCGGTCACGATGGTGCGGCCATCGGTCAGTACGGCTACCTGCGCATCGTCCCATCGGCGAACGTGGCCGTCGTCCTGCTGACCAACGGCGGTGGTGCTCGCCAGCTGTACTCCGACCTGTTCAGGGAACTGTTGCGCGAGTTGGCCGATGTGACCATGCCGGAGCCGTTCGGTCCGGCCGCGCGGCCGCCCGCGCTCGACCTCACCCCGCATATCGGCACCTACAAGCGTGCGGGCGTCGTCCTCACCGTGAGTGAACGAGAAGGCAAGGCGCACATGCTGTATGAATTCGTCGACGACATGAAGGACATGTCCCCGCCGCTGAGCATCGACCTGATCCCGGTGTCGGAGTCGGTGTGGGCAGGAACCGGTGCGGGCCCCTCCTTCAGCGAGGGCTACATGCCGGTGATCTTCTCCACCCTGGCCAACGGCATCCCCTGTGTCTACGTCGGCACCAGGGCCACACCGAAGACCGCCTGACCACTCGCTGTACCGAGCCTCGTCGACTGGTTCGGCGGGGCTCGGTCAGTTCGTGGGGTGCGGTGCAGTTCGAGATGACTTGCTAATTCAGCGCTTTGATCGCCGCGCGCCAACCGAGCAGGAACAACGCGAGCACGGTCATCGCGACGAGGACGAAACTGAATGCGGTGCCCTGCCCGTTGACCACCCGCAGCAGCATGCCGCCGCAGAGCGTGCCGAGCCACACCAGAATCCCGGTGGGCCACAACGCAGTTCCGTCGAACCGTACGGCCTGTCCCGCCTCACCGGACATTCTGCTCGACACCACCACCGCAGCGACCCAACCGATCGCGAGACCGATCGCGAACGGCCAGAACGTCTTCAACAGTCCGGTAAGTACCGCCTCATCGTGACTGCGCCTCCCGATCGCGCAGAACAGGATAACCAGCAGTGCATCGACCACCAACGGCACCAGTCTCTTCATCCGGGCCAGCCTAATAGCGGCTCAGCCCCGCACGCACCGCGACACTGACCCGAGCACCCCCTCAATTCGAGCCCCGGATTTCGTCCGAGCGATACCCTCTCCGATCCAGCCACGCGATACCGTCGCCGCCCAGCCACCACGGAGCGAGTCTTGCGAGCCGAAACTACAACCGCCGCTGCTCGAACTCTTTCTCGAATTCGTCGTCATCGTCGTGCCGGGTGCGGGACAGGTACAGGAACACGATCCAGCCGACGATCGCCACCAGGATGAAGCTCACCAAGCGGTACACGAAGGCCGCGGCGACGGCCTGCGCGGCAGGCAGTCCCGCGGCGGCGGTGAGGCCGTAGATCAGCGTCGCGTCGACATAGACGATGCCGCCGGGCGCGAACGGGATGGAGCCGACGGCCTTGCCCGCGGCGAACGCGATCAGCAAACCGGCCAGCTTGGGGTCGGCGCCGACCGCGTAGCAGGCGGTGCCGAGGCAGGCCACGTCGGCGAACCGGTGCACCAGCGCCCATCCGCCGACCAGGGCGCCGTCCCGCTTGCCGAGATCCACCGATTCCAGCTGGGCGAGCACCTCGGAAACCTTGCTCATGCCCTGGTCGGCGGGGCGTTTGCGCAGCTGATTGATCAGGGAAAGCATTCGGCGCAGCACCGCCTCCAGCGTGCCGGGGTTGTTCGACACGTAGTTGCCGAGCCACACCAGCGCGACCACTCCGGCCAGTGACAGGATCAGCTTGAACGGCCCGACCTGGTTGCCGACCAGCAGCGCACCGCCGACACCGAGCAGCGCCAGTCCCGCGGTGGCGACAACCCCGGAGATCACCAACTGCCACGAGGCGACCAGCGGGCTCGCGCCCCAGCGGCGCATCTGTCGATAGGTGAAGGTGGTGGAGAATACCTGACCGGCCGGAAGTGTCACCGACATTGCCGTTGCGCCATAGACGACGGCGACCGATTTACGCTGGCTGACATCGACGCCGCCCGCATGCAGCAGTTGTTTCTGTAGCCTGCCGAATCCGCTCATGGAAAGTGCCTGTAGCCAAATGCAGGCGGCGACCCAACCCCAATGAATTTCGGTGAGATTCTTCCAGGATTCGTGCAGTCGCGGCCACAGGTAGTAACCCTCGCCGATCAGCAGCGCAATCAATGCGACGCCGACGACCCATTTGAGCCACCAGAATTTGCTGCGGCGCTGCTCATGCGTGGACTGCCGTGGTGCGGGCTCGCCCGCTAGCTCCCCGTTGGCAGTCACCCGGTCAGCCTAACGAACCGGCTGTTTCGCTGTCTGTAGGGGCGTGCGGGTCGGTGCCATCCTTCGGCCTGGCCAATCGAGTTTGTCTGCGCCGTCCACGCAGTTGTACCTCGTCGCCGGTCTCCCAAAAGTTCTGCTCACTCTCATCGGCGAAATACAGTGCGCTCCCTGAGGCGAGTACGCGTCCAGGTTGATCTTTAGCCAGTTCGGTCAGCCGTGACGCTTCGTTGACCGGATCACCGATCACCGTGTATTCGAAACGGTTTGCGGCACCGATATTTCCGGCGACGGCAAGCCCGGCCGATACGCCGATGCCGATATCGAGCCCTGGCACTTCGCGCAGCGTTTCGCGCAATTCACGGGCGGCGGCAAGGGCCGCCGTCGGTGCGTCGGGGCGGTCGAGCGGTGCGCCGAAGATGGCGAGGGCCGCATCGCCGACGAACTTGTTGACGAAGCCGTTGTGGCGGTCGATCACGTCGACGACGATTCGGAAGAACTCGTTGAGCAGGCTCACCACCTCGGTCGGCGGTCGTTCGGCCGCGGTCGCGGTGGAACCGACCATGTCGACGAACAACACCGCGACGAAGCGCGTTTCGCCACCGAGTTCGGTGCCGTAGTCGAGGGCGCGCTGCGCGACTTCCTCGCCGACGTGCTGGCCGAACAACTCCTGTAGCTGGCGGCGCTTGGCTGCCTCTTCCATCATCCGGTTGAACCCGACCTGAAGCAGTCCGATCTCGCTGCCGTCGAAGACTTCGACCTGGACGTCGCGTGCGCCCTCCTGCACCCGGTTGATGGCCTGGCTCAGCTGGCGCACCGGATCGGAGATGCTCGATCCCGTGAGCATCGACAGCGCGAGTGCCTGCATGATCACCACGCCGCACAGCAGCAGAATCGAGATGGCCAGCGATTGCGCGGAGAACTTGACGTCCGAGGAAATCTGGGTGACGCACAGCAGCACAATGGCGATGGTCGGTGCGAAAGTGCCCATGCCCCATGTCATGCCCATACGGGTGCCGACGCCGGGGGTCAGTGTGTGATCGAAGGTGCCCTCGGTGAGCGCCTCGGCGGCGACCGGGCGCAGGATGCGTTCGCCGAGCATGTAGGTGAAGCCGAACACGATGGTCGCGGCCATACATTCGGTGACGATGACCGCGCCGGCCAGTTCGGGCGCGTCGACGATGATGGTCGCGGCCAGGATGGCGCCGCCGACCAGCCACAGCGTCAGGTGCACGATCGCCTGCCGTAGCGGGGCGTGCAGGGCGGCCATCTGCTCTTGCCTGCTCGGTGGGCCGCCACGCATCTGCCAGCGCATCACCGGGCGCAGCATCAGCGCCGATGCGCCGAGGCTGAGCAGGCCGCCGGTCAGGAAGACGAGGGCCGGGACCAGCAGGTCGGTGCGCCGTGCGCCCGCCGACTCCCCCTCGGGGACAGGAAGTCCGTACTGGATGAATGCCCAGACCAGAACCGCGCCGAAGGCGTTGGCGAGCAGCATCGATGTCAGGTACAGCGGCCAGCGTGTTCGCATGGTCTGTTTGACCGCTTCCAGTGGCGCTGACACGATCACCAATCTAGCGTCCGGCTCTGTCAACTAGGCTCACGACCGTGACCGACCTGAAGTCAAGTTCACCGCGGAAAGGCACTGCGACTCGTTCTCCCTCGGACGCAGTGCACCCATTGGTCCGTATGACCGCGGAATGGTCTTGGCGGCTTTTGGTCATTTTCGCGGTGGTGCTCGCCATATCGACGATTGTGCAGAGACTCGCGACGGTGGTTATCCCGCTTGCCATCGCGCTGCTGGCCGCGGGCCTGCTCGCGCCGCTGGTGGATTGGATGCAGCGGTTCGGAGTGCCGAGGGCGGTGGGGGTTTTCGTCGCGCTCGCCGGATCGCTCGGTCTGGTCGCGGGCGTCCTGACCTTCGTGGTCGAGCAGTTCGTCGACGGTGTGCCGCAGCTGTCCGATGAGATCACCCACAGCATCCACCAGGTGCAGGACTGGCTGATCAACGGTCCGGCGCATCTGAGCGACGAGCAGATCCGCAATGCCGGTGACACGATCGTTCAGGCGATCAGGTCCAATCAGGACAGTCTCACCAGCGGTGCGCTGACCACGGCGACGGTGATCGGCCACATTCTCACCGGCACCTTCCTGACGCTGTTCATCCTTATCTTCTTTCTCTATGGCGGCGACCAGATCTGGGAGTTCGTCACCAGGATGGTGCCGACGGCGCATCGGGAGAAGGTGCGCACGGCCGGGCAGCTCGGGTTCGGGACGCTGGTCGGATTCGTGCGCGCCACCGTGGCGGTCGCGGCGGTAGATGCCATCGGTATCGGTGCCGGACTGGCGATCCTGGGGGTGCCGCTGGCGCTGCCATTGGCCTCATTGGTGTTCATCAGCGCGTTCATTCCGATTATCGGTGCATTCCTCGCAGGCACGGTCGCTGTGTTCATTGCCCTGGTCACCAAGGGTTTCGTCACCGCGTTCATCGTGCTGGGCATCATCATCGCGGTGATGCAACTGGAGAGTCATGTTTTGCAGC
The DNA here is from genome assembly GCF_046764875.1 of Nocardia arseniciresistens. Classification (NCBI taxonomy): domain Bacteria; kingdom Bacillati; phylum Actinomycetota; class Actinomycetes; order Mycobacteriales; family Nocardiaceae; genus Nocardia; species Nocardia arseniciresistens. The sequence goes on from NZ_JBKORD010000004.1 coordinate 69,204, forward strand.
CGTTGCTGCTCGGCAGGGCGGTCAGCATCCATCCACTTGCGGTGGTGCTTGCCATCACCGCCGGTGTGGTGCTCGGTGGAATCGCGGGTGGCCTGCTGGCCGTGCCGTTCGTCGCGGTGATGAACACCGCGATCCGTTCGCTGCTCGCCGATAGTCCCGAGGAAGTCTTCGAGGAATTACAGACCGGGGAGCCGGGCAGGATGTACAGCGCCGAGCCGGACGAGCCCGAGCCGGGGCGCTTCGATCTGGAAACGCTCGTCGAAGCGGCCGAACACGAGCCCCCCGAGACAGCGCCGGACAAGAACATCGTGCCGGACAAGCCACCGTCGGAGCGCCGAGCCGAACGACAGGGCGGCGGCCTGGATAAAACCGATGATGCGGCCACCGACAACTGACCTGACCCCGGCCGACGCGGCGACCGCACCGCTGTGGCGGGCGGCGCAGGCGCTGCGGCTGGTGACCCTGCTCTACGCGGTGGGGCAGCAGTTCGCCTCGGTGTCCGACTACCAGAACCAGCGGTTGAGCTGGGTGCTGATCGCCCTGATGGCGGTCTGGTCCGGTGCGTCGGCGCTGATGCTCTCGGCATGGCATTTTCCCGATGTGGCGCGGCTGCGCCGTTGGGTCGTGGTCGGTGACCACATTGTGGTGATCGCGCTGATCGCCTCGACGCGTCTGGTCGCGGATTATGGCTGGTACCACGGACATCAGACCTTGCCGACGACCCTGTGGGCGGCCAACGCGGTGATCTCGGCGGCCATCCTGTGCGGTCCCATCTGGGGTGTGCTTTCGGGGACGCTGATCGCCGCGGTGATCGTGACGGTCCGTGACCAGTGGGGTCAGGACGTTTGGGCCGATGCGACGGCCCCGGTCCTCGTTTCCATCGGCTTGGCGCTGGGATTGGCGGCCGATACCGCCCGCCGCGCCCACGGCCAGCTCGAACGGGCAGCAAGACTCACCGCGGCCGCCGAAGAGCGGGAACGACTTTCGCGCGAAGTACATGACGGCGTGCTTCAGGTGCTCAGTTACATCAAACGGCGCGGTAGCGAAATCGGTGGCCCGACCACGGAATTGGCGCAGCGTGCCGGGGAACAGGAAGTGGCGCTGCGGGTCCTGATCTCCGAGCAGGGCGGCCCGCAGGATGCCGGCGGTGTGGATGTCGATCTGCGCCCATTGCTGACGGTGCACGCGACACCCGAGGTATTCGTCTCGACGCCGGGCCAGCCGGTGCAGGTCGGGCGCCGGACCGCGCAGGAGATCGCGGCGGCGGTGGCGACGGCGTTGTCCAATGTCACCCTGCACGCGGGGGCGGACGCGAAAGCATATGTGCTGCTGGAGGACACCGGAGATGAGCTGATCATCAGCGTGCGTGACGACGGTGTCGGAATACCGGCCGGTCGACTGGCCGAGGCCGAAGCAGAAGGGCGGATGGGTGTTTCCCAGTCGATCGTCGGCAGGATCGCCGCGCTCGGTGGGGCGGCGGACCTGCTCACCGAGGCCGATGGTGGGGTCGGGTTCGGCACCGAATGGGAATTCCGGGTGCCACGTGCGTGAATTGAACAGCGATCGCACAGGAGGTGCGTTGTGACCGATAGTCAAGCCGCGGAGCCGGTTTCGGTGATGGTCGTGGACGACCATCCGATGTGGCGCGACGGCGTGTCCCGAGACCTCGCCGAGGCCGGATTCGAGGTGGCCGCGACCGCGGACAGTGTCGGATCCGCGACACGACGAGCAGCCGCGGTACGTCCCGCCGTGGTGCTGATGGATATGCAACTGCCGGACGGAAACGGAGCCGAGGCCACCGCCGAGGTGCTGCGGGTATCACCGAGCAGCCGGGTGCTTGTGCTCTCCGCATCCGCGGAACGCGGCGATGTCCTCGACGCGATCAAGGCGGGAGCCTCCGGTTATCTGGTGAAGAGCGCCTCCGTCGCCGAGCTGATCGAAGCGGTCCGCGCGACCGCCGCGGGTCAACCGGTCTTCACGCCCGGCCTCGCGGGCCTGGTCCTCGGCGAATACCGGCGCATGGCAACGACTCCGGCCGAGCCGGACGAACCACACCGCCCCGCACTGACCGAACGCGAGACCGAGGTCCTGCGGATGGTGGCAAAGGGCCTGTCCGCCAAGCAAATCGCCGCCCGCCTCAACCTCAGCCATCGCACGGTCGAAAACCACGTCCAGGCCACGCTCCGCAAACTCCACCTCGCCAACCGCGTGGAGCTCACCCGCTACGCCATCGAACAAGGGCTCGAATAGGTGGTCGAGCGGACTATCGCCGCGGCGTCGCACGAGTGAGCCCTGCGCCATGTCCCGCTCGATGAGTACGGGGCAGGACGGGTGTACGACTGACGGAGGAGGAAGCGGGCCGGAGAATCCGGGATTGCCCTGATGTGTGCGGGTGGCGGGATGGGTAATCTCGAATCTATGGGCGGACCCGAATCGGTATCCAGTGGTGTCGGCTCCGGTGACGCTGTCGGCAACCGGGAGCTGCGCGTCTCCGACGCCGAACGCGAGCATGTCGGTGAGTTGTTGCAGCGTGCAGTCGGGCTCGGGATGCTGTCGCTCGGTGAGTTCACTGAGCGGATGGATACCGCGCTGGCCGCGAAGACCCGTGGCGAACTCAATGCCGTGCTCATCGATCTGCCGGGTGTTCGGCTGGTCGGTCAGCCCGCCGCGCCGCCTTCGGCCTTCGTGAACGCCGCGTCGTTTATGAATTCCGTGCCGCCGTTCGGTAAGCGCGGGCCGATGTCCGCGGTGCCGGGTCCTGCGTCCGCAGCGCCGAGCAACCTGATTCGCAGCCGCTTGTCCGGCGTCAGCAGGCGTGGGCCATGGCAGGTCGCACCGTCACTGCGCACGAACAACTGGCTTTCGGGCGTCACGCTGGATTTCACCGAGGCCATCATGTCGACCCAGGTCGTCGAGCTGCATGTCGACGACTATTGCAGTTCGCTGACCCTGATCGTGCCTGCCGAGGCCACCGTCGACCTCAACGCACTCGACCTCGTCGGCTCCAGTGTCAACAACAAGGTCCGGACCGGCCCACCCTTCGGTCCGCTACACCTGGTCGTGCACGGCCGAATCTACTTCGGCTCTGTCACCGCCAAGCACCCTCTCAGCGCGCAGTGGCGCAAGCTGCTCGGCCGCTGAGGCCGCCGGACTTGTTCGTCACGTCGGTAAGCTGAAACCTGACATCGATGTGAAAGTTCGAGTCCGACGGCGAAATGCGAGGTAGCGGATGCGAATCGGCGAGTTGGCGCGGCGCACCGGAGTCAGCGAACGCTCATTGCGCTACTACGGGGAGCAGGCATTGCTCGTGCCCGAGCGCACGCCGGGTGGGTATCGTGACTACCCCGAATGGGCGGTGGATCGGGTCATCCACATCCAAGAGCTCTTCGCCGCGGGCCTGTCCAGCAAGAAGATCGCCCACCTGCTGCCGTGCATGCGAGACGTGGACGGCGGCGCGAACGAGTTCGCGACCCCGGAATTGGTCTCCGAGCTGGCGGCGGAACGGGATCGGATCAATCGGACGATCACCGACCTTGTCCGCTCGCGTGAGGTGTTGGACGAGGTACTCGACCGTGCCTCGGAGCGATTCCGTGTCACAGACGCTGAAGTCGATTGAGGGTGGGGCATCGCGTCGGCGGACCGATACCGATCCGCTACTTCGAGGCGTACGCGGCCTGCCGCTCAGGTGTTGACGCCGATGCGGCGGGCGAAGGCGCGCAACGGAACTCGGCGATCGTGGTCGAGGAGTTCGGAGACGATGTGGCGAGGCAGGGACTGATATTTGATCCAGTCGGGCCCGCCGACCCGCTCGGCGTCGAGTAGCGCGTCGAGGGCGCGCTTGTGCTGGCCGGTGCGGGTCCATGCGACCGCGGTGTCGGTGAGATGGCGGGCGCGGGAGGCTTGCGGGAGGCCGCAGTTGCTCGGCATATCCTTCGCTGCGGCGAGGGCCTCCGGATAGCGTTCGGAAGACACGTTGACGTCCACGGTTTGCATGACGACTTGTGAAGGGCCGAAATAGGTTTCGTAGTCACGGCGATCGCCGCCGATACGCAGCGCGACCTCGCCCGCCGCTTGGATGAGCGTGAGGGCCTCTGGAACATGTTGCGATCGTCCAGCCGCGGTCGCGCTCTGCAGCACCAGGGAGCCGTACGCGGAAAGATGCGCCGGTGTTTCGGTGCCCGCTGGTTCGAGATCGGCTGCCGCGCGTAAAGCGACGCGGCGAGATTCGTCGTACCTGCCCTGCACCAGCAGCTGCCAGGCGACCGAGCCGCGAATCGTGGCCAGCAGCAACGGGTCGTTGCCCAGCTCGGCCGCCGCGAGCGCCTGCCTGATAGCGAGGAACGCCGGATCGGTCTGGCCGAGATGTACCAGCGTGCAGCCGGTAACCCAATACATCCTGGCGAGCAGTTCGTTCGCAGGCGCGATCATGCCGTTGCGTGCGGCGTGCACGGTCGCGCGCAGGTGGGTCACGCCTGTTGGCAGGATCGAAGTGAGCAGTTCGTAGCGGCCTGCCCAGTAGGCGCCCCACGCGTAATCCACTGCGCGGCCGCCTTCGTCGTGGGTGATCGCATGCTCCTCGGGGAGCTCGCCGAGTAGATCATCGACCGGTGTCAGCGCTCTGCGGATCGCGACGATGCCCGCATCGGGATTGCCGGACGGTATGCCGTGCCGTTTTCCGACCAGATCGGAGATATCGATGTCCAGCGCGCGAGCTAATTTTTGCAGGCTGGCAATCGAAGCGGTCTGGCGTCCGCCCTGTTCGAGCTTGCGCACCAGATCAACGCTCACACCGGCCTGGTCGGCGAGTTGACGCTGGGTGAGCGCCTTTCCGCGGAACAGCCGGATCCGCACGCCGATCGACGAATCATCCATGAACCAGATTCCTTTGTTACAACCACGTTTCAGAGTACGACGCTAAAGGATTGCGCTGCACGAAAGTGGGACATTACGTACGACTCGTTTGCCTCTGGGTGGAATACCGTTGCCTTTCTGCAACTTTGAAAGCAAAGGGCGGCGGCAATGACAATCATGCCGAATACCACCGCGCGGGCTCCAGGCGACGATCGCGCCATCGAGCGGGGGACAACTTTCACTGGAACCGCACGTCACACGATGGGTGTTCACGACAAGCACGGCCCACTACGCCGAGGATCGCGCGCGGTTCTACTACCTCGCGCGATCAGCCCAGCACGTACTGGATTCGGCGAGGAGTAGAGCCATGTTCGAACGCTGTCATTCACCCCACGAGGTCGCGCACCTGCTGCGACATCGCTACGGCCTGCCTGTTCAACTTCTCGCGGGCCGACCCATGATCACCACCGGCTCCATCCTCGGCGGCCTTGTCATGCCTCCCGAATTGGGCCGCAAAGTCCTTGCCACCCTGGACCGCACCTACACGGCCCCGGTAATAGCCGACCCCGGCGAGTGCGCCTGGACCTTCCTCGTCACCCAACCGAGCCCCGCCAATCCCGTGGACATCTCCGTCCGCCGCTGTCTGGCGGGCCACCAGGTAACCGTCATCCCCGGCGGCCGCTACGTCCTACTCCCCAGCACCGACTCCCGACTCGGCTGGCACTGGGCGGGCGAACCGGCCCCCGGCGTGCTCCACATGCCACCCCGCTCGGCGGTGATCAACACCGTCCAACAGGTGACCACGATGCGAGCACCCGCCTGAAACGTCTCCCGAAGACTGATCTCCACCCACCGATCCGAGGTGGGGATCAGTCGGCGACGCTGCTGACGCGGTCCTTGGGGTGCTACCTGGTAGCACAACGTGCCACAGCTGAGTAGACTATAAACATGTCAGCTCAGCCTGAGATCACGCAGCGGGATCTGCGTAACAAGTCCAAGGAGATCATGGACGCTGTCGAACATGGGCAGTCGTTTACGGTAACGCGAGACGGCCACCAGATCGGCGAGCTGATTCCGCTTCGGCGGCGGCGGCGTTTCGTCAATCGCGACGACTTTGTTGCGATGTCGCGCAACGCCCCCGTCGTTGACCTGGAGACATTCCGGCGGGACCAAGATGCTGCTGCTGACCATGAGGCGGGCGACCCGTATGACCGGTGAACTTCCGGACGTAGGGCTGCTGGACACAAATATCCTGATCCTGCGACGGCACATCGAAGCTGCTGCGCTGCCCGCGAGCATGGCTATCAGCGCAATCACGTTGGCCGAGTTGTCCGCTGGACCGCACGAGGTGCGTGGCAATACTGAGCAAGACGAGTACGACGAGCACGAGGAACGCGCACGTCGGCTGGACGTTCTACAGCGAGCCGAGAGCGAATTCGATCCGATCCCATTCGATGTGGAGGCGGCGCGCGTATTCGGGCGGGTCTCGGCGGCAGTCGTTGCCATCGGGCGCAAACCTCGGAGACGCTTGGCGGACTTGATGATTGCCTCGACTGCGATTGTCGAGGACTTGCCGCTCTTCACGACCAATCCGAGTGACTACGTAGGCCTGGAGAAGTTGTTGAAGGTGGTTCCGGTTACCCGACCGGTCGTATAGCACCGCGGCCGGGACGTCGGCGGTGTCGCTGGCGGCCTTGGCAACCCGCGTCCGCGAGGTCGATAAGGGTCCGGCCGGACACTGCGAAGTCGGGTAGATCTTTGCTGTGTGGCGGGTGTTTCTACTCATGTCCGGGTGGGGTGCGCGCAACGAGCATTGGGTTATGACTACATCTATCGACCCGGCGCTGATTTCGCGATTGTCGGGGGAGTTTGCCGCGCTCGGAACACAGATGGGCATGGTCGGGCGGGATCTGGAGTTGCTGCGGACGCAGGTGACTGTGGGTTCGGCTGCGGCTCAGGGGGTTACGGAGCAGCGATCCGGTGTCGAAGCCGCGGCTGTGGATGAATCCGTGCCGGTACCGCCTGGTTCGGTGTTGACCGTGCCTGGACTCTCGCAACAGTCCCCCGCGCCGCAGGCTACGCCGCCGGGTGGTTCCGGTGTGCCACCAGCGGGTCAGGTGCTGGGTGGAGCTCCTGCGGATCCGCGGTATGCGCCTGCGGTGGGCCGACCGCCAATGCCGGGCAGGCCCGTGGGTATGCCCGCGGCGAGCACGCCGAACTGGATGGGCGGGCCTGGGGGAGTGCCGAACTGGACGGGCGGCCCCACAGGTATACCCGGGGCGAGTGGGTCGAACTGGACGGGCGGGCCTGTGGGAATGCAGAACTGGGCGGGTGGGCCTGCCGGGAGCATGCAGAACTGGGCCGCGGGGGCGCAGGGCGGGGCGGGTGTTCCCGCAGGGATGTCTGCGCAGGAAGTTCGCGGGCCCGGTGTTGCGAGGGCGCCGATGCCGGGGATGGGGGTGCCGCCTGGTGCGCGGCCACCGATAAGGCGGGGACCCGCGGTGCCGCATACGCCGTGGTGGCAGCAGGAAGGAATGATCAGCCGGATGCTGGCGGTGGCCGGGGTGGGGGTGACGCTGATCGGTGTGGTGATGCTGCTGGTGCTCGCCGCGCAGGCGGGGTTGTTCGGGCCGGTGCCCAGGGTTGTTGCCGGGGCGGTGTTCTCGGCGGCGTTGGTCGGCGCCGGGATGCGAGTATTCGGCCGGGCAGGTGGCCGAGTGGGTGGAATTGCCTTGGCGGCCACCGGCATTGCCGGTGCCTATCTGGATGTTGTTGCGGTGAGCGCGATTTACCAATGGCTGTATCCGCCGCTCGGGCTTGCCGCGGCGCTCGCGGTGGCCGCGGGCGGGGTCGCGCTTGCGATGCAGTGGAGGTCGCAAACGCTCGCGGTGCTCGTCGTCGCCGGTGCGGCCGCGTTGTCACCGGTGGTGACGACCGAGCTGGTGTTGCTCGCGTTCCTGATCGTGTTGCAGTTGGCTTGCGTTCCGGTGCAGATGGAGCGGGATTGGCCGCTGCTGCATGTGGTGCGTACCTTGCCTGCCGTTTTGGCGACCTTGCTCGCGATCGGCTCGGCGTCCTTCGACACCGCGACGCACGAGCGGGTGTCCTTGCTGCTCGCCGCAGCTGTCACGGTCGCCGCGGTGGGGTTCGTCGGAAGCATTATGGTCGTGCGGCGGCGGCAGGGAGACCTCACCGCCACACTCACTTTCGGGCTGGCAACGCTGCCACTGCTTGCCGCACCCGCACTGTTCGAGCGGCATATCGGTGCGATCATCGCGGCGGCCTTCGCGATAGTGCTTCTGTTCGTCGCCGCACTGCCGGTGGGGTCGAAACTGCACGAATTGGCGCGGATTCCGGGACATCTCCGGATAGTCGCGGCGGTCGCGGGTTCGTTCGCACTGCTGGAGGCGTGCATCGGAGTGACCGAAACCCAGACGCTTCCGGTCGCGCTGTTCTTGGTGACGTTGGGCTTCCTGGGCGTTGCCGGGCAACAGCGTTCGCGGATGGCCGGGGCCATCGCGACGACGTTCGCCGCGGTCGGCGCGTTGGTCTACCTCGCCAATGTCAGTCCGGAAACGCTTGCGACACAACGTTTCGCCGAGGAGCGGCTCGGCATCTCGACGGCGTTGGCAGCCATCCTCGCCTTAGCGGTAGTCGCGGTGGCCGTATGGTGCGTCCGGAACTTCCCGAGCCGGACCGACGGCGCTACCACCGAATCGGTCCTGTGGATCCCCGCGAGTGTCATTGCCCTGTACGCGGTTACGGCCGCAACGGTATCGATCGGCATCGCGGCGGGGCTTCCCGACGGCTTCGTCATCGGACACAGCGCCGCGACCATCCTGTGGATGGCAGCGGCGACCGTCGCCCTACTGTTCGGTTTGCGCAACCTGGCCCGCTCGCCCGGGGTCGCCAAACTAGCACTCGGCTCCGGCCTACTCGTCACCGCCGCGGCCCTCGCCAAGCTGTTCCTCTTCGACCTCGCCACCCTCGGCGGCCTGGTCCGAGTCGCAGCCTTCCTCGTCGTCGGCGTCCTACTCCTGATAGCGGGCACCCGCTACGCCCGCGCTTTCGCCGAAGCCGGTGGGGCAAACCGAGATTCGGCCGACAACGCGGCCCACTGATCAACCCCGTATGGCCGCAGCCCTCCAGGGATGCGGCCATACGGCTGGTTGGTCGTGCGGCTGGTTGGTCGTGCAGCCCGGTTCGGGGCCTAGGGTGCGGCCGGGATGTCGCTTGTCGGGCCGTACATTTGCACGTCTCGCCGGATGACCAGTGGCATTACTCTGGCGAGGCCGATTTCACGGAAGTGATCGGAATCTCGGTGGGCGGCGAATGCTGCTGTGTCGGTGTATTTTTCGATGCTTACGTAGCGCTCGGGCTGTTCGATGGATTGAAACACGTCGTAGGACAGGCAGCCGGGCTCTGTGCGGCAGGCCTGTGCGAGCGCTTGGAGGGCGGGCCCGAACTTTTCCGCGTCCTGCGGGCTCGACGAAACATCGGCGACTACGAGCACATGCGGATCCATGTGCTCACCCTAGGCGAGGGCCCGGTTACTCCTGATCTCGGCGGCGCAGCAGTTCGTTGACGCTGACGGTGCGGCCGTCGCCACTGTGGTGGCGGCCTTCGTCGGGCTTGCCGGTGCGGCGGGAGGAGCGCAGTTCGGCCATCCAGTTTTCGATGGTGCTGCGCGTGGTCGGCGGGCCGTTGTCGGGATCGCCCGGCTCCGCCTCGGGTGCCTCCGGTGCGGCGTGATGCGGGTGATCGTGATCGTTCGGAGTGCTCGCCGTCGGAGCGGGGGTGGTGGCGAGTGGCGGCGTCGCGGGTGCCTGTGCGTCGGGCACTGACGGAGGTCGCGCATTTGTCGTATGTACCGACGGAGGCGGCGCTTGAGTTGTCGGCACCGACGGTGTTGGTACCTGTGCCGTTGGGAGCGATGGGGTGGCCACCTGGGCGGTAGGTGCCGGTGTGATGGGAGGCGTCGTCGCCGTCGGCCGAGGCCTTGTCGGGTCGTGCGGCACCTGCATCAGGGGCCAAGGGTCGGAAATCTCAGGAGATAGCGGCTGCGGGGTGGACACCTCGGGCGATGTCGGTGCGGAGGGAGACGCTTCGTATGAAGCCGACCGGAAGCTGGATGCTTCGGGCGATGTCGGCCGGAAGCTGGATGCTTCGGGTGATGTCGGCCGGAAGCTGGATGCTTCGGGTGATGTCGGCCGGAAGCTGGATGCTTCAGGCGAAGTCGGCCGGAAGGTAGACGCTTCGGGTGATGTCGGCCGGAAGCTGGATGCTTCGGGTGATGTCGGCCGGAAGGTAGACGCTTCGGGCGAAGTCGGTCCAGAGGGGGAGGTTTCGGGCGGCCGGAAGGTAGACGCTTCAGGCGAAGTCGGCCGGAAGCTGGATGCTTCGGGCGATGTCGGCCGGAAGGTAGACGCTTCGGGAGGCAGTGGCCGTGGGGCGGATACCTCCGGCGACGGTGACGCGGATGGGGTGGCCCTGGGGCGGGTCGGGTCGTGGGCAGGAGTGGCCCGAGACCCGGCGGCATCGGGCGGGGTCGAGGCGGACCACGACGGCACATGGCGGATGCTGTCGAAGCGCTGCGTAGGCGCCCCGGCTTCGATTTCCTCCACCGTGCGCGGGCGACGCGGCGACTTCGGCAGGCGGGTACCTGCCGCGAGCACCGGCATCTGCATGGTGACGGGGTCGGTGATCGGCGTGGTCTTGACCAGGTCGACGACCTCGCCGCCGCCGGGGCGCTCGTCGTCGAGAATGGGCTCGCCGAGGCCGATCTTCTGCTGGACCTTCTTCATCCAGGCCGGCGCCCACCAGCAATCGTCGCCGAGCAGTTTCATCGTCGCTGGCACCAACAGCATGCGCAGGATGGTCGCGTCGATGAACAGCGCCGCGATCATGCCGTAGGCCAGGTACTGCATCATCACCAGATCGGAGAACGCGAACGCTCCGGTGACAACGAGCAGGATGAGCGCGGCCGCGGTGATGATGCGCCCGGTCTGCGCGGTGCCGATGCGCACGGCCTCGGTGGTCGAGGCACCCTGCGTTCGCGCTTCGACCATGCGCGACAACAGGAATACCTCGTAGTCGGTCGACAAGCCGTAGATGACGGCGATGATCAACACCAGCACTGGCGACATGATCGGCTGCGGCGTGAAGTTCAGCAGCCCAGCACCGTGTCCGTCGACGAAAATCCACGTCAGAATGCCCAGCGTGGAACCCAATCCGAGCGCGCTCATCAATGCGGCCTTGATGGGCAGCACCAGCGAACCGAAGGTCAGGAACATCAGCAGTGTGGTGACGAACAAGACCAGCGCGATCATCCACGGCATCCGGTCGAGAAGCGCGTCGATGCTGTCCTTCTGGATCGTCGGTTGCCCGCCCACGTACATCTGCACGTTGTCGGGTACGTCGAGCGAGCGCAGATAGTCGATGGTCGGATCCGCGTCCTCGGAGTCCGCGAGTGTGGCGCTGGTGCGATAGACGTCGGGGTGGGTATTGGATCGTGTCGGCACCTCGAAGGTGCCGGTCAACCCGGGTGCTTGCTTCGCTTGGGCCCACACCTTGCCGACGTCGGTACTGCTTTCGGAGACGAACACCAACTGGATCGGATCGGACTTGCGTAGCGGGAAGATCGAATCGAACTTCGCCTGTGCGAGCCGAGTCTGGTTGTCCGGCGGCAGGTAGCGCTCGTTGATGCCGCCGAAGGCGAGGTTCTTGACCGGAATGATCAACAGCAGCAGGCCGATGCAGATCGGGATCGCGATCTTGAGCGGATGCTGCATCACCCACCGGGTGGACTTGCCCCAGAAGCCGTTCTCGATTTCCTCGGCGGTCTTGGTCTTGCGGAACCGCTTGAGGCCGAGCAGATCCACCCGCGGACCGAGGATGGCGAGCATCGCGGGCAGGATGGTGATGGCGGTGAGCGCGGCGAGCGCGACGGTCGCGATACAGCCGTAGGCGATCGATTTCAGGAAGCCCTGCGGGAACAGCAGCATGCCGCCGAGGCTGGCGATGATCATCGTCGCCGAGAACACGACGGTACGGCCGGCGGTCATCACCGAACGCCGCACCGCGGCTTTGGTGTCGTAGCCCTCGGCGAGTTCCTCGCGGTATCTACTGACGATGAATAGGCCGTAGTCGATCGCCAGACCGAGGCCGATCATGGAAACGACGCTGGAGACGAACGAGTTCACCTCGGTGAACCTGGTCAGGAACATCACGATGCCGTTGGCGCCGATCACCGTGAGGCCGCCGACGATCAGCGGCAGCGCGGCGGCGACCACGCCGCCGAAGATGAAGAACAGCAGGATCGCGACGGCGGGGATGGCAAGCATCTCCATCCGCTTGGAGTCGCTGGCGATGGTGTCGTTGAGCGTGCCCGCCACCGCTTGCAGGCCGGCGACCTGCACGTCGATACCGGGAATGTCGAAGACATCCTTCACTTTCCGGAAGTTCCGGACCATGTCGGTGTCGTTGTCGCCCTGAATGGCGACCGAGGCGAAGGTGTACTTCTTGTCCTTCGAACCGAACAACATCGGCGACGCGGGGCCGGTCTCGGTCTGCCAGTAGGCCCCGTTGACCTTGGCGATCTCGCCGGGGTACTCGCGCGGCAGCCGGTTGAGGCTGTCGACGACCTTCTGCCTGAACTCGGGATCCTCGATCGTCGTACCGTCCGGCGCGGGGTAGAGCACGACCACGTCACTGGTGTGATCACGCCCGAACGCTGCGTCGGACAATCGCGCGGCCTGCGCCGATTCGGACGTGGGATCGTCCCAACCGCTGGAGCTGAGATGGTCCTCGAGGCCGAGGCCGTATCCGCCCAATGCCAAGAGAGCGGCCGCGACCACGCCGACAACGGCGAAGCGCAACCGATAGACCAGATCGCCCCAGCGTGTGAACACTAAGCGACTCCTTGCGAGGGGCGAGAGGTGAGCAGTGCCGTCAGCGGCCGGAACGGCTGCAGCCAGGCACCCTCATCGGGCAGCGAGTCGAGGCTCACCCTGGGCAGCGGTTCACGGAACACGCCCGGGATGTCCTCGAGGTCGATGAACTCGAGAGTATCGGATGTGACGGCCCAACTCGCGTGCTCACGGAAGCCGAGTACCTGAACGGGGATTCCGCGAGCGGCGAGCTCCTCGAGCGGCTCACGGAATGCCTGGCCATCCGCGGAGGCGACCATGATGCCCGCAAGCCCGGCGCCGCGGCTGCGCCGCTCGATGTGCGCGAGCATGTCGGCGTCGACATCGGAGTCCTCGTCGATCTTGGGCTTCGCGAATACGGCGTAGCCGACATTGCGCAGCGCTTCGACCCACGGGCGGACCACGTCCGCGGTGCCGTTGGCGATATTGGTGAAGACGGTGGCTTCCGGCTCGACCCGGTAGGTGCTACCCACCGAAAGCTCGGCCGTGCGCGCGAGCAGCCAGCGGCCGAGCGCGTCGAAACGGGGGCGGTAGGCAGCCGTTGGACGGCCACCGAGAATCGCGCCGAGACCCATGTCGAGGTTCGGTGCGTCCCAGACCAGCAGGACCCGGCGCACCTCGGGTGTCGCACCGCCGGTGATTTCGGGTCCATGCACCTCCCCGGCGATATCCATGATCTCGGGGGCAATTTCGCTGATACTCATGACCCGGCCTTGCTAGCGTTCGGATCCGCCGTGACGGCTGAGCTAATCGTTCGCTCGCTCATCATTCGATCTTCCCCCATATGAACTCGGTGATAGCACTACCGGCGCGATGCGCCTTGCTTTCGAATTTGGTGACCGGTCGCTCGAATCCGATCGGTGCGGTATCCCGATGTTCCGCGCTGACCCCGCCTGTGGTCTCATTCAGGCCGATGAGCTGGGGTTCTGCGGCGCCGACCTCGGCGATGTGCTCAGCGTAGTCGGCGTGGTCGGTGGCAACATGCAACACGCCGCCCGGCCGGAGCCTGCTCGCGATGAGGGCGAACGTCGCAGGCTGCAGCAGTCGCCGCTTGTGGTGTCGCGCTTTGGGCCACGGGTCGGGGAAGAAGACCCGGACGCCCGTCAGCGACTGTGCGGCAATCATGTTTTCCAGCACATCGACGGCGTCGCCGCGCAGCAGCCGGATGTTCTCGATGTTCTCGCGCTCGATCCGCTGCACCAATTGGGCAAGACCAGGCCGGTAGACCTCGACGCCGATCAGATTGAGGTGCGGTTCGTCCTGTGCCATCGCGGCGGTGGCGGTGCCTGTGCCACAACCGATCTCGATGACGAGGGGGGCCTCGCGGCCGAACCACTCGGTAGCGTCGATCACTTGGTCGGCGGCCTCGCCGCCGATACGCGGCCAGGTGCGGGCCCAGGATTGCTGCTGGGTCGCGGTCAGCGCGCCTCGGCGCGAGCGGAAGCTCGTAACCCGGGGGTACAGGCGGGAGGCGGTGCCCCGCCTCGGTTCGTTGTCAGCCGGTACCGATGATGTGGACGATGGTTCCGGAACTGACTCGGCAGTGTGGTTCGCGGCGTCGTTCACGGCATCCATTGTCCAGCATCGGGCGATCGGGGCAGCAATCGCCCGCTTGCGACTGCTTGCGGGTCGGTGGGAACAACCCGCCGACGGTTGGTTCTCGGGCGCCGGAAACGACGCCGTCAGCGACCGCTCGCAGGTCTTGTAGAACACTTCCGCGCGGTGGATATCGGGTGGCTGATCAGGCCGCCCGGTCGCGACGAACCCGGGACAGGGGTTCTGCTTCCTGCGTCAGCGGCCGCCCGAGCGCGACCTTGGTCGCGGTCACCACCATCTCCAGCAGACCACGCAGTCCGGCGGGTGAGGCCGCGACAGACCAGACCGTCGAGTCGCCGACATCGCTCACCGGTTGCCCGGCGAGCCGATCGGCGAGCCAGTTGAGGCTGACCGGGGTGGCGAGCGGCAGCAGCGAGAAGTGTTCGCTGAGGCGATCGCGCACGTAGGTGACTGTCGCGCCGCCACGGCGGTACCGGTCTACCTGGGCGTCGATGCCGTCCATGTGGATGATCTGGTCGTGGATCGGTTGCAGGATGAGCAGCGGACAGGTCGGTATGGCGTAGCCGAGCTTGAGATCATCGAGCATGGCCGCGAGATCGGGGGCCGAAAGCACCTCGTCGAGCGGGCGGGTCAGGTAGGCGCCGACGTTCTTGTTGGACAGGCCCGCGATCGCCGAGAGCGGTGTCGCCCGTTCCGCGCGTGCGATGAGCCGGTGCCCCTCGGGGGCCAGGTCGTTGTCGAACACGGTGCCGAGGGCGGGGTACAGCCGCCGCAGCACCGCGATGACGATCGCGGGCAGCCCGGCATAGCGGCCGCCGTTCAGGCGGCTGAAGACCTGACCGGGATCGCCGACCGGTGCGCCGAGCACCGCGCCGACGATATCGATTTCCGGTGCGTAGGTCGGCGCCATCTCGACCAGCCACGAACTCGCCATGCCGCCACCGGAGTAGCCCCACACCGCGACCCTGGTGTCCTGGTGCAGCCCGAGCGGTGTGAAATTCAGTGCGGCGCGAATGCCGTCGAGCCCGCGATAGCCGGGTTCGCGCGGGGCGCCGAAGTTTCCGTGCGGGCCCTCGTGGTCGGCGATGGTCACCGCCCAGCCGCGGCGCAGTGCGTTCGCGACGAGCAGCCATTCGAGTTGGGTGATCGAACCGAGCGCGTGCGATCCGCGCCGCAGAGCGTAGGAGGGCGAACATCTCTCGGCGACGGCGTCCATCGCGGTCTGGAAGGCGAGCAGGGGGCGGTCTGCGGCAGGGTCGGCGCCCTGAGGCAGCAGCACCGTGGTGATCGCGACTTCGGGTGCGCCGTGCATATCGCAGCTGCGATAGAGCAGTTGCCACGCCGAAACCTGCTGCGAGACAAGTCCGAGTAAGGCGACGTCGACGATCCGGCTGCGGAGGATGGTGCCCGCCGGCTTGCCCGCGAACCCCTTGGGCGGCCGGAGGAACGGATCGTTGCTCGGTAGCAATGGCTTGCGGTCGAACACCTCGGCGGTCATCGCGTCTCCTCATCGAGCGGCCCTGCGGCGGAACTCGTCTGCGCCGGGTCGGCTCGCTGGGTCGAAAAGCGAAGCTGCGCACCGACTATGGTGCCGACCATCAAATCAGCGTAAATGACAGACAGTATCTCCGCGAACCCTGTGGGAGGGGGCTCGACACCGCACTAGACTCCCCGCTATGAGCGAGCGTAGCGAGCGGATCATGTGCCGGCGCGCAACATGAGCAGGCCCACAGTGTTCATCACAGGCGCTGCGGCCGGAATCGGCAGGGCGACGGCGCTGCTTTTCGCCGAGCACGGCTATGACGTCGGCGCCTATGACATCGACGAGGTGGGACTGACTCGGCTCGCGGGCGACATCACCGGAGCCGGTGGCACCGTCCGCACCGGAGTGCTCGATGTGACCGACAACACACACTGGGCAGAGCGGCTCGCGGAGTTCGGCGCCGATGCGGGCAGGCTGGACATCCTGATAAACAACGCGGGCATCCTGCGCGCGGGTCCGTTCGAATCGATCGAACTGGCAGCGCATCACGCGATTATCGAGGTCAATATCGGCGGCGTCATCAACGGCACCCACGCGGCGTTCCGGCTGCTGCGGGATACACCGGGCGCGCAGGTGGTGAATCTGTGCTCGGCGTCGGCTATCTACGGCCAGCCCGAACTCGCCACCTACGGCGCGACCAAGTCCGCGGTCAAAAGCCTTACGGAGGCATTGGATCTCGAGTGGGAGCAGCACGATATCCGGGTGATCGCGGTGTGGCCGATGTTCGTGGCGACCACGATGGTGGACGGACTGGAAACCGCGTCGACGAAGTCGCTCGGCGTGCGGCTGACCGCGCAGGATGTCGCGACCGGTATCTGGGACGTCACTCGCAAGCGTGGACGGCTGCCGAAGGTGCATTACGAAATCGGTGCGCAAGCCAAGGTGCTCGCGGCGGCCGCCAAGTACGCGCCGAACTGGGCGGTGCGCACCGTGAACAAATACTTCAGCGCGAGCTGAGCGGTCACCGCCGTCTTCGGTCCCGGCGTCTGACAGAATTGCGCACCGTAAAGGGGGTGCGCAGCTATGTCGACAGCCACCGAGACCAACGGGCACGCAAGCAGACCGGGTGGACCTGCGCGTGAACTAGACCAACTCGACCATCTGATCGCCGTGCTGCGTTCCGGCGGCGGCAACGATCCGGGGCTGTCCGGGCAGGTCGGCTTGGTATCCGCGCAGTGGCGACGGCCGCCGCGTATCCAGGTGACCGGTCGTGCGCACTCGGGCCGCAGCACTGTGCTGCACGCCTTGGCGCTCATGTCCGCCGTGGAGACCGGTCCGGTCGACGAACCCGGGGTGCCGGATCCGGTACTCGACGCCGACATCGTTGTCTACGTCCTCGCCGGCGCACCGCTGCCCGCCGATCGGCGGATCCTCGCGACGTTGCCGCCCGAACGCACCCTTGTGGTGTTGAACAAGGCCGATGCGGTCGGTGCGCGCTGGGGCGACGCGGTCGCCGCCGCCGAGCAGTACAGCAGGGAGCTCGGCATTCTGACGCTGCCGGTGGTCGCCTCCGTGGCGGTGCGCACCAGGTCGGGCGCGTTGACCGATGTCGATATGGCGACGCTGAACAGGCTCGCGGCCACCGCGGACCCCGCGCTCACGCTCTCGCCCGACCTTTTCACCTCGCCATCGGCCGGACCCGACGTCACCGACCGTGAGCAGCTGCTCGAGCGCTGGGACCTGTACGGCGTGAGCAGCGCGCTCATCGCGCTGCGCGCGGATCCGGAGCTCACTCCGCACGCGCTGCTGCAAATCCTGCACGCGGTCAGTGGCGTCGACGCGCTGCATCGTCTCCTGCACCGACGCTATGAGCAGGTCTCCGCGCTGCGTGGCGGCGTACTGCTCGACGAGCTCGCCAGGCTGGCCGGTGCCGCGTTGCCGGGCGAGGGCGGCCGGGCGCGCGACGTTATCGAGGACTATCTCTTCGGTGACGACGCGCTGTGGCTCGGCCTGTGTGCCGGACTGGCCTGTCCCGATGTCGCGCATCTCGCGGCGGGGTACCCGTCGCCCGCGCCCGTCGACGCCGACGACGCGCTTGCACGTGCCGCGCGCTGGCGGGCGGTCGTGTCGAGCGATATGCCGCCCGCCGCCCGCCGCGCCGCATTGCGCGTTCACAACGGCTACATCCGACTATGGGAGCGGATGAGCAGTGCCGGACTCTGATCAACCGGACGTGCCACCGTTGCCCTCTGATGTGGAGGCAGTTGTTGCGCGGTGGAATCCGCAGGGCATGGCCCTGATGCGCGCCGTACTCGGTACCGGCGCCGCGTCGGCGGTCACGTTGATCGGGCCCGATGATGCCAACACCACGTTGTTGCGCACCGAACTGGCGCGCTTCGAGCCACGGATCGATCTCTCCGATCCGGTGGCCGACGCCAGCGCGGCCGTCGAAACCACCTCCGGATCCGGCGCGGCGCCCGCCGCCGTCGCACTTATCCTGTTGGACGCCGGCAGCTCGCTCGGTACGGACACGGTGCGGCTTGTTCATCGGCTGCGTGCCGACGGCACTCGAATCCTGCTCGCCATGAACGGCATCCACGCCTATCAGGACTGGCGTGCCGTCCGCGCCCACAACCTCGAGCTGCTCGCCGCGCAGGGCGCCGCCGACCTCGACGTGGTTCCGGTCTCGGCGCGCCTCGCGGTAGCGGCCCGCGCGGGCGGCGACGCGAGCCTGCTCGACCGTTCGGGCCTGACCGCACTGCACGCCGAACTCGCCGCCGCGGCCACCGGCGCCGAGGCCACCGGTGGCGGCAGGCTCACGGCCGTCACTTCCCGAGTGCTCGCCGAAACGCGCCAGCGGGTGGTCGATCAGGTTGCGGCCCTGCGTTCCGGCACCGAGCCGGCGCAGTGGCGGGAAGAACGCACCGTGCTGCTCGCGGGACGAGACGGCGGACGGGCAACCGCGCTGTCGACACTGCGCAGCCAGCTGCACCTGGCCAGGGTCGACCTGATGACCGACGTCGGCTCCAGGGTACGGGCCATGCACACCGCCGCCCGCGGCGAACTCGATCGGCTGCGCCCTTCTCGGCTCGGCGACTATCCGGAGCGTTTGCAGCAGGCGGTGACCGAGCTGACCGGCGCCGTCGATGTGGAGATCGAGCGTCGCGTCGCCCAGCTCACCCTGCGGGTCGACGGTTCGACGGGCGAGCACGCCATGCCGCCGCGACGGCGCGACTCCGCGCCTCGGGTAGGACCCGACCCCGACCCGAGGCACCGTGGTGTCGAAGATCACCTCATGATCGCGTTGGGCGCGTCGGCGGGTGTCGGCCTCGGCAGACTGTTGGTTTCGCCACTCGCTCTGGTGCCGACGCTGGACGTCGCGAGCGTCCCCGTGACGCTGCTACTCGGTGCGGGCGCGGCGGGTTGGGTCGTGCGTGCGCGCAGGCAGGTCGCCGACCGCGCGCATGTCCGGCAATGGGTGTCCGATGCGCTCGTCAATGTGAAAGCCCAGCTCGAGCAGCGGGTGGCGACCGCGCTGGTGGAATCGGAGACCACGCTCGCCGATCGCGTTGTGCGCACGAGCACCGCGCGAATGGTCGAAACCGATCGGCGAGTCGCCGAATTGGAAGCGCGGTTGCGCCGTACCACCGCCGAACAACCCGGACAACTCGCCGCATGCGAACGCGATATCGAGATCATCGATCGACGGATTTCGCCAGAGTGAATTCGGTAACCATTGGGTATCCGTGAGGCAGTCCGATCTGTACCCGATTCCGTATTGGTCGTCACATCGCGTTAACCTCTAATCAGGAACCTGGGCGTCCGCTTCGTCCATATACGCCGTCCAGCCGGGACGTGCATTCGACTGGTCGTAGCGGGTGCCTTCCCGCCAATGGTGGCGCTCGGTATGTTTGCGCTGGTCGTGGGCCCGTAGCGACTGTTCGTTGGTCGCTCGAAATGGTCAGCCCAGACGAAAGCACCGTAGGACCGCCCATCTCAGGAGAGTTTTTCATGACCTCAGCGACCATTCCTGGTCTTCGTGGATCCGACGGCAAAACGCCGACCGAGCACAGCGAACTACTCGCCTGGGTACAGGAAGTCGCAGAACTCACTCAGCCCGAGCGAGTGGTCTGGGCGGACGGTTCCGATGATGAATGGGACCGGCTGACCAACCACCTCGTCGCGGCGGGCACGTTCAAGCGGCTCGACGAGAAGAAGAAGCCGAACTCCTTCCTCGCACTGTCGGACCCCTCCGACGTCGCGCGCGTCGAGTCGCGCACATACATATGTTCGAAGACCGAGGCCGACGCGGGCCCGACCAACAACTGGGTCGACCCCGCCGAGATGCGCGCGACCATGACTGAGCTGTACCGCGGCTCGATGAAGGGCCGCACCATGTACGTGGTGCCGTTCTGCATGGGCCCGCTCGGTGCTGAGGACCCCAAGCTCGGCGTCGAGATCACCGACTCCGAGTACGTGGTCGTGTCGATGCGTGTGATGACCAGGATGGGCACGGCCGCGCTGGACAAGCTCGGCGCCGACAAGCCGTTCGTCAAGGCGCTGCACTCGGTCGGGGCGCCGCTTGCCGATGGCCAGGCCGATGTGCCGTGGCCGTGCAACGACACCAAGTACATCACCCACTACCCCGAGGACCGCGAGATCTGGAGCTACGGCTCCGGGTACGGCGGCAACGCGCTGCTCGGCAAGAAGTGCTACTCGCTTCGCATCGCCTCGGCCATGGCCCATGACGAGGGCTGGCTGGCCGAGCACATGCTGATCCTCAAGCTGATCTCCCCGGAGAACAAGGCGTTCTACATCGCCGCCGCGTTCCCGAGCGCCTGTGGCAAGACCAACCTCGCGATGATCCAGCCGACGGTTCCCGGCTGGCGCGCGGAGACTCTCGGCGACGACATCGCCTGGATGCGTTTCGGCAAGGACGGTCGCCTGTACGCGGTGAACCCGGAGTTCGGCTTCTTCGGCGTCGCGCCTGGCACCAACCACAGCTCCAACCCGAATGCCATGCTCACCATGGAGGCGGGCAACACCGTCTACACCAACGTCGCGCTGACCGACAACAACGATGTGTGGTGGGAGGGCCTGGAGGGCGAGCCCGATCACCTGATCGACTGGAAGGGCAACGACTGGTTCCACCGGGAGACCGAAACCCTTGCCGCGCACCCGAACTCACGTTACTGCACGCCGATGTCGCAGTGCCCGACCCTGGCGCCGGAGTGGGACGACCCGCAGGGCGTGCCCATCTCGGCGATCCTGTTCGGCGGCCGCCGCAAGACCACGGTCCCGCTGGTTACCGAGTCCTTCGACTGGCAGCACGGCGTTTTCATGGGCGCCACGCTCTCCTCGGAGCAGACCGCGGCGGCCGAGGGCAAGGTCGGCACCGTGCGCCGCGACCCGATGGCCATGATCCCGTTCATGGGCTACCACGTCGGCGACTACCTCAACCACTGGATCAATGTCGGCAAGAACGCGGACGCGAACAAGTTGCCGAAGATCTTCTACGTCAACTGGTTCCGTCGTGGTGCCGACGGCCGCTTCCTGTGGCCGGGATTCGGTGAGAACTCCCGCGTGCTCGAGTGGATCGTCGGCCGCATCGAAGGCAGCGCGGGTGCCGAGAGCACCGCGATCGGCAACGTGCCCTCCGCGGCGCAACTCGATCTCGAAGGGCTGAAGGTCGATGTCGACGATGTCGACGAGGCGCTGAAGGTCGATGCGGAAGAGTGGCGCAAGGAGATTCCGCTGATCGAAGAGTGGTTCGAGTTCGTCGGCGACAAGCTGCCTTCCGGCGTCCGCGACGAGTTCGAGGCCCTCAAGGAGCGCCTGGGCTGACCCGGTCGGCGAAACCGAACCGCCCGCACCATCTTCGGATGGTGCGGGCGGTTTCGTCTGAATTGCCGCTGCGGGCATTCTTATTCGGTGAACGGCGCCATCCGGAGCATGTGCAGAAATCCGGTGCTGATCAGGAGCGCGGCGCGGCCGTGCGGTACCGCTTCGGCCTCTGCTCGGAAAGCGGCGGCCGCGTGTCGCTTGAAGTCGTGCCGGGGGTGGCGGTGCACCAGTTCCTCGACCCAGGCCGGATCGAGTTCGGACATGCGGGTCCCGATTACGTCCGCCGAGGCCCCCGCGGAGACGAAGCCGCCGATGTCGCCGAGGTCCGCCATGACGCCCGGCGTGATGTGCGCGGCGATGGCGGCGCCGATGGCCTGCGCGCGTTCGGGCGATGCACCCGATCTTGCGGCGAATGCGGCGGCACGTTCGCCGCCCGTCACCGCGAAACAGCGTCCGGGGGTGGGGTGTTCGAGCTGTAGGTCGTGCAGCAGGCAGGAAACATAGGCCAGTTCGTCGTCGTAGTCGGCGCCGTCGAGCTCCGCGAGTACCCGGCCGAAGAAGTAGCTGCGAAACGAGTGCTCCAGGATATGGATCGAAAGCGATTCGCGGGCTTCGGTTTCTGCGGCGCGGGCCAGTTTCGAGTCGGGCAGCAGCACACCGCCGAATTCGAGTCGCCCGCGACCGCGGCGACCCAGCGCGACCTTGACCCGATCGGGTAGGACGGTGGGGAGAGCGCGCGCGATTTCGACGGTGAGCGTGCGGCGTTGCTTTTTTGTCAGCGTGCCTCCGGTTCGAGTCGCCCATTCCCAGTCGATGCCTCTGGGCGCACCCATGGTGTCTCCTTTGTCTCGATCCCGGCTACGTCATCGAATGGATAGTGCGCCCGGAGATCCGGCGAGTGGCGGGAATGCCGGTAATGCTCGAACCGATTGTCAGCGGTCGGCGCAATATACGAGGATACCCAGTACGGATGCGTTAGTAGCTTATGCTTTACCTGTACTCCGTCTCAGGTCTGATCGACTGATCTTCTTCCCTTATCGACTCGTGGCCGCGCGATGCGCGGCAAACGATGAGATCGAAGCGCGAGAGGTGGTTGGAGCATGACCGATCTGGAAACCGGCGACCCGGTGCCTGGGATTGCCGAGATCGAGCTGGCGACAGCGAGCACGCCGTTACGGCGCGCCGCGGGTCGGCTGGAGGCGGTGCTACCCCCTGGCTGGCGCGTCGACATCGTCGACGGACCGGGTGCCAAGGGGAGCGATCGTGATGCCGTCCTGCGGGTGGTCATGCCGGGGGCTTGATTACCCCGTCCAGCCGAGCGGCATGAGCACCGACTTCTGCTCGCAGAAGGAGTCGAGGCCCTCCGGGCCGTTTTCCCTGCCGAGGCCCGAGCTCTTGTACCCGCCGAAGGGCGAGCCGGGATCGAACGCGTACCAGTTGATCGCGTAGGTGCCGGTGCGTACCCGTGCGGCGATCTCGGCGCCGTGTTCGACATCGCTTGTCCATACCGACCCGGCCAGGCCGTAGACGGAGTCGTTGGCGATGGCCACCGCCTCGTCCTCGGTGTCATAGGGGATCACCGAGAGCACGGGGCCGAAGATTTCCTCCTGGGCGATTGTCGAGGAGTTGTCCACGTCGGCGAAGATCGTCGGCTCGACGAACCAGCCGCGGTCCAGGTCGGCAGGGCGGCCACCGCCGAGCACCAGCCGTGCGCCCTCTTCCTTACCCTTGGCGATATAGCCCTCGACGCGCTCGCGTTGCCGCTCCGAAATGAGCGGGCCGAGCGTCACCGTCGGGTCGTTGGGATCGCCGACCTTCATCGTGCGTACGTGCTCGACGAGTGCTTCGAGGATCTCGTCGTAGCGGGTGCGCGGCGCGAGGATGCGGGTTTGTGCGACACAGCCCTGCCCGCTGTTCATCAGGCCGGAGAAGGCGAGTACCGGGATATTCGCGGCAACGTCCATGTCGGGCAACAGGATTGCGGCGGACTTGCCTCCGAGTTCCAGTGACACGCTCTTGAGCTGACCGGTCGCGATCGCGCCGATCTTCTTGCCGACCGCGGTGCTTCCCGTGAAGGTGACCTTGTCGACGCCGGGGTGCGAGACCAGATACTCGGCGGCATCGGCCTCCGCGGGCAGTACCGACAGCACGCCCTCCGGTAGGCCCGCTTCGGTGAAGATGTCGGCAATCTTGTTGGCGGTCAGCGGAGTCAGCGGTGCGGGCTTGAGCACCACGGTGCAACCGGCCAGCAAGGCGGGGGCGAGCTTGTTGGCCGCGAGGAAAAGCGGGACGTTCCATGCGGTTACGGCCGCGACGACGCCGCGCGGCTCACGGGAAACCCTGGAGGTGCCGAACAATCCGGTGCGAGTCTCGTTCCAGGGGAACGACTTTGCCAGTGCTGCGTAGGCGTCGAGGGTGGCGACCGCAGGGATCTGATTGAGCGTCATGGCGATCATCGCCGGTGCGCCCATTTCCGCGGTGAGCGTGGCGAGTAGATCGGCGGAACGCTCCTCGATCAGGCGTGCCGCGCGGGTGAGCACCTGGGCGCGCTCCTCCGGCGGGGTGGAAGGCCACGGGCCGGAATCGAAGGCGTGCCGCGCGGCGGCGACCGCGGCGTCGACGTCGTCGCGAACGACCACAGGGACGCTGCCCACCGTCTCGACCGTGGCGGGCGAGATGACCTGGAGGCGCTCGGAGCCGGCTGGCGCGGTCCATTGGCCGCCGATGAACAAGCTGTCGTAATGCATGAGAACACGTTACAGTTTTGTGGCCCGCTTGTCTGTAACCTGTTCCAGTTTTGTCTCTCGCCGTACCTCTGAACAGGACGAATTCCAACCTGTCGGTACGCTTTTCAGAGAACGCACTATTGCGTTCTGTTGTTGCAGAGGGGATGCTGTAGCTACTGATCAGCTCGCTCGATTAAATCGCAGTTGGGGAGTCAGAGTCATGGCGGTGCAAGTGATCGGGCGGTCGCTGATGTCGAGCGATCAAACCGAGCATCAAGCTAAGAGTGTCGGTGCGGGCGGATGGGTCGTCTCCTTCCTACCCGGTCGCACGCTGACCATCGAGCAAGCCACCGCGGCCATGCAGGCAGCAGAGGCCGTGGCCACCGTGGGGATGCTGGCGGACCTACTCGCGCTCACCACGCTAGAGACCGTCGGCCTTGCCATCCAGGAATCGCCGTGGCTCGAGTCGTCCTACGGAGTGTGCGGCAGGCGCAGCTGGCGCCGTGGCTGGCTGGAACGGCAGCCCTAGCCACTCTTGGTTGCGACGACCACCAGGTTGCTCACCAGAAGCTCGCGCAATAACGGCACCCGGACCAGCCACCAGGCCCAGCGCGGGTGATAGCGCGGAAAGATGGTCCGGACGTCCGCAGGAGTGCGCGCCGCCCACCGCATCCCCGCAACCGCGGTGACGGCGAACATCGACTCACCGAATCGGTTCTTCGGTTCCCGGCCCTGCTTGCGCCGATAGCGGCGTGCCGCGTACTCCCCGCCCAGGTAGTGCCACGGCCCGGTCTCGTGCCCGCCGAACGGTCCCAGCCACACCGTGTAGGAGAGCACGATCAACCCGCCTGGCCGAGTCACCCGCACCATTTCATCGGCCATCAGCCACGGCTGCGGCACATGTTCGGCGACATTCGAGGAAAAGCAGATGTCCACCGCGTCATCGCGAAACGGCAGCGCCATCCCCGACCCTCGAACCGCGCCGGGCACCGACAGCCCCGCGGCATGCATCTCCGAGGGATCCGGCTCCACCGGAATGTAGCGCGCACCGGTCCTGATGAACTCGTCGGCGAAGTAGCCGGGACCACCACCGACGTCGAGAATCGTCGCGCCCCGCAGGTCGCGCCCGGTGATGTCGGCATAGAAGTCACCGATCATGGCCGCGCTGTCGGCGGCGAGTTCGCCGTAGAACAGCGCGGGATCGGTCTGCTCGAATCGGAAGCTGCCGAGTAACCGCATCGACCGGCGCAGCGTCGCCCTGCGGGCAAAACGGGACAGGGCGCGCCCGGCGGGCCGCAGCGCGGCCACCTCGGCTTCCGCTGGCTTACTTTCAGCTCTCGGCACGGCGGAGAGTCTCGCATAACGCCCACACCCCACTCCAGTCGCTGCTGCCACCGGAGGTGGCGATACGCAGAACGGGACCGGTGGCGGCTTGTGCCCGCATTCGCAGGTTAGGGTGTTGGGCGACATCCGACGTCCCCGATCGGGACCTGCCGACCGAGAGAAGCACCACCGTGCGCGAAGTCCTCCTGCTGTGCTGGCGTGACACCGGGCATCCGCAGGGCGGCGGCAGCGAACGGTATCTGGAGCAGGTCGGCGCCCAGCTCGCCACGCGCGGGGTCAAGGTCACGCTGCGGACCGCCCACTACCCGGGGGCGCCCAAGCGGGAACGGGTCGACGGTATCGATATCAGCAGGGCCGGTGGCCGCTACTCCGTGTATCCGAGGGCCTTGGCCGCGATCGCGCTCGGCAGGCTCGGTGTCGGACCACTGCGCGGGCTGCGACCGGACGCGGTGATCGATACACAGAACGGGATCCCGTTCTTCGCGGCCGTCGCGACCAAGGCGCCGTCGGTCGTGCTCGTACATCACGGCCATCGCGAACAGTGGCCCGTCGCGGGTCGCCTCGTCGGCCGTATCGGCTGGTGGATCGAATCGCGGCTGTCGCCGCGCGCGCACCGGCGCAACCAATACCTGACCGTCTCGCTGCCCTCGGCCGAGGAACTCGCCACGCTCGGGGTAGATCAATCGCGAATCGCGGTGGTCCGCAACGGCGCCGAGCCCGTTCCATCGGGCGCGCCAACCGGTGCCGCGGCCACGCGCACACCGCAACCGCGCATAGTCGTGCTCTCACGACTGGTGCCGCACAAGCAGATCGAAGACGCGCTCGCAGCCGTCGCCCGGCTGCGGACCCGCGTTCCCGGCCTGCACCTCGACGTGATCGGCGACGGTTGGTGGGCCGACAACCTCGAGACGAACGCCGACGAACTCGGCATCGCCGACGCGGTCACCTTCCACGGCCACGTCGACGAGCGCCGCAAGCACGAATTACTCGCTCGCGCCTGGGTGCACGTCCTGCCCTCGCGCAAAGAGGGGTGGGGCCTGGCCGTCATCGAAGCCGCCCAGCACGGCGTCCCGACTATCGGTTACCGCAGCTCCCGCGGCCTCACCGACTCCATTGTCGACGGCGTGACCGGCCTCCTTGTCGACGACGTCGCCCAGCTCGCCGATGCCGTCGGTGAGCTCATCGATGACACCGAGGCCCGCACTGTCATGGGCGAAAAGGCCCGCGCCCGCGCCAACGAGTTCTCTTGGGAACAAACAGGAAACGGCGTCTACCAGGTGCTGGCCTCGGTCGCACGTGGTCAACACAGCTCCGGCCTCATTCCTCCTGGCCCCTGAGGTTCGGAGCCGACACGGCCCCGACGGCATCACCCTGGCCCTCGAGACCCGGCGAACCCCGGACGACTCGACATCAGTGATCAGCCGATCCCCCGCGACAATCGTCTTGTACTGGACGGCTCGGCATCCTGGGTGACCAGGCCGCGATCAGTAGGCCGCCGACGAGTAGAGCGGCCCAAACAAGGTGGGCGGCAGCGGAGATGGTGCGGCGGGAGGTGGTGGATTCGCCATCGCGATCGATGACGCCGGGAACCCGGTACAACGCGAGGTTGGTGTCGATGTAGACCGGATTCAGCTGGGCGAGGGTGGTTTTCGACTCACCGAGCGGGCCGGGGGTGGTGCGTTCCACCAACACCCAACCGACGCCGAGTTCCGCAAGCTTCGCCGCGGACCCTCCGTGCAGCAGCAGGGTCTCCGCTTCGCGCGCGCGTGCGCCCTCGCCCGCGACCGTCCTGCCGTGCACCGGAAGCTCGCCGGTCTGCAGCACGTCGCGTGGCAGCATGCGCGGCGCTGGATCCAAAACCGGTGTGCGCCCGCTATACGGAAACTTCCGGAACATGCCCCCCGGCAGCACCGCGACATCGCCGGGCCCGTCGATGCGCTCGGCGACCTGCTGCCACCCGATCGGATAGTGCACCGGCCGCATCGCCCCACCGACGCCCCATCCGAGATCGAACAGCGGCAGGGTCAGTAGTGCGATGAACACCGTTACGGTCAGCGACATTACGGCCGTGGATGCACGACCACTCGGTCGCACGATCGTGCCGGTCGATCCAGATCCAGATGCGGTTCCCGATGCAGACTCCGCTGCCGAGGCCGCCGGGTTATTCGACGAGAACCTGAGGGCGACAGCATGGCATCCGGCCGCGGCACACAGGGCGTAAGCAGGCATCGCGAGCGCCACGTACTTCTGGGTGTCGCGCAGCAGCCCCGCGCCGGGCACCGAGGTGACAAGCCACTCCAGCACATCCATGCCCCATGCCGTCGCACCCACCGCCGGCAACACGATGGCCACAGCGGCCAAGACAAGTAGCCTTCGCCGAGTTTGCAGGCCGATGCGTTGGATGTCCGCACTCGGATGCAGCCCGTCGACGATGGCTCCGGCGACGGTGCGGACACCTGTTGCGACCAGCGCGAGTAGCAGGAATGTTCCGACCAGGGCGAGCAGCGTGCTGCGGGAGCCGGGGACGGCATCGGAGTTCCAGATGCCACCGAGGCCCGCCAGACTGCCGAGCGTGCCGAGGCCGGTTTCCGCACGTGCGGCGAACGCGGCGATTCCGGCCGGGTCGGAGGGTTCGGAACCGACGTCGGACAACGCTGTCGCCGTCAACCACGGCGCGGACGCGGCGAGCACCAGTAGCAGTGCCCCAGGGAAGCTTCGGCGGCCGACCAACACCAGGGCGGTGCACCCTGCCAGCAGCGCACCGGTCGGCGTGAGTCCAGCGACGGCGACGCACGCGGCCAACGCCGCCCAGCGGCCGGCGCCGCCGAAACGCGGGCTCGCAGCAAGCGGATCGTTCGTTCGGTGCGGCTCGATCGACGTTCGTAATCGGTGGGCGGCCAACGCTGTCCATGGCAGCGCCGCATAACCGGCCAGCAGACTCCAGTGGCCTTGCAACAGCCGCTCGGCCACGTAGGGGTTCCACAGTGCGACGGTGGCCGCCACCAATTGCGGCCCGGTGGTCAGTCGCAGCAGTTCACGGGCCAGTAACGCGGCACCGAACCCGGCCGCCCACAGCGCAACGAGCATGATCGTCTTGACGATCAGGCCGCCATCGACGACAGGCGACAGCACCGCGATGAGCGCGTCCTGCGGTACGGCCCGTGGGGCGGCATGGCCGAGGCCGAGGGCGGAATCGGTGAGATACGAGCGTGGCGTGCTCACCGCGTCGCGCAGCAGCAAGTATCCGGAGCCGAGCAGTGGACCTGCGATGAGCAGCGTCGACAGCGCGCTGTAACCGGCAGGGACGAATCTCGCCCACCGGTCGCGCCGAGCCTGCCCGTCACTCACGGTTGTCGACCCTACGTTTCGACCGCGGTCGCGTGTTGCCTGGGCAAGCGCTCTGCGTACCGATCACCCTCGGCGCGGGTTGCGCGGTTGTACACCGCGCGCTCGATCATCTGGATCACTTGTGACTCGATTCGTACGGACGGCCGGGAATGCGGCAACGTGCGGCAACGACCAGGGCGGGGCGGAGGTATGGCCGATGAGGTGGGACTATTGCTGCGTGCATGATGTCCGTCGCCCACCCGTTGTGGCGGATCTGACGTTGGTGACGGCCGGGGCGATGACCGCGAATGTGGCGGGGTATCTGCTGCAGTTGCTGGCAGGTCGGTGGCTGGGGGTTTCCGGGTACAGCGAGTTCGCGAGTCTGCTCGCGGTGCAGTTGTTGTGTGCGGTGCCCGCGCTCGCGTTGCAGAACGTGGTGGCGCGCGAGTTGGTGCGTGGCGCGAGCGTCGCGGCGCTGCGCGGGTTGCGGTGGCGGTGCGCGGTGATCGTCGCGGTTGTCGCGGCGGTGCTTGTGCCGTTGGTGGCGGCGGCGCTGAATGTTTCGGTCGCGGCGTCGCTCGCCGCGCTCATCGCGGCGCCCGCGCTGGTGGTGCTATCCGGTGAGCAAGGAATTCTGCAGGGCGGCAGGCGGTTTCGGGCGTTGGCCGTCGTCCTCGGTGCGGCGGGGGTTGCGCGGGTGGCACCCGCGCTTGCGGTGCTCGGGATGGGGGGCGGCGCGGCCGCGGCCCTGTGCGCGGCGGCGATCGGTATCGCCGTCGCCGCGGTCTTCGCGCGGTGCGTGGCCGGGTCACCCCTCGCGCGCTCGCGCACTCGGCACGAGGTGCCCGACGCTGCCGATCACGGCACGAATTTCGTCGGCGTCCTTCCGGTACTGCGGGCCGCCCAGGTCCAGGCGGCGTTGATGGCGCTGTCGTCGGCCGATCTGATCGTCGCGCGGATCGTCCTCGGCGAGCAGGACGCGAGCAGGTACGCGCTCGGCGCCATTGCCGCCAAGATCGCGTTCTGGTTGCCGCAGGCGGTCGGCGTTGTGCTGTATCCGCGGATGGCGCAGCCGACTCATTCGGCGCGCGCGATCAGGGAAGCGCTCGCGGTGTTGTCCGGGATCGGTGTCGTCGCGGTGCTCGGCGCCGCGGTCGCGGCACCGCTCGCACCGTTGTTCGCGGGGCAGGACTACGCGCCGATCGAGGGCCTGCTGTGGGTGTTCGCGCTGCAAGGCGCCATCCTCGCGGTGCTGCAAGGCGCGCTGCTCTCAGCGATCGCGGTAGATCACACCGCCCTCGCCGCCGTCACCTGGGTGGGACTCGCGGTCGAGGTGACGCTCATGCTGTCGCTGGCGCGCTCGGTGCCATCGCTGATCACGACCGCTGTCTGCGTCGCGGCCGCCACCACTCTCGTGGTCGCCGTGGTTGTCCTGCGCACCTCCGATCGATCGGGGCGACCCGAGTCGCCGCAACTCGCTGGTTGAGGCGCGGGTACATACCGGAGCGGAACTCACTGCGCCACGTCACGCTCGGCAGCCGCCGCGCGGATTCTCGGCCACATCGCGTCTGATCGACGTCACCCTCACCTACGATCACCCCCATGATCACCGCTGTGCACACCCTCGTCTACGCGGAGGATCCGGACGCGGCCCGCGTCTTCTTCCGCGATGTACTGCGCTGGCCGAACGTGGACGCCAACGATGGCTGGCTCATTTTCGGAACCGGACCGAGCGAGCTCGGTGTACATCCCGCCGATGGTCCACCGACGCACGAGATTTCGCTCATGTGCGACAACCTGGAAACAACCATTGCCGAATTGACGGAGCGCGGAGCGCAATTCGAGGGCGATATCGCGGAGCGGTCTTTCGGGCGCTGCATCGACATGCGGATTCCCGGAGCGGGCACCATGCTGCTCTATCAACCACGGCATCCCGTCGCCTACCCGCTCGGCTCGCCGCTGCCGTGAAACGAACTCGGTCCCCCGGCGAAATGCCGGGGGACCGAGTTCGAAGATGCTCGCTGTCAGCGACTTCCGCTGTCAGGGGCGCTTGTTGATATTGATCTGCTCGGTCGGTGCGTCATCGCCGCCGCGACGCGCGCCGGCTCCGGCCGATGCCGCGCCGCCGCCACGCTGGGCGGGGTTGCCGCCGTGCGGGGCGTTGGCGGGGCTCGCACCGCCGCGAATGCCGAGGATCACGCCGGCGATCAGGGCGATCGCACCGAGGACGCCGAGGATGATCGGCATGATGCGTCCGAACAGCGCCAGCTTGTCGATGTTCTCCTTGGCCACGGAGATCTGCGACTCGATGGTGTTCTCGTCGAAGACGATGTTCCCCTTCAGCGCGGTGACCTCGGCTTTGTCGGCGCTACGTCCGTAGTACAGATGGATCTGTTCGCCACCCTTGATCACGGTGCCGGTGTCGGGCTCGACCCACAGATCGCGGGTGTTGGTGTACCAGCGGGTCATGGTGACCGGGGTTTCACCGCCCTCGACGCCCCACTTGGCGGCGGGCAGGGTCAGCCTGTTGGTCGGGGCCTTCACCACGTCCCACATGTTCTGTACCGGGACCTGCTGCTGGAAGTGGTAGACCTTCATGCTGTTGATCTCGGTCTCGTCGACGAAGTTGACGTCGAAGGCTTTGCGCGCGTTGATATCGAAGTACGGGTAGGACTTCTTCTCGGTCCCGATCGGGAACCGGTATTGCAGGCCGGTGTGCTGAACCGGGTCGGCGATGCTCTCGCCGTCCTTGTTGACCGAGACCGCGATGGAGCCGTTGGGCTCCTTGTCGATCGGCATGCCGGTCTTGCGGTCGATGGTGACCCGGTCGACTGTCGCGGTGAGCAGCCCGGTGTCGGCCTGCTTATCGATGCGTCGCAGCGTCTGACCGGCCTGAATGGTCATATCGCTGGAATCGGATGGTTCCTCGACCGTGAGGTAACGCTGTGAGATCAACGGCACATTGCTGTCGACCTTGGCTGAGCCCTCGGGCGCTGTGAGCGACTTCGAGTCGAGCACAAGGCTTTCCGAACCGGGCTGGTTGGCCGCGATGGTAGTGATCTCGAGGTCGAGCGGAGTCTTCGCCAGTTTGCTGACGGTGTACGTAGGGATCATCACCGCGGCGACAATCAGCAACGCGCCGAGACCCACGAGCAGGCAGGCCACCGTCCTTCTGGTTCCGGCACTCAGTGCCATGCAAACTCTCCTCGTCGTAGAACACCGGTCATTCCGGCGAGTACTGCGGGCGCGCCACGGCACTCGTGAGCCCCGACACTAACAGTCTCGTGTCGTACCATGCGGTGCCGAGGCCGGAATCGATCCAGAAATCGACCGAGTTCAGCGCAAAGTGTGAAACGGTGGGTTCTCACCTGGGCGAGTACACCAGCGAGTACACAAGGCAGACTGGAGCCCGATGACCGCAACCATGCCCGAGACGACCGGCGCAGTCGCTGCGACGACCACGTCCATCCGGTCGCGCGGCTTCGTCCCCGCACTCGAAGGCATGCGCGGCATGGCCGCCCTCGGAGTCGTCCTCACGCATGTCGCCTTCCAAACCGGGGCCGCGGGGACGCCGGTGCTCGGCCGGGTCCTGGAACGCTTCGATATGGCGGTCGCGGTTTTCTTCGCGCTCTCCGGTTTCCTGCTGTGGCGTCCGCATGCCGCGTCCGCCCGCGGTCTCGGCACCGCGCCGTCCGTCGGCTACTACCTGCGCCACCGCGCGGCGCGGGTCCTGCCCGCGTACTGGGTGGTGGTGTGCGCGGTGTTGGTGCTGCTGCCGAGCGCGGCCAGCACCGCCGGGCTGCGGGTGTGGGTGGCGAACCTCGGCTTGCTGCAGGTGTTCGTGCCGCTGACCCTCACCGACGGGCTCACCCAGATGTGGAGCCTTTCGGTCGAGGCCTCCTTCTATCTTGTGCTGCCGCTGCTCGCGTTCGCCATGGTCCGTCTGCGCGGTACCGCGGTCCGCTGGCGCGTCCCCGTGATCCTCGCTTCGGCGGCGGTCGCGTTGAGCTGGAATTTTATTCCGGTGCCGACTCCCGACGCGATTCACTCCGACAACTGGCTGCCCGGTTATCTGCCGTGGTTCGCTGCGGGCATGCTGCTCGCCGAGCTCGTCGACAATGCGAATTCGCTATCGCTGCGGCGCCGGATCGCGGGTAATCAATGGGTGATGTGGGCCATCGCGCTCAGCGCTTTCCTGTTCTCCGCCACCGACATCGGTGGTCCCGCCGGACTCACCCACGCCGAGCCATGGCAGTACGCGGCGAAAATGGCCCTCGGCACCGTCATCGGCTTTGCCCTGCTCGCTCCGCTGGTGCTGCGCGCGCCGCCCGCGCGCCCGCACCGGTGGCTGGAATCCCGCGTCGCCGCGACCATCGGGCGCTGGTCCTACGGCATCTTCCTCTGGCACCTCGTCGTACTGTCGGTCATCTTCCCGGTCTTCGGAATCCTCCCGTTCCGAGGCAATTTCGGCTACGTCCTCGCCCTCACCATCGCCCTCACCCTTCCGGTCGCCGCGGCCAGCTACGCCCTGGTCGAGGAACCGGCACGCCGCTTCGCGCGCAGCCGTGATCGAGTTGTAGCGGCTGTGGACGAGATCGGCGACAACGCGGCCGAACCCGATGGCAACGAAGACGGCAGCTACTCGGTTCGCTGAGCCTTACCGGCCTGTTGTCGGCTGGTCGCTCGTCCGCGGTGCGAGGGCGGCGACCCCCACCGCGATCACGGCGATAAGCGCGGGCAGTTGCACCCACAGCGAGCCACCCATATAGCCGCCGTGTGCCCGCCACGGTCCGGTCGACAGCGCGGCCGCGGCGATGGCGGTACCCAGACCAGCCACGGCCGCGAGATTGTTCGACACAACGCGCGGCGCGAATCGAACTCCCGCCAGTGCGGCGATGGTCAATGCCGTGCCGACCGGTCCTGCGATCACGGTGGTGGCGACGGTCAGTCCGGCTGCCCCGAGGACGCGATTTCTCCAGGTGACGGGGCCACGGTCGGAAGTGGGCTCATCCTCGGTGTGGCGAGGTAGGTCCGTACTGGAATCGGTGTTGATAGCGCCAGGGGCGACATGGTCGATTGTGCCGGGCGCGTCGTCGGAGTCGGGCCGCGTATCAGGGCTTTTCGGCTTCTCACGCTTGCACAGTCGGAACGGGATCGCGAGCGCGGCGAGCGGGATCAGGAGCAGGAGGCCGCCGAAGATGCCGAGGCGGTACCAGCGGTCCGCGGGGAATTCGACGGTGATCGGGCCCTTGGCGTCCGGCGGGAGCAGCCAGGCTTGCTGCCAGCCATCTACGACGAGGGGGTCGAGGACCTGGCCGTCCGCGGTGTGGGCTCGCCAGCCGACATTGTTGCTGAGCGGCAGTACCAGCAGCCGGGTTCCTGGCGTCGACTCTTGCCGAGGTTGCTGGTCGGGCTGGGCTCCGGCTTCGGGTTGCCGCGGGGTGGGCAGCGCAGGGGCGGTGTCGGTTTCGGTCTGTGCTGGGGTGCGGGCGACGGGAGTTGCCTCGGCATCGGTCCGGTCCAGGCGTAGTCGGTCGACGAAGAACAGATCGGTGGGTGCGACGGTCACATCCGCTCGGCCGGGTGCGACGGCGATGTCGGAGGATTCGGAATCGAGCTGGGGCAGATCGGGATTCGGGCACACCTGCGCGGGGATCGGTGCACCGGAGCGCAGTTCGTCGGCCGTCGCGGTGATGGTGGTGTGGACGAAGCGTCCGCCGAGGGCGATCGTGGGACCGTCTGCGCACGCAATCGTGAGCTGTCGATCCTGGGTAGCCGTCGCGGGGTAGTCCGGCCCGAGCACCGCGACCTCCGCGAGGCCGGGCGGCTGGGTGGCGGCGAAACCGAGGGCGGTGCGGTCGAGCACCGGTTTCCAGGTCTGCACACTGAGCTCGATCCGATCGGTGACGCTGGGGTGCAGCGAGATTCGGACAGGTGCGCCCGGTTCGTGCGGCTCGATCTCGCGCACCTGCGGTCCGTCGCCGAGGTTCACCACCACCGATGTGGGTGCGGCGGGCAGCCCGCCCAGTGAGGTGGTCAGATCCAGGCCGGTCACGAGGGCGGGCTCCGGCAGTTCGATGGTCAGCGTCGGTTTGCCGCCCCCAAGGTTGCGGACCGAGTTTTCCGGTGCGGTCCAGGTGGTGCGCGGATCGCCATCGGTCGCGGCGAACGCGGAGCCACGCAGATCTCCGACATCGGCCTTCCCTCTGGCTACCGGGAGCGTGTGATCGGTCAGCAGGGCCTCCAGCGCGGGGCCCTGCCTGGTGCGGACGGTCAGCTGGGGCGCGAGCGTCATGGGCTCGGGGACCGACAGTGTGCGCTCGAATGCGCCGGGCTCTTCCGGGGCAAGCGCGAGTCCCTTGCTACACCGCACCCGATCCGGTGCGTCGAAACACGCACTGCGACCGGGGAATTCCTGCCCGAGGTCCCAAGCGTCGACCTGCGCACCGGCGGGAGTCGGCGGCAGCACCGTCCGGTGCCGGATATCGACGCGCACCGGTTTGTCGCGGACCGTGTAGTCGTCGAGGGTGAGCTCGCTGAGACCGAATTGCCCACCCCGCGTTCCGGTCTCGGTGCGTATAGCGGTGATCGTCAGCCAACTGGTCTGCCCGGCGGGCAGCGAAATGGACACCGGCGCACCGGGTTCGGGTATCCGGGCCGAGACGCTGCCGTTCGCGGTACCCACCTCCACCCACTTCACCTGGTCGCCGATCGCGGCGGCGCTGGTGGAAAGGCGCAGCAGTCCCGAACTGATCGGCTGGTCGAGATCGAGTCGAAGCCATTGTCCGAGTGCGCGTTCGATGCCACTGCTGATCCACGCGGTGGACGGGTCGCCGTCGACGACCGCCGCGGTGGAGCTGCCAGGCGCTGCGCCACCGAGCTGGGTGGCGTCACCCGCCGAGCTCGACGCGGTGATCGTGGCGCCCGACCATTCCCCACGCACCAACTCCGCACCAGGCACCGGGTAGTCGGGCACCAGATTCTGAGTGCGGCGGGCGTCGTCGGGGGCGCGCAGCGCGGAATTGTGGTTGTCGACCTTGCCGAAATCGGCTTCCCGGTCCATCGGGGTGTCGGTGACGGTCACCGGGCCGATCGGCAGCTCAGCCTTTGCCGCATCGGATGCGAGAAGTGCGGGCGTACCGGCATTTCCGTTATCGCGGCGCAGTCGTTCCAGCACCTCCGGTCCGCCCTGGACAACCGGCACCGCTGCCAAGGGCACGGTGTAGGCGCCGGGAAACGATGTCGGTGCACCCGGCCCGCTTCGGACCTCCGTGGGAGTTCCCAGCGAGCGCGCCTCGACCCGATAGATCTCGACCGCCGGGTATGTGGGCCGCAGGTCGCCGTCCGCGACCAGATCCTCGGCGAAGACGGCCGTCTCGATCGGATTACCGAACTCGGCCGCCTTCGTCAGGCCCGGCGACCCTTCGATAGCCCGGTGCGCAAGCATGGGCCGGGTCGAGCGCGAGGTGTCGGGGTCGAGATCGTTGCGCAGCACCAGGATTCCGACGCCTTGATCGGCCAGCGTCGCGGCAAGTCCGGTCGATGGCCTGCCGTCGGCGATCAGGCGCTGCACCGAATCCATCGCGCGGATCGTTCCGGGCGGGTTCAGCGGCACCGCATCCCGCACCGCCCACGGCGTACTCGCGAGCGCCTGCATCGGTTCGTCGCGGGTCAGCCCCCAGATCTGACTGCCGAACGGTGCTCCCGGCACGACCAGCGCGCGGGTATCGGAAGCATTGTGCGCCAACCAATCCGCGGTTTGCTGCCAATACCCGGGGATGTGCTCGTAGGATCCCCGTGGCGCCAGTTTCCCTGTCCAGGCCAGCGACGTGGACAGCGCGAGTGCGGTGAGGATCAGCGCGGCGATCGCCACCGACCGATCGCGCTCGGGATGCGCGAACGCGCTGCGCCACGCCGGCATCGGCACCGAGGCGGGCAGCGGCACCCTGGCCAGCAGGTGCGCGAGGCCGAGCACCAGCGGAAGGCGGATCAGCGGCTCCAACTTGTGCACATTGCGCAGCGGCGCGCCGCCGGAATCCAGGAAGGTCCGCACCGACTCCGCGAACGGCCCGCTCAGCTCGCCACCGTAACCGGCGCAGATCCCGACAAGGCCGACGACCAGGATGAGCGCGAGCCGCCCCCGATACGGCATGGACCGCATCGCGAGCCCCGCCATCCCCGCCGCCGCGAGCAGTCCGGTGGCAAGCACCGCCGCAGGCTGGGTGACAAGCACCGCGCCCGCGATTCGTTCCGGCGAGACGAATGGCGTCCAGCTGTCGGTGCCACGCAGCACCTCGCCCAGCGACGCCCACTGCGTGGTCACTCCGGAGGATTCGATGTAGTCGAGGAACGGCGGACTCACCTTGCCGAGCAGCAGCAGCGGCACCGCCCACCAGAATGTGGCGAGCACGAGCAGCGGAACCCAGGCCCCGGTGAACCGCCACCAATCCCGGCTCTGTCCGGTGTCACGCGCAGTCCGTCCGGAGCCTCGTGTCGAGTTGAACAAGGGTGAGTCGGCCGCCCACCACAGCAGTGCTGGCAGGAATGCGGCGACGGTGGCCACCGCATTGACCGAACCCATCAGTGCGAGGGCGAGCGCGCTGCCCGCGGGCGATCCCGCCCCGCGCCGCCGTCGGTATGCGGTGCCCAGTGCGGCGGGACCGAGCAGGACCCACGGCGCGAGCATCATCGGCAGGGTTTCCGAGGAGATCGAGCCGAGTGTGGTGAGCACGCGTGGTGACAGTGCGAAGGCGACGGCCGCGATGACACGAGACCCGCGGCTGCCGATGCCGAGTACCTCGCAGAGCCGGACGATGCCCCAGAATCCGGCGAGCAGCAGCAACGCCCACCAGATCCGTTGCGTCGCCCAGGCGGGTAGACCGAGCACATGCCCCGCGGAGAAGAACGCGCCGTGCGGAAAGAAGTAGCCGTAGGCCTGGTTCTGCACCTGCCCCATCGGGGCCTGACTGCTCCACAGGTGGGCGGCGCGTTCGAGGAAACCCAGCGGATTCTGCGCCAGGTCGTATTTGGTGTCGGCGACGGTGCGGCCGGGCGCCTGGACGAAGGCCAGCAGGAAGGCCGCGATTACTGTCCCTGCGAACCATCGTCTACCGAGCGGAGTGGCGCTGATCTCCAGCTGAGCCGCGCCTGCCCGACCACTATGCGACTCGCCGCGACTCGAACCGCGCCGCGCGGCGCTATCCGGGCGTCGCGCCGCTGCGGCCGAACCGAGTGAGTCGGCGGATGAAGCGGGTGTCAGCGGCTGCCGTACTCAACGTTGTTGAGCAGCGAGGAGTCGGAGTCACCGCCGTGGTCGATGTCCGGGCGCGAGTTCTGCTGCACAGCCACGGTGATGATCAACACCGCGATCGCGCCGAGCACGGCACCGGCGACGGCGCTCACAACACCAGGGACAGCAAACTTCATCGCGGTACTCCAATACATCGATGCAGGCACATTCCGGGTCAACCTAGCAGTAGGACCACGCTCCGCGTGCGCTCAGCCCGCCGATAGTCGACATCAATCTGCCGAGCGCCGGGATTCGCCGAGTACGGCCACGCTCGAAGCGGACCTTTCCCCGAAACCGAAAACGATCAGCGTTCGGGGATCGCGCAGTGCAGGCTGCCGAGCAGGGTGCGGAGTTTGGCGGTGGTCTCGTCGAGTTCGGCGTGCGGATCGGAGGCGGCGACGATGCCGCCGCCCGCGAAGGCGCGCACCGAGCGGCCGTCGGCCGACAGTTCCGCGCTGCGGATCGCGACCACCCATTCGCCGTCGCCGTCGCTGTCGCACCACCCGACCGCGCCGCCGTAGAAGCCGCGATCCTCTTCCATGTGGGTGATCGTGTCCAGCGCCAGGTCGGTCGGGGTTCCGCAGACCGCGGGCGTCGGGTGTAGCAGCAGCGCCAGGTCGAGCGCGGTCGTCGCGGGATCGCGCAGCCGTCCGTTGATCGGCGTGGCGAGGTGCCAGACCTCGTGGGTATTGATCAGCTCCGGACCGTCCGGGATGCTCAGCTCCGCGCAGACGGGGCTCAGGATCTCCCTGATCCATTCGACGACGAAGGCGTGCTCGTCCCGATTCTTATTGCTGGCCAAAAGTTCTCGTGCTTGTGCCGCATCCGCCCGCGGGTCGGCGAGCCGGGGCAGCGTGCCCGCGAGGGGGCGCAGCGTGACGGTGTCGCCGTGCCGAGCGACCAGCACTTCCGGCGTCGCGCCGACCAACACCACGCCCGCTCGTCCCGCGGGCGTCAGGTCGACGGCGAACACATTGGCGTGCGGATGCCTGGTGATCAGATGCCCGGCGACGAGCTCCGGATCGAGCACGCCATCCGCTTCGGCGAGTATCGATCGGGCGGCGACCACCTTGCGCAGGCGCTGTCCAGGATCCTGCAACTGCTCGATCAGCTTCGTCACCCGCGCGACATGTTCTGCCGGATCGGGCAGCTCGGCAACTACCGAGACCGAGGGCAACGCGGGCAATGCGGCAGGCCGCCAAGGGCCCGCGGTGTGCTGCGCCCGCTCGGGCACGTTCAACGCGGCGGGCCGACGCGGATCGAACGGCAACGCACCGACAACCAGCTCCGCGGTTCCCTCGCGCAACGCCGCCACCGCCCGTGGCGCCTCGTCGAACGCGATCCGACTACCGGACGCGCGAACAACACCACCTGGCTGAGCGAGCAAGAAACCATCCATGATCCCTCCAACCCTAACCCCGCCGACCGCCATCGCACGCCCATCAGCGACCCAAATCTCACCCACGAAGCGATGAGTGGCACAACGTCGCGGCGACCCGCCGCGGAGCTCTCCTTCGGACGAGCTACCCGAGTGGTTCCTTGCCCGGCGGCACCATGAGGACGGGTCGGTGGCAGTGCTTGAGGACGGCGTCGGCGACGTTGCTGTGCAACAGGGCCCGGATGCCGGTCGCGCCGCGGGTGCCGGCGACGATGATGTCGACGTCGAGCTCGTCGGCGCATTCGACGATGGCGTTCCAGATCGTCGTCATGCACTCGGCGGTGCGCGCCTCGGCATTCAGGCCGGCCAGCTTGGCCAGCCTGACACCCTCGATGTTGACGTTGCGGGCGTCGACATAGGCGATATCTTCGATCTCCTCGTCGGGCACCCACTCCGGCTGCATCACGCCGGAAAGGCCGGATATTCGGGTGGCTTGGCGCACCATCGGTTCCCAAGCGGTCAGCACAACGGCCCGGTTCGCGGACAGGAATCGTCCGGCATACTCGATGGCTCGCTTGGCATTCTCGGAACCGTCGTAAGCGATAAGCATCAGATCGCAGGGCACAATGACCTCCTGCCGGTAGTCATATGGCTACGCATACAGGTTACTCGGGCAGGCCGACCTGTTGGTATCGGCGCGCGCGCACTACCGTTGTAACTATGCGGAAGACGCCTCTCGTCGTGCTCGCTGTCCTCGCCGTCGTTGCGACCTCGTGCTCCAGCGGCGACACCGCTACCACGGCGACCTCTCGAGCCGAGACGCCCGGCTCAACGCAGGCCCCGGGTTCCGCCGGACCGACTACCCCGGTGCAGCGCGACTGCGGGGCGGAGTACCTCGCGCAGTTCACCCCGCGTCAGAAACTGGCACAAATGCTGACTGTCGGGGTCACCGGCGCCGACGA
Source organism: Nocardia arseniciresistens (assembly GCF_046764875.1). Taxonomy (NCBI): domain Bacteria; kingdom Bacillati; phylum Actinomycetota; class Actinomycetes; order Mycobacteriales; family Nocardiaceae; genus Nocardia; species Nocardia arseniciresistens. The sequence continues at coordinate 109,893 of NZ_JBKORD010000004.1, forward strand.
CGCCACGAACGTGGTGCGTACCGAACAGGTGGGCGGCATCTTCGTGGGCGGCTGGACCGAGCCGGCACTGCTGGCCGACGATCAGATCGGTCAGGTCGCCGCGGCCGCCAAAGTCCCGCTGATGGTGACCATCGACGAAGAGGGCGGTCGCGTCTCGCGCGTCAAGGACCTGATCGGTGTCGCACCGTCGGCCAGGGAGACCGCGCAGACCATGACCGCCGAGCAGTTCCACGACGCGACCCTGACCAGGGGCAAGGCGTTGAAGGACCTCGGCGTGACGGTAGATTTCGCGCCCGACGTCGACGTGAGCAGCCAGCCCGACGACTCCGTCATCGGCGACCGGTCGTTCTCCGACGACCCGGCGGTGGTGACCCGCTACGCGGATGCCTACATCAGCGCAATGCGTGAGGTCGGCGTCGGCACGGTGATGAAGCATTTCCCCGGTCACGGCTCGGGTTCCGGTGATTCGCACACCGGCGCGGTACGCACCCCGCCGCTCGACCAGTTGCAGACCGTCGATCTGGTCCCGTTCCGCGGCCTGATCAATTCCGGTGCCGCGGTCATGGTCGGCCATCTCGATGTACCCGGTCTGACAACCGCGGGCGTGCCAGCGAGTATCAGCCCTCAGGCCATGTCCCTGCTGCGGGACGGAAGTGGGTACGGTGCCGCGCCTTTCTCCGGCGTCATCTTCACCGACGATCTCGGCGGCATGGCCGCCATCACCAGCCGTATGAGCATCGAGGAAGCCGTGGAAGCCGCGCTGGTCGCCGGTGCCGACAATGCGTTGTGGATAACCACGGACGCCGTGCCGCAGGTGCTCGACCGACTGGAGGAGGCGGTGTCGAGCGGCCGCCTTCCTGCCGACCGGGTCGACGCGTCCGTGCTGCGTATCGCTCACTACAAGGGTGCGTTGACCTGCTGATCCGAGGCCGAGCGGTGTCGTCGTTCAGGTGCGGACCGACGTCCGGCGCTACCTGCGGGCTCGATCGTGAACAGAGCCGGGGCAGACAATGATGTACAGGGTCAAGTGACGGCACGCCCAGAGTCCGGCATGATCACCGAGCCGACCATCTCCGGATCGGCGGATCGACCGATGCTGTGAGATTTCATCACCGCGATATCGGGCGACTGGTGAGCAAATCCAACCCACGGAACTTACCTTGGAGTAATATAAGATCTTCACCATGCGGTAGGAGAGTGAATGGCGGGCGGAACGAAGCGACTTCCTCGGGCGGTTCGTGAGCAGCAGATGCTCGATGCCGCGGTCGAGGTCTTCTCGCGTAAAGGGTTCCACGATACGTCGATGGACGCTATCGCCGCCGAGGCGAAAATATCGAAGCCGATGCTCTACCTGTACTACGGCTCCAAGGATGAGCTGTTCCGGGCGTGCATCCAGCGTGAAGGGCTGCGCTTTATCGAATCGGTGGCGCCGGCGGGCAATCCGCAGCTCTCGCCACACGAGCAGCTGCGCACCGCCCTGGAGGGATTCCTCGGTTTCGTCGACAACAACCGCCGCTCCTGGCAGGTGCTCTACCGGCAGGCGATCGGCCAGCAAGCCTTCGCCTCGGAGATCGAGAACGCCCGCGAACGCGTCATCGAGCTGACCGCGAAACTCCTCGAGTCCAGCGCCAAGCACTCCGAGCCCGGCACCAACTTCGACGTCGTCGCCGTCGCCGTGATCGGCGCGGGTGAGTCGATCGCCGACCGGGTGGCCAGCGGCCGCATCGAGGTTTCCGACGCTGTCGACCTGCTCGACGATCTGGCCTGGCGCGGTCTGGCCGGTCGGAAGAAAACCGAGTAGCACGGTGTCTGCCGGGTTGACCGAGTTGTCAATGGGCTGACAGAGTTCCGGGGATCACGACGTACGGACCGGCTGATTTCGGAGCAGTCGGGGGAACGGGGGCGGAATTGTTCGGGATGCTGCGGCCGTGTTCGCACGGTGCCGAGAAGTATGGGATCGATGCCGCCGAGTGGCGCACCCAGATGTGTGGGCTGTGTTTGGGGTTGCGAGATGGGCACGGCCAGTTGGCGCGTGCCGCGACCAATACCGATGCGATCGTGCTCAGTGTGCTGACCGAGGCGCAGTTATCGGGGCCGATGGAGCGCACCGAGGCGGGGCCGTGTGCGCTGCGCGGCATGCAGCGGGCGAGAGTGGCCGCCGCCGATTCACCGGGGGTGTTGTTGGCATCGACCGCGTCACTGTTGTTGGGGTCGGCCAAGATTCGCGATCACGTCGAAGACGGTGACGGCTCCGTGCTGACCAGGCGTCCGATGACGAAGGTGTCGAGTCGGTGGGCCGACCGGGCACGCGCGCAGGCGAACCTGATCGGGCTGAACGTGGAACCACTCGTCGCGGCGATAAATTCGCAGAAAGATCTCGAAGACCGTGCGAATGCCAACGCATTGCGCGAGCAGCCGGACCCGTCGGCGCTCGAAAGACGCACCCTCGACGAGCTGACCGCGCCCACCCAGTTCTGTGCGGCGGAATTGTTCGCACACACCGCGGTACTGGCCGAACGTCCGGAAAACGTCGCGGCATTGCGTACGGCAGGAAGGCATTTCGGCCGCATCGCACATCTGCTCGACGCGGTCGAGGACTTCGATGCCGACCGTTCGCGCGGCCGGTTCAACCCGCTCGTGGCCACCGGAACCACCATGCCGGAGGCCTACGACCTACTGCGGCAATCCGACTCACACCTGCGCAAGGCCGTCATCGAGGCACAACTGGATCAGGTCCCCATCATCCGCTGGATGCTGCTCGACCCGTTGCACGCCCTGGTGCGCAAGGTGGGTCGTGGTGTCGGTGCAACCGTCCACGCCTGCAACGTGTCCCGCGATCGCGCGGCATCCCGCGACGGTGTGTCGATGCGGTACCCCGGTCCGCCGAACACCGGGCACCGTCCCCCGACGCGCCGACCCGGTGTCGGTGAAGCTCTCGCGCTGATCCTCGGTGCCTACTGCACCGGTTATGCCTGCTGTGCCGACCACACAAGTCCGTGCTCCGGTGAGCGCAAGGATGCCTGGATCAAGAACTGCGATTGCGGCGACTGCTGTGATTGCGGCGACTGCTGCTGTAATTGCGGAGATTGCAGCTGCGGAGATTGCGGCTGCTGTGACTGTGGTTGCGACTGCTGAACTCCGGAAAGGCCGGAGCCGCACCTCGATCAGAGGTGCGGCTCCGGTTTTCTTTCGGTTCCCGCGTGCTCAGCGCAGCGTCGCGGTGAGGTGCGGGTAACCCTTCTTCGGGTTACGCAGCGCGAGATCCCAGCCGCCGCCGACCTGATCCGCGTACACGTTCACCGTGGAGGGCAGCAGGATCGGCTTGCCGAACTTGACCGAGTAGGTGGTGTGCTCGGGGATCCGGCCCTCGATATTTCCGAGGATGTTCGCCGCGGACCACATGCCGTGCGCGATCGCCTTCGGGAACCCGAAAGCCTTCGCGCCCAACGCGGAAGTGTGGATCGGGTTGTGATCACCCGACGCGGCCGCGTACCTGCTGATCGTCTTCTGATCCACCCGCATGGTGCGCAGCGGCGGCGGCGGGACCTCGTCCGGCTTAGGTTCCGGCTTCGGCCCGTCCGAGAGCGACGTGCGCTGCTGGTGCAGGAAGGTGGTGACCTGACGCCACACCAGCTCCCTGCCGACCTTGACCTCGGTCACCGCGTCCACGAGCAGCCCCTTCGGGTGCTCGCGCAGGTTCTCGATATGGGTCTTGAAGTCCAACGGCTCGCTCACCGAGATCTCGCGAGTGCGCTCGATCTCGTTCTGCGCGTGCACCGCACCCACCGCGACGAACGGAAAGTCGCGGGCCACCACGAGTTGCATGGCGAGCGGGAAACTCAGGATGAACGGATACGTCAGTGGCAGTGAGTCGTTGAACCGCAGCCCGGTCGCCCGGCAGTACGCGGCAAGGTGGTCGGGATCGACCTTGAAGCCGTCGAGCCGAACGGCCCGGTCCGGCACGGTGGAGTTGCGTGCCGAGACCAACGGCACCGGGACCGCACCGAGCGCCGCCTTGATGAACAGGCTGCTGTTCTTCGGTGGTTCGGTGAGCGTGATCATCTGCGTCATCATGCTCCGATCAGGCTCTGCCCGCAGACCCGAACAATGTTGCCGCTCACCGCATTCGACGCCGGGCTCGCAAAGTAGGCGATGGTCTCGGCCACATCGACGGTCTGGCCGCCCTGTAGCAGCGAGCTCATCAGGCGACCAGCCTCGCGGGTGGCAAGCGGGATGGCCGCGGTCATCGCGGTCTCGATGAAGCCGGGCGCGACGGCATTGATGGTGATGCCCTTCGCCGCCAGCTTCGGCGCCTCGGCGTCGACCATGCCGATGACGCCTGCCTTGGAGGTGCCGTAGTTGGTCTGTCCACGGTTGCCCGCGATACCCGCGATGGAGGACACGTCGATCACGCGGCCGCCTTCCTTCAGCGCGCCACGGGCCACCAGGCCCTCGGTAATGCGATGCGGCGCGGCGAGGTTCACGTTGATGACCGAGTTCCAGCGGCCCTGGTCCATATTGGCGAGCAGCTTGTCACGAGTGATACCGGCGTTGTGCACGACGATGTCGATGCCGCCGAAGCGCTCGGTGGCGAACTCGGCCAGCTTCTCCGCGGCGTCGGCCGCGGTCACATCGAGCGCGAGCGCGGTGGCCCCGACCTTGTTGGCGGTGGCCGAGAGCGCCTCGCCCGCGGCGGGGATGTCGGCGACGATCACGGTGGCGCCGTCACGGGCGAACACCTCGGCGATGGTCGCTCCGATGCCGCGGGCGGCGCCGGTGACGACGGCGACCTTGCCCTCGAGCGGGCGATCCCAGCTGGCGGGCGCGGTCGAGTCGTCCTTGCCGACCCGGATGACCTGGCCGTCGACGAACGCCGACTTGGCCGAAAGCAGGAAGCGCAGTGTGGATTCCAGGCCGGTCGCGGTCGCGGCGGCCTCCGGGTGCAGGTACACCAGCTGTGCGGTGGCGCCGCGCAGCAACTCCTTGCCCACGCTGCGGGTGAAGCCCTCCAGCGCGCGCTGGGCGATCTGCTCGTCCACGCTCGCGGTGAGCTCGGGGGTGGTGCCGATCACCACGATGCGACCGGACCCGGCGACGCCGCGCATGGCGGGCTGGAAGAACTCGAACAGCTGCGACAGCTCCTCGATCGAGCCGAGGCCGGTCGCGTCGAAGACCAGCGCGCCGTACTTCGTGCCCTGGCTCGGTGCGTCGGCGAAGGTGTAGTCCGACAGCAGCGCGCGCACCGGCTCCGCGACGCGGCCCTTGCCGCCGAGTAGCACCGGGCCGGGCAGTGGCGGCTCGCCCTTGGCGTAGCGGCGCAGGTTCTGCGGCTGCGGCAGGCCGAGCTTGCTCGCAAGGAACTGGCCGGGGGCCGAGTGTACGAACGATCCGTAGAGGTTGGGAGCACCCTTGCTCTTGCTCGCTGCCACTGTTTCTCCCTTTTCTGTGTCTCGTGTGTGTACTCGACTCGCCGGTGGCTGCGGGCCGAGGCGGTTCTGCTCGCTCACCGCACGTCCATAGGTGAAATCGCGGACTTGCGCGGGGTACGGTGTCGACAACAAACTTACTCCAGAGTAAGTTTAATGTAAACCAACGCGACGGGGCGCCGATACACGCGGAAATTTCCGCGCGGATACTTGGGCGCCGGTCAACCCCGACGAGACCTGGAGACTCGAGTGACAACCAAAGCCCGTTCGGCGAAGAGCACGGCCAAGAAGGCTCCCCGCCCGGTTGCGATTGTGGGCGGCAACCGGATTCCGTTCGCCCGCTCCGACAAAGCCTATGCCCACGCCTCCAACCAGGACATGTTCACCGCGGCGCTCGACGGCCTTGTCAGCCGCTTCAACCTGCAGGGCGAGCGCCTCGGCATGGTCGTCGGTGGCGCGGTACTCAAGCGCGTCGGCGAGCACGGCATGATTCGGGAGAGTGTGCTCGGCAGCAAGCTCAGCCCCTACACCCCCGCCCACGACCTGCAACTCGCCTGCGGCACCGGCCTTCAGGCGATCGTCACCGTCGGTGACGCGATCTCCGCGGGACGCATCGACGCCGGCGTCGGGGGTGGCACCGACACCACCTCCGATGCCCCCATCGGCGTCAGCGAGGGCATGCGCGAGTGGATGCTCGACGCGAACCGCGCCAAGACGAATTCCGCGCGCCTCAAGCTGGTCGGCCAGCTGCGTCCGAGCATGCTCGGCATCGAGATCCCGCGCAACGCCGAGCCGCGCACCGGCATGTCCATGGGTGAGCACGCCGCCATCACCGCCAAAGAGTTCGGCGTTGCCCGCGAAGGCCAGGACGAGCTGGCCTACCTGTCGCACAAGAACATGGCGGCCGCATACGACCGTGGCTTCTTCGACGACCTGATCACCCCGTTCCTCGGCCTGACCCGCGACGATAATCTGCGTCCCGGCTCGACCGTGGAGAAGCTGGCCACCCTGAAGCCGGTCTTCGGCGTGAAGGCGGGCGACGCGACCATGACCGCGGGCAACTCCACCCCGCTGACCGACGGCGCCTCCGCGGTGCTGCTGTCGAGCGATGAATGGGCCGCCGAGCGCAACCTGCCCGTGCTCGCGCACCTGATCGACTCCGAGGTCGCCGCCGTCGATTACATCCACGGCCCCGACGGCCTGCTGATGGCCCCGACCTACGCGGTGCCGCGCATGCTGGCCCGCAACGGCCTGACCCTCCAGGACTTCGACTACTACGAGATCCACGAGGCCTTCGCCTCCGTAGTGCTCGCGACCCTCCAGGCCTGGGAGTCCGACGCCTACTGCAAGGAGCGCCTCGGCCTCGACGGCGCGCTCGGCTCGATCGACCGCAGCAAGCTCAACGTCAACGGCTCCTCGCTCGCCGCGGGCCACCCGTTCGCCGCGACCGGCGGCCGTATCGTCGCCTCCGCCGCGAAGATGCTGGCGGAGAAGGGATCCGGCCGTGCGCTGATCTCCATCTGCGCCGCGGGCGGCCAGGGCGTCGTGGCGATCCTGGAGCGCTAGGGATTCTGGAGCGCTAGGGATTCTGGAGCGCTAGGGATTCTGGGCGCTGGGGCAGCTCGGAAGCTGACAAGAAGGTGGCATTCGGTCGACGACCGGATGCCACCTTCGGTCTTTTCTGGCCGACCCGGTCAGCGAATCAGGCTGCCGCGCGCGGCGGCGAATCGCACCAAACCGGGTGCGATCCTGCCGAACACGTATTGAAACCGTGCCTCCGGTGTCACGGGAACCACTTGGCGGTCCTGCTGTACCGCCCGCACGATCTGCCGCGCCACCTTGTCCGGGCCGTAGCCGCGCAGTTGGTAGAGCCGGTCGTAGCGCTCCTGCCTGCTGGCCTCCTCTTCGGGCGAAACGCCCGACATCCTGGTGTTGCGAACGATATTGGTGTGCACAATGCCGGGGCAGATCGTGCTGACGCCGATGCTGTGCTCGGCCAGTTCGGCGCGCAGGCAGTCGGAGAACATGAAAACCGCTGCCTTGCTTGTGGAGTAGGCGCTGAATCCCTGCTGCGGGGTGTACCCGGCCATGCTGGATAGGTTCACGATATGGCCGCCGAGTCCACGTTCGACCATATGTCCCGCGAAAGCACGGCAGCCGTAGACAACTCCGTTGAGGTTCACATTCAGCACGCGGTGGAAATCCTCGGTCGAGGTGTCGAGGAAGCGCCCGACCTGGCCGATGCCGGCATTGTTGATCAGGACATCGGGCACGCCATGCTCTGCGATGACGCCTTCGGCGTGCTTGTGCACCGCCGCTTCATCGGAGACGTCCAGTTCATAGGCGTAACCACGGCCGCCCGCCTGGGAAATCAGCGCGACTGTCGCCTCGGCGGCGGTGATGTCGATATCCGACACCACGATGTCCGCGCCTTCCCTTGCGAAGGCGAGTGCGGACTCCCGTCCGATCCCGCTGCCGCCGCCGCTGATCACCACCAGCTGGTCCTCGAATGGCTTGCGCGGCACACCCATCCGGGTACGGCGCAGTGTTCGTGACGGCGCCCGGCCGGCCACCGTATCGATCAATTCGACGGCGGCGGAGGCCAACAGCCGCGGATGTGAGAAGGGCAGCCAGTGCCCGCCCTTCACCACGCGCAGCCACACCCGGTCGACCCAGTGGTCCTCGTCGGCGTAACTCGACTGCCGCACCGCGGGGTCGCGGCTGCCGATGATGATCTGCACCGGAACCGAGCTGTGCTGTTCGCGGCTGCGCAGCGGATTCGACGCCAAGGTCGTCCGGTAGATGCGAAGTCCACTCGCCATGTCCTCGGTGAAGGTGGGTGCCAGGTGGATCTGCTCCGGCGCCGCGCCTTCGGCACGCGAAAGCCAGCTCCGCCAACGCTCTTCGCTCATCGTGGCCGCGATCACCGCCTTCGGCAGCACCGGCAGCGAGAAGACGCCCGAGTAGGCGAAGGATCCCAATTGCGCCAATGGCAGCGCGATATTGCGCGGTGTCGGCCTCGCGAGCCTGCTGCGCGCCCAACTCGCGGTGTGCGCGAGGCTCGGGCCCGACACCGAGGTGAACGAGGCGACCAGCCGCTGTGCGTCGGGCCGCGTGATCACCTCCCACATCGCGATGCTGCCCCAGTCGTGCGCGAGCACGTGGACGGGCTCGCCGTTGCCGAGCGCCTCGATCACCGCGACGTAGTCGGACGCGAAATTCTGCACCGAAATAGCCTTCGTACCAGGCGGATTGGACGACTCACCGTGGCCGCGATTGTCGACGCTCAATACCCGGAATCGGTCGGTGAGTTCCGGCACGATGTTGTTCCACAGGTGGTGGCTGTCGGGCCAGCCGTGCAGCAGCAGGACGGTCGGACCCGCCGCATTGCCCTGCTCGAAGACGGCGATGTCTACCTCGCCGTTGCGCACCATGTGTTTCTCGACCATGGAATCAACCCACCTTCCGCACCCGCTGTCAGCGGGTGTCGCCATCGGTTCATTGTGTCTGAGACGGTGTGTTTCGAATTGTCTGATTAAACAGCAATTTCTAAGCTATCAATCCCTATAATTCCAAGTGGAAGCTGCTGTTTGGTGCGAGTCAGGCTTGCGATGTGAGTGATCACTATGTTTACGTTCTTGCTACCTGCTTGCCTATCGGAGACGAGCAACTGCAATAGCCATTACCGGCGTTTGATCATGCCGTGTTCGATCTCTAGCTATCGGCAGGAGAGTCTTCTTCGGGTTCATGGACTTTTGAATCGAACGAGCAGAGGATGGCTGAACAGCTGATGCGTATCGGTGTTTCGCTGCGTGCCTGTTCGGGATGTAGACCATCGACTGGCTCGACAGCAATTTCGACTGACTCGATAGTCGACGCTCCCGGATCACATGAGTGTTTGCCTACCAGTGATCCGTGTTCACTGCCCCGGCAGCTCTTTGTGCCCGCCGAAGGATTTGCGCATGGCCGAAAGCGCCTTGTCCGCGTATAGCGCTTCGCCGCGTGAGGAGAACCGCGCGAACAACGCCGCCGAGAGGACCGGCGCGGGGACCCCGGTATCGATCGCGGCGTCGAGGGTCCAGCGCCCCTCGCCGGAATCCGACACCCTGCCGTCGAACGAATCGAGGTTCGGATCGGCGTAGAGCGCGCCCGCGGTCAGGTCCAGCAACCATGAGGCGACCACCGACCCACGCCGCCAGACCTCGGTCACCTCGGGAATGTCGATCGGATACCGGTAGTACTCGGGATGCTCGAGCGGGGTCTCCTCGGCGGAGAATTGCGCGTCGTGATCCGCGCCGATGTTGGCCTTGTGCAGGATGTTCAGGCCCTCGGCGTAGGCCTGCATCGCGCCGTACTCGATGCCGTTGTGCACCATCTTCACGAAGTGGCCGGCACCGGCGGGACCGCAGTGCAGGTAGCCCTGTTCGGCGGCGGACGGTTCGCCGGTGCGTCCCGGCGTGCGTTCGGCGGCCGCCACGCCCGGTGCGATGGATTTCAGCAGTGGATCGAGGTATTTCACCTGGTCGGCCTCGCCGCCGATCATCAGGCAGAAGCCGCGGGTCAGCCCGAAGACGCCACCCGAGGTGCCGATGTCCACGTAGTGGATGCCCTTGGGCAGTAACTGCTCGGCGCGCTTGATGTCCTCGTGGTAGCGGCTGTTACCGCCGTCGATGATGATGTCGCCAGGATCGAGCACCTCGGCCAACTGGTCGATGACGGCACCGGTCGCGCCCGCGGGGATCATCACCCAGACCACGCGCGGGGTCTGTAGCTTGCCGACGAAGTCCACCAGTTCGGTGGCGCCCTGGAATTTCACGCTGCCGAGCTCGGCGGTGAGTTCGTCGATGCGCTTGGGCTTACGTTCGTAGCCGACGGCGGTGTGCCCGTCCGCGACGATGCGGCGCACGATATTGCCGCCCATCCGGCCTAGACCGATCATTCCCAGCTGCATACTCATCCATCTCCCTCGTGTGTTCGAGCCTCGATAGCGAGAGTCCTGGTCGATTGTCCCGCGCCGGTGGGCTCGAGTCGCGTCCGGCGTGTGTAACACCCGGCGCGTTGCACCGATATTCCAATGGGCTCCGTGTAGATGCCAGACCCCCGACCCGGCACCTACGCGGGGCCCTTCCATGTTTTACGCGGGTTTTTGCCCGAGGTTTGCCGCAGATTTGTGCTCTGCGGATCCAGTCGGTAGCGACCACTATGGTTGGCGGGACTCGCAACAGTGCGAGGTCCCTTTCATCACAAGCGGGGAGGACGGTTCGTGACGAGCGAATCGAGCACCGGGCCTGACGGCCGCGGCCGCAACCAGGTCGGCGAAGTCGGTCTACGACAGCTCCTCGAATCGACCCGTTCTCCGGTGTCGAACCCACCCGGCGACTCGGCGCCCACCCAACCCCTGCGGGCAACCGCACGGGTGCGGCAGCCGCAACGTCCACCGGTCAGCGAGGCCGCACCCGACCGCTGGAGCGGGCGGTCCGAGCCACAACCGCAGCCGAGGTCCAGGCAGCCGAAATCACCCATCGCCAAGAAGATCGGTATCGGGGTCGGCGCGTTCATCGCGGTGGCCGGATTCGTGTACGTGGCGGACCTGCTGCTGTCCTCGGGTGAGGTGCCACGCGGGGTCCAGGTGGCGGGCGTCGATGTCGGCGGGCTCGACACCGGGACGGCGGACACCAGGCTGCGCGCGGTACTCGGCCCGCGCTCCGGGCACGAACTAACGGTGCAGATCGCCGATATGCAGACCAAGGTGGTGCCGAGCGCCGCGGGCCTGGAGGTGGACTGGGCGGGCACCTGGGACCGAATCGGCTCGCAACCGCTCAATCCGATCACCAGGCTGACATCGGTGTTCACCACCCGCACGGTGCCGATCGCGAGCGCGGTCGACGACTCGGCGCTCGAGCACCAGCTGACCACCTTGCGTGTGCACGATCGGCCGACGGTCGAAGGCACCATCAGATTCGACGGCGCTAGACCGGTTGCGGTGCCGCCGGTACCCGGGCGCGTGCTCGATGGCCCCGCCGCCCGCGCCGCCCTGATCGACAATTGGATCTACGGCGCGCTGATCGATCTCCCGGAGACCGCGGCACCGATGACCGTGCGGCCGGACGCGGTCGACCGCGCATTGCGCGAGGTCGCGACTCCCGCGGTGCAGGCGCCGATTACGTTCGTGGGCAAGGATGCGACGGGAAAGCTGGAACCCGAACAGATCGCGGCCATCCTGTCCTTCACGCCGGACGGCCATGGCGGACTCGCCGCGACCTTCAACCAAGAGGCCGCGATCGGTCTGCTGGCACCTCAGCTCGCCGCCGCCGAAGTGGAGGCGAAGGACGCGACATTCAGCATGACCGGCAGCGTCGCGAATGTCGTTCCCGCTATTATCGGCGAAAAGATCAACTGGCCGAAGACGCTCGAGCAGCTGCCGAATCTGATTGTCGCACCGCAGGAACGGGCTGCGCAGGTCGTATTCGAGAAGGCCGAGCCCAAGCTCACCACCGAGGCAGCGCAGGCACTCGGCGTAACCGACGTCATGGGTCAATTCACTACCAATGGCTTCAGCGGCCCGTCCGGTGTGAATATCCGCGTTGTTGCGCGGAAGGTGAACGGCGCGATCGTCAAACCGGGAGATACGTTCTCGCTCAACGACTTCACCGGCCCACGCGGCGTCGCGGAGGGCTACGTCGAATCCGGCATCATCGACCACGGCCGCCCGAGCACCGCGGTCGGCGGCGGTATCAGCCAATTCGCCACCACCCTCTACAACGCCTCCTACTTCGCCGGTCTCGAGGACGCGGGCCACACCGAGCACAGCTACTACATCTCCCGCTATCCCGCAGCGCGTGAGGCCACCGTCTTCGACGGCGCCATCGACCTGCGCTTCCGTAACAACTCCGCTACCGGCGTCTATATCGAGACTCTCACCACCGACTCCGAAGTCACCGTGCGCCTTTGGGGCACCAAGACGGTCAGCGTCGAGTCGACTACCGGTGAACGCACCAAGCCGACCGAGCCCAACACCGTCAACCTCCCGAAGGGCAAGGACTGCATCGCTTCCGAGGGCGCGCCCGGGTTCACCGTGTCCGATACTCGCGTCATCACTGACCGTAAAACGGGACGTGAAGTATCCCGCGCGACTCGGACCGTGAAGTACGACCCGATTCCGATCGTCAAGTGCGAGTAGGCCGGACCGGTCGAAAGTCGAAGATACGTCGCGAGCTATGGCGCGTGAACTGTATTACCTTCTCTTACAATGGAGTTCGCATAAGGAGCACGTTGTACTGATTGTGCACGGTCAGCATGAAGTACAGGTCCCGCCCGGTTTGATACGGAAAGATCATGGGCGCGTACGCACTCGGCAATGACGGTCCGGTGATGAGAACCTGCGGTTCGCCCCACGGCCCCTGTGGGGCGGCAGCGGTGCGCATGACAACGGAATTGGCCGGGTCGGTCGTGAGCATGACGAACTTGCCGAGATAGTCGTTCCACCGCACCGACAGTTCGGCGACACCACCGACGATGGGTGCCGCGGTCTTCGCGTCGCCTGGCTTCCACGCGGTGCCGTCCCAGTATTCGTAGGCGTCGATATTCGCGATATCGGCTTCCTTCGCGCGCGAGACGAACCCGGGGTTGTCGCGGCCGCCGGGTGAGCCGTAGCGGTAGACATAGCCCGCGTCCTTGACGAAGGCGTTCTGCTGAAACTTCTCGTGGCCGTCCACATTCGCGCGCCGGGTGTTGGTCAGCTGGGCCCAGGTCTGCCCGCCGTCGCCGGAGGCGGCGAGGGTGGAGAAGTTGGTGTCCCACTTGCCGTGGTCGCCCCACTCCCGCACCGACATCATGCTCATGAACTGCACGCCGCCCACCGCGATGCCCGCGGTCGGGATCAGGCTGATTTCGATGCCGGGAATCTTCGGGCTCGGCAGGGGGTTGGGCACCACGCTGTCGAAGATGATGCCGTTGGCCGGATTCTTGGTGGTGCTGCGGAACAGGACGTTGCTCGACCAGGCCCAGAAGCTGCCCGCGAGCAGATTGGGTACGCCCATGCCCGCACTGTCGCCGAAGGCGGTGATCATCCGGCCGCCGCCGTCGTCCCACATGACACCGAGGTCGGTGCCGAGCACATTGGCGTTCTCGGTGTGATTGGGGCTGTCCATCCCGGTCACCTGGAAGACCGCCTGCGTCGGACCCGTCAGCCGAGGTAGCCCGCGCGGCTGGCCGTTGATTCCAGGGATCGGATTCACATTGTTGGGGTCGGCGGCGGCAGGTCCGGCCACAGCGACCGTGAGCGCGGCGGCGAGAACACCGACTCTGGCGAGAGCGGGCAGCGATCGGTTCATCCAAGCGGTCCCTTCTTCGGCATGCGCGGCTTGCCCGGGCCATTGTGCCCGCTATAGACGCAGATATCCGGCCCTGAGTGACGGGGTCGGGCAATTTCTGCTGAACCGCAGAGCCGTTGTTCCGGCACTCCAGCAACCCTGGCGTCGGAACTCATTTGCCGGCCAGGTCAAGTCAACGATTCTGCCGTTCGGCGTCTTCTGTGATCCAGGCAGCGATCTGTGCGCGCGAGGTAAATCCGAGTTTGGTGAGGATGTGCTCGACGTGGCTGTCGGCGGTGCGTGGGGAGATCGCCAGTTTGGCGGCTATCTGCTTGTTGGTGCGGCCTTGGGCGATGAGGTCGGCGACCTGGCGCTCACGCTTGGTCAGAGCGACACCCGGACCCGACGTATGGACGGTGGGGTGCTCGCCGAGTGCATAGGTTACGGCTTCGTCCACATTCATCACTCGGCCGTGCTGGACGGCCGCATCGAATGCGCGTGTGCCGAGGGTGGATCGCGCCAGCCGGACACATTCGTCGTGATGCTGTGGCATCGGCAAGACGCTCGAAGGGGTATCGATGGACCGGTTCAGCTCCTGTGCGGCTCCCATCAAGGTGGCCGCGCGTTTTGCGTCACCGTCGGCGCAGACAGTCCAGGCCAGCGCCTCGAGACTCAACGCGGCGACGATCGGGTTGCGCACCCGCCGGGTGACTTGCAGCGCCTGCCTGAGCAGCTGCATTGCCCGCGACCCCTTACCTTGCTGCCAGACAGCAATGCCTGTAACCCACAATGCCACCGACCGGAACTGTGATTCGCCACACGCTTCGGTGATGGAAAGCACTTGCCGCAGATACTCGATGGCCCGTTCTGTATCGCCGGCCTTTTCGTGTAACGCACCGAGCGTGGACACAGCAGCGACGTAAAGGTATCCCCGTTGATTCGAGCTGAACACCTCGACGGCGCGTTCGAGGGGGGAGAACCCGCGAGCGGGCTCACCGCTATAGAGTGCCAGGACGCCGTCGGCGTAGGCGATCAGCGCCTGGGTCATCGGGGTGGGATCCTGTTCGGCGAGCACCCGCCCCTCTGCCACGAGGGCGGCCGCCGTCGGCACATCGCCGTGCAGTGCCGCCAGGACAACGCCGACTTGGAGCGCTTTGACCCGGTCGGGTATGGATTGCCGGGCCGGGAGGTGGTTCAGGACCAGGTCGATCCAGTGTCGGCCTTCGTCGTACAGACCACGGAACAACCAGAACAGGAACAGTGCGGCGGCGGTCCGTAGTCCAGCTTCGGCCGCGTCGTCGGTATCCTCGGCCAGGCAGTATTCGAGCGCGTCGCGCAGGTTCGGTTGTTCGCGCTCGAGCCGGACGGTCCAGTAGGGCTGCCGGTCGCTGATCCATTCGGCCTCCGCGCCAAGCACCAACTGCTGGTACCAGTCGCGGTGCCGGTGTCGCAACTGCTGGTCCTCGCCGGACTCCCGCAGCTTCTGCCGACCGTAATCGCGGAGCGTCTCCAGCATCCGGAACCGCACCACGCCATTGGACTCGTTCCGGATCAGGATCGACTTGTCCACCAGGGCGGACAGCACATCGAGCGGATCCTCCGGAGCCAGGTCGGCGCCGCACACCTGCTCGGCGGCGTCGAGTTCGAAGCCACCGGCGAATACCGACAGCCGGGCCCACAGCCGCTGCTCGGCCTCGGTGCACAATTCGTAGCTCCAGTCGATACACCATCGCAGGGTCTGCTGCCGCGTGGGCGCGGTGCGGCTGGCGCGCGTCAGCAGCCCATATCGATCGTCGAGGCGCTGCAAGATCTGCTCAGGCGA
The DNA here is from genome assembly GCF_046764875.1 of Nocardia arseniciresistens. NCBI lineage: Bacteria > Bacillati > Actinomycetota > Actinomycetes > Mycobacteriales > Nocardiaceae > Nocardia > Nocardia arseniciresistens. The sequence goes on from NZ_JBKORD010000004.1 coordinate 125,453, forward strand.
CATCGTGCGCGTCCGCGCCGCCGCCAGCTCGATCGCCAGCGGCAAACCATCCAACCGCGCACAAATCCGGATGACGGCAGCCTTGTTGTCTTCGTCGACCTCGAAGGTCGGCACCGCCGCCGCGGCTCGATCGGCGAACAATGTCACCGCGTCATAGCGGGGCAGTCCCCGCAGTGACGGCTCGCGGTCCAGATCCGGCACCGTCAGCGGCGGCACCTGCAGCACCGCCTCCCCTGCGATATTGAGCGGTTCACGGCTGGTGGCCAGGATCCGCAGGTTCGAAGAGGCCCGCAACCAGGTCTCGACCAGCTCCGCCACCGCTTCGACCAGCTGCTCGCAGTTATCCAATACCAGCAGCGACTCCCGCGTGGACAAAAACTCGACGACCACCTCCGACTGCGGCCGTGCCGGATCGTCGCGCAACCCGAGGGTGGCCGCCACCACATTGACCAGCAGCGACGGGTCGGAGACGTCGGCCAGCTCGACCAGCCACACCCCATCGGCGAACTCCCGACGCGCGGCCGCCGCTGCCCGCAGCGCCAGCCGGGTCTTGCCGACCCCGCCGGTCCCGCTCAGCGAAACCAGCCGGGCCGTCGACAGCAGATTCCTGACCTGCGCCAGCTCGGTGCGGCGGTTGACGAAGCTGGTCAACTCCAGCGGCAATGCGCCGGCACTCCAAGACGTCGCCGGCGCCGGCGGGTGCCACCCCCGGGTGGCTGGCTTGTGGGCGCGGCGCTCGCGGTCCGGTTCGGCGAGGTGGATCGCCATCTCCTCGACGTTGAACCCCTGGCGGCGCTGTGTGTGCTGGATCGCCTCCCCTAGCGCCGCTGCCGACGGCCGCTCGTCGGGATCGCGGCTCATCGCCGCCGAGATCACCGCGGACACATCCTCGGCGATGCCGTGCTCATGCAGGTCCGGCACCGGTTGGGTGGTGATCCGCAGGAACTGGGTCACTACGTTCTCCCCACTGCGCCGTTCGAACGCCGCATGCCCAGTCAGCGCGCAGAACAGCGTGGCACCGAGTCCGTAGACATCGGCGGCCGCAGTGGGAGCCCGGCCATCGAGCACCTCCGGGGCGGTGAACGCCGGCGACCCGGTCACGGTGCCCGCGTCCGTTTGGAACCCTCCGGCGATCCGTGCGATACCGAAATCGGTCAGCATGGGCTCGCCGTAGTCGGTGAGCAGAACATTGCCCGGTTTCACATCCCGATGCAGGATGTCGAGGCGATGCGCGGACTCCAGCGCGCCAGCGATCTTCACCCCGATCCACAACACGGACTCCGCCGACAGCGGACCCTGCCCGCGGATCCGCGCATCCAGCGAGCCCGCCGGGTGATACGGCATCACCAGATAGGGCCGTCCACTAGCGGTGACGTCCGCCTGAAGCATCGTGACGATGTTGGGATGCCCCGTCAGCCGGCCCATCGCCCGCTGCTCCCGTAGAAAACGCTCCCGATTCTCCGCGTCCATCTCGGCGGTCAGGACCTTCACCGCTACCGTTCGATCCAGTTCCGCCTGTGTGCAGCGATAGACCACACCGAAACCGCCCCGCCCGATCTCCTCGGCATCCTCGAATCCAGCCGCGGCCAACTCCTCCGCGACCGGCTCGAACATGTCACGGACTGTCCCGAACGGATCATCGTTGCTCATCGACTGTGCACCATTCGCCAGCGCGTCCCCGGCGCCTGGTCGCTCGGATCAGCTCTTCGCTAATTGTCAGCGTATCCGACTGAACAGCCGCGACCGAGCTATCGGGAAGCGTCGCGGATCGCATGGTCGACCGCACCCCGCCCGCTTCGCCGGCCCGGCGAGACCAACACGACATGGGTAACTCGCCGGGGACTGGCTAACCCGCCTACCAGCACACCCGTCGGCCGCCAACGTCACTGTGGTGGCACCTGGGTCCGGCCTGAAGACTAGAACGCTGCTTCGTCGAGTTCCATGATGTCGTTGTCGAGGTTCGCCAGGATGGTGCGGGTGGCCGTCAATTCAGGAAGCACATTGCGTGCGAAGAACTGCGCGACGCCGACCTTGCCGGTGTAGAACGACTCATCCGCGCCGGTGACGCCGTTATCCAGGGCCTTGATGGCGATTTCGGCGTGGCGCAGCAGCTGCCAGCCGATCAGCAGGTCGCCGACCGAGAGCAGGAAGCGAACCGAGCCGAGACCGACCTTGTACAGCTCCTGGGGGTCGGCCTGCGCACCCATCAGGTGGCCGGTGAGCGTGGCGGCCATGGCCTGCACGTCCTCCAGCGCGGTGGCGAGCAGCTTGCGCTCGGTTTTGAGCCTGCCGTTGCCGGCCTCCGACTCGATGAACTGCTGCACCTGGCCCGCCACGTGGGCGAGCGCGACGCCGCGGTCACGGGCGATCTTGCGGAAGAAGAAGTCCTGGGCCTGGATGGCGGTGGTGCCCTCGTACAGCGAGTCGATCTTCGCGTCGCGGATGTACTGCTCGATCGGGTAGTCCTGCAGGAAGCCGGAGCCGCCGAAGGTTTGCAGCGATTCGGTCAGGTACTGGTAGGCCCGCTCGGAACCGACACCCTTGACGATCGGCAGCAGCAGATCGTTGACGCGGAAAGCCGTGTCCTTGTCCGCACCCGACACCAGTGCGGCGGTGTCCTCGTTCTGGTGGGCGGCGGTGTAGAGGTAGATGGCGCGCAGGCCCTCGGCGTAGGCCTTCTGCAAGGCCAGCGAACGACGCACGTCCGGGTGGTGGGTGATGGTGACGCGGGGAGCGGCCTTGTCGGTCATCTTGGTCAGGTCCGCACCCTGGACACGCTGCTTGGCGTAGTCCAGCGCGTTGAGGTAACCGGTCGACAGGGTGGCGATGGCCTTGGTGCCCACCATCATTCGCGCGTTCTCGATGACGTCGAACATCTGCGCGATGCCGTTGTGCACCTCGCCGACCAGCCAGCCCTTCGCGGGAACGCCGTGGCCGCCGAAGGTGACCTCACAGGTGGCCGAAACCTTGATGCCCATCTTGTGCTCGACATTGGTGACAAAGACGCCGTTGCGATCGCCGACGGTCTCGGTGTCGAAGTCGAAGTGGAACTTCGGTACGTAGAAAAGCGACAAGCCCTTGGTGCCGGGTCCGGCGCCCTCGGGGCGGGCCAGCACCAGGTGCATGATGTTTTCGAACAGGTCGTCGGAGTCACCCGAGGTGATGAAGCGCTTGACGCCCTCGATGTGCCAGGAGCCGTCTTCCTGCTTGATTGCCTTGGTGCGACCCGCGCCGACGTCGGAGCCCGCATCCGGCTCGGTCAGCACCATGGTGGCGCCCCAGTTGCGGTCGGCGATCTTCTGAGCCCACTTCTTCTGCTCATCGGTGCCGTTGTTGTAGAAGACCTGCGCGAAGCCCGCGCCCGCGGCATACATCTGGGCGGGCGGGTTGGCGCCGAGGACCATTTCGCTGAGTGCCCAGGTGACCGCGCTTGGTGCGCCGAGGCCGCCGAGCTCTTCGCGGACGCCGACCTTGGCCCAGCCCGCGTCTTCGAGTGCCCGGTAGGACTTCTTGAAGGACTCGGGGAGCGTGACCGTGTGGGTGGCGGGGTCGAAGGTCGGCGGGTTGCGGTCGCCGTCGACGAACGAGTCGGCCAACGGGCCCTCGGCCAGGCGGCGCACCTCGTTGAGCATCTCCTTGACGGTCTCGGTGTCGAGATCGCCGTACGCGTCACCATCTAAGATGGTGCCGAGGCCGAGCGCCTCGAAGAGGTTGAACTCCAGGTCGCGGACGTTGCTCTTGTAGTGGCCCATCTCTGTTACTCACTCTCCGTTGAGTTGGTGCGGTCGGTTGCTGCCGTTCCCGCCCGTTGTCGCCACTGCGTAGCCATCCGGTCCTCCGCATGCTACTCGCGGGTAACTTATGAATCATATTACCGGCCGGTAATGGGGTGGCAAAGACTCGAGCGGGCAATGTGACGCGAAAAACACTCGAAGGCATTGCCGCACCACCCGGGCTCGAGTAAGAGAGCGGTCACCGACCCGGTTCGGCAGGCGATCGATGACCCCGTTGCGCTGGCCGTTTCCCGGTCGCCGCAGCGCTACCGTTGGGTGTGCGAATCGAGACGAGCGCGGGACCCGCCGAGATCGAGCTCGACAAACCGCGCAAACCCGCGTTCCTGCTACTGCTCACGCACGGCTCCGGCGGCGGCATCGACGCGAAGGATCTGCTGGCGGTGCGCGATCGCGCGCTCGAGCTCGGCGGCGCGGTGGCACGGGTGGTGCAGCCCTACCGGGTCGCCGGTCGGCGCGCGCCCGGGTCGGCGGCGAAACAGGACGAAGCCTGGCTCGAGATCGTCGCGGACCTGCGCAAGCGGGTCAAGAAGGTCCCGTTGATCCAGGGTGGTCGCAGCAATGGTGCGCGCGTGGCCTGCCGCACCGCCATCGAAGCCGCGGCGAGCGGGGTGATCGCGCTGTCCTTCCCGCTGCACCCGCCGGGCAAGCCGGAGAACACCAGGGTGGAGGAGCTGCGGTCGACAGGCGATATCGAAGTAGTGGTGATCAACGGCGCGCGTGACCCGTTCGGCGTGCCCGATGCCGCCGACGCGACTCAGGTGGAAACAATTGCCGGACAGCCGCATTCGTTTCGCAGCGGGTTCGCCGAGATCGCCGACATCGTGACGCCGCCGCTGCGCAGGTGGGCCGGCTTGCCGGAGTGAGTACGAGATCGAGCGGACCTGCCTGCTCGAGACGGCCGGGGCCGTCGATCACTCGACGGTCTGGGGCTCCAGTTCTTCCTGGTCCGATGTCTCGACAGATTTGGTCGCGACGACAAGGGCATCGATGGCGTCGCGGGCTTCGGTGGGACGCAGGACCCGGTCGGCGATGCGGACGCGGACGCGGTCCGACTCGGGGCCGAGGTCGGCGAGGATGTCCTCGGGAGTGAAGAGGATGGACGGGTCCTGCGGCCCGCCGTAGCCGTCGGTGAAGTTGGTGGTGTCGTGCCCGAGTATCAGCAGGGTGCCATCGGGGGCCAGAAGATCCGCGGCGCGGCGTACCAGAGTGCGGCGCTGCTCGGCGGGCAGATGTAGGAAGACCATCAGGACCAGCTCGTACGGTCCGGTGATGCCTGCCGCGTCGAGGTCGGTGACATCGGCGCACTGCCAGGTGATGCGGCTGCGGACCGAGCGGGAAAGCCGGGTCGCGACCGTGCGGCCCTTGTCGACCCCGACCTGCGAATAGTCGACCGCGTGAACCTGCCAGCCGTGCGTGGCCAGCCACAACGCGTTGCGGCCCTCGCCGCACGCGAGATCGAGGGCGCGCGGTAGGGGCGGTGTCTCGCCGTCCGAGGTGTCGGGTTGCGGCGGGGTGCGCCGCTCCAGCCCGTAGACGTGCTCCACCACCGTGCTGTTCGGCGGTGCACCCCAGACCAATTCACCTTGCGCATACCGCGCGTCCCAATCGGCCGCCTCCATACCCGTGAGTCTATTGACTCCGCATGCGCTCGTCGCAGCGCCGTCCACGCAGGCCGGGTCACCCCGCCGTGGCGAACTCCGGCAGCCAGCGCAGCGGCGTGGTTTGCCGAATATGGATCAGCATGTCGTACGCGCCGATCAGCGAGCCGACGATCACGTGCGCGTAGGCGTCCTTCGCCGGGTCGTAGATTCCACTGATGGCGCGCAGTTTCGCCGATGCGAGACGCCACCGGACCACCGAGTCCGGTGCCTGTGTGTGCAGGTCGACGGAGAAGGCGGGCAGATCGACCGAACCGAGGGTCGCGTCGATCAGATCGGGCCCGGGGTCCGGCGCCACCGTCGTGCCGAGATCGCCGTGATGGAAGCCGATCGCCACCGACACGTAGTCCGGGCCGAAGTGGTCGCGCAGATGGCTGCCGGTGCCGAGGAAGGCGTCGGCCTCGGATTGCCCGACGCCGAGTGCGAGCCCCGAGACGTGCGCGATGCCATCCCAGTAGACGATCCTCGCGCCGGTCGTGCGCTGCCATTCGATCACGCGGTCGGCCGAAGGGCGCTCGTCGCGGGCGAAACCGCCTTGTCCCGCGACACTGTTCTCGTGGAAGGAGAGGATCAGGCGCGCGTGCGAAAGAGCTGCGGAGCGCTCGGGCGATTCGGGTAGTCCGTCCAACAGCGCGAGCGCGTCGCGGGCTTCGTCGACGAACGGGCGGCCGGGGTGCGTGCCCTGGTGGCGCTGGACGTGTTCGTCCACCTGGTGCGCGGTCCTGATGGGAGTGAGATGGGATTCGAGCGCGGTGAGCCGTCGTGGTGCCGCGTGCCGGATGTAGTCGAGCACCACGTCGTAGTCGGAGGGTTCGGCCTGCGGCGGCCGCACGCCGAAGATGCGGACCCGATCGTCGGGATGTCGCTGATTGAAGCCGCGAATCCATTCCAGCGACGCGACCGTCTCGGCGCTGCGCCACGGTCGCCACGCACCCGCGAGCACCGATTGCGGATCCCCGGCTCCGGTGCGCACGTAGTCGTCCCAGCGCTCGCCGGAGCGTGCGGAGTCCTGAATCGCCAGCGCGCGGAAGCCGTGTCGCTCGACCAGCGTCCGGAAGACTCGGGTACGGACCCCGGCGGTCTGCTGGGAGAAGCGGGTCGATTCGCCGAGCCCGACCACTGTCGCGGCGGCAAGCCGATCGATCAATGGATCGAGGTCGGCTCCGAGGTAGTCGGCGTCGGTATCGGACACCGGTCGAGCGTTGGCGCGCAACCAGTCCCGCACGGCGGCGGCGGTCCCGGTGGCTTCGTCGGTGCGGGTGGGTGCGTCGGCTGTCGTAGACATGGCGCAAGCTTGTTACCTGAAGTCGAGTTGAGGTCAAGCCGGGCGCGAACATACGCGAAAGCGAAAGCCGGGATCCATCGCTGGACCCCGGCCCGCCCCGAGCTGTGCCCGTCGTCGAGCTATGCGCCGAACAGAAACGCGGGCAGCTGTTACAGCGTGGTGCGCATCAGGACGACGTTGTACTGGGAGTGGATCGTCGTGACGAAGTACAGGTCACGCCCGGTCTGGTACGGGAAGATCGACGGCGCGTACGCGGTCGGCAGCTCACGAGTGTCGATCAACACCTCGGGATCACTCCACGGACCGGCCGGCGATGGTGCGCGGCGCATCACCACCGAATTGAACGGATCGGTGGTCAATGCGACGAACTGGCCCAGGTACTGGTTGTACATCACCGATAGCTCGCCGACGCCGCCCATGATCGGCGCCGCCGCGTTGACGTCGTCCTTCTTCCAGCGCTCGCCGTCCCAGTACTCGTACTCGGCCAGGTTGGCAATGTCGTTCTCGGGCACGCGGGCGACGAAGGCCTGGCGGTTGCGTCCGGAATGGGTGCCGTATTCGTAGACGAATCCGCCGTCCTTCAGGAAGGCGTTCATCTGGAAGTTGGCGTTGCCTCCGTCGTTCGGTCGCCGGGTCTGGGGCAGCTCGCCCCACGTCTCGCCATTGTCACCGGAGGCGGCCAGGCCCGAGGAATTCGTCGTCCACTGACCGACGTCGTCCCAGTTCTGCACCGACATGAGGCTCATGTACTGGACGCCGTTGACCGCGATGCCCGCGGTGGGGATGCGGCTGATCTCGATGAACGGAATCTTCGGGCTCGGGATGAGGTCGCGGGCCTGTCCGAAGATATCGCGCACGACGCTGTCGAAATAGATGCCGTCGGCCGGGTTCTGAGTGTGGCTGCGCACTAAAACATTGCTGCGCCACGCCCACAAGCTACCTGCCAGCAAATTAGGGAAACCGAGTCCGGCGGTGTCCCCGAACGCGGTCAGCATCTCGCCGTGGCCGTTGTCCCACATGATGCCGAGGTCGGTGCCGAGCATGTTGTAATCCTGGGTGTTGTTCGGGCTGGCCATGCCGGTGACCTGGAAGACCGCCCTCGTTCGCCCACTCAGGTTGGGCAGCCCGCTAGTGCCGTTGAGCACCGGAATCGGGTTGATTGCGTTTGGGTTTGCCGTGGCTGGGGTAGTCGCCGTCAGGAGCAAGGCCGTGGTACCCGCCAGCGCTGAAAGCAGGATCGATCCGGTCTTGGTCAAAGTGTCTGAGCCCTCCGGTTTCTCGCCGAAGCACGCCCTGATACACCGACCCCCGTCGTGTGTTTCGTGGCACATTTCGACTGGCTGGCAAATCGTGGGAAAATGCTAACAGCGAAACCAAAGAAATTTGGGGGCTTGCGCCCCCGATTGGTAAAAGTCAATAACTACTCGGCCGAATTCTCCGACCTGAGGCGGCCAGCCGCAGGATCAGCGGCAGCTGGGTGGCCCGCTCGATCGCGAAGGCGCGGCGCGCCGAGGCCTGCCAGGAGCGGTCGAATAGTCGCTTGGCTCCGGCGACGGCGTGCGGGGAGCGGCTCGCGATGCGCTCGGCGAGCTCTTCGGCGGCCGCTACCGGGTCCGCGGTGATCTCGGTGATCAGTCCGATGCGCTCGGCGTAGGCGGCATCGACGGTGTCGGCGGTCATGGTCAGCAGTAGCGCCTTGTCGATGCCGATCAGGCTCGACAGTGTCGCCGCGCCGGTCATGTCCGGAATCAGGCCGTGCTTGGTTTCCATTACCGAGAATTCCGCGTCGGGCGTGGCGAATCGGAAGTCCGCGGCCAGCGCGATCTGCAGGCCGCCGCCGTAGCAGCGACCGTGCACCGCCGCGATCACCGGGACCGAGAGCCGGCGCCACGCCCAGCAGGCTTCTTGGAAGGTGTTGGTGCCGCGCCACGGCAGCGAGATGAAGGCGCGCACGACGGCTAGCGGGTCACCGACCGTCTCGGCGACGTCGAGGCCGCTGCTGAAGCTGGGGCCGTTGCCGGAGAGGATGACCGCACGCACGTCCTTGCGGTCCGCGATGGTGTGCGCGGTCCCGACCAGACCGCGGAGCATGTCGATGGTCAGGCCGTTGTGCTTTTCCGGCCGGTCCAGCGTGACGTAGGCGCGGTCGCCGTCGAACCGCAGCGCGATGTTGGTGCCCATTCCAAGATCTTACCCGCGAGTCAGTTCGCGTCCGGGTGCCATTGCCCGCCCCGGGGGTTACCTGTTCTAATCGAACCGAAGTTACCGTCAATGCTGACGGTAACTCCGAGCGTGAAGCGAGGAACACATGCTGCCAGCGGGAATGGACCCCCGAACGCCGGTGATCGTCGGGGCCGGGCAGATCGTGCACCGGTCCGGCGAGCCGGGACTACCCGGACCGGTCGAACTCGCCGCCGAATCCCTGCGCCGAGCGGGAGCAGACAGCGGCGTCGGCGATCGCTTGCTCCGGTCGGCCGACCTGATTGCCGCCGCGGCACCGGTCAGTCGCCCCTATACGGACCTCGGCGCGCTCGTCGCCGCTGAACTCGGCGCCACCCCCAAACGGACGGTGCAATCCGCCAGGTTCGGCGGTGACGCACCGCAACGCCTGCTCAACACCGTCGCGCAGGCGATCGCCGAGGGGCGGTCCGAAATCGCGCTGCTCACCGGCGCGGAGGCGTTCGCGTCCTGGAATGCCGCCACCCGCGCTGGTGGCACGCTCGACTGGCCCGAGCAGCCCGAGGACGTGCGGCCGACCGACGTCATCGGATCCGAGCGCGGACCCAACACCGATATGGAAACCGCGGCGGGCCTGTGGGGTCCGGTCTATTTCTACGCGCTGATGGAAACCGCGCTGCGCGGACGGCTCGGCCTGAGCGAGCAGCAGCATCGGGAGCGGATCGGCGGCCTGTGGGCGCGACTGTCCGAGGTGGCGGCGCGCAACCCGTACGCATGGCAGACCGCCGAGCATTCGATCGCCGAGCTGCTGACGCTGAGCCCGGCCAACAGGCTGGTGTCGACCCCGTATCCGAAGCTGCTCATCGCGAATCTGTCCGTGGATCTGGGCGCGGGGCTGATCGTGTGCAGTGCCGCCGTCGCAGCCGCGGCGGGGGTCCCGCGCGACCGATGGGTCTTCCCGCACGGTGGCGCGACCGCGACCGACGAGTGGTTCGTCTCCGAGCGCGCCGACCTGGCGGCCTCGCCCGCCATCGCCGCCGCCGGGCGGTCCGCACTGTCGAGCGCGGGCATATCGATCGACGACGTCGCGCATATCGACCTGTACTCCTGCTTCCCGGTCGCCGTGCAGGTCGCGGCCGAGGCGCTCGGGCTGCCGATCGACGATCCCGCGCGGCCGCTGTCGGTCACCGGCGGACTCTCCTTCGGTGGCGGGCCCGGCAACAACTACAGCACCCATTCCATCGCGACATTGGTCGGTCGCCTGCGCGAGGACCCCGAGTCCTACGGTCTGGCAACCGCTCTCGGCTGGTACATCACCAAGCACGGTGTCGGCGTGTACTCGGCGCGACCGCCCGCGCGACTTTTCAGTGCGATCGAGGCGGAAGTACCTGTCGCGCGGCGTGATACGGCACCCGGATACACCGGCCGGGCCACCGTCGGGTCCTACACCGTCGCCTACTGCAAGGGCAGCGGACCGGACCGCGCCGACGAGCCGGAGGCAGTGGTGATCAGCGCGCTCGATCCTGACGGCGCACGCATACTGTTGCGTGCGTCGGATGCCGAGACCATCGCGGCGTTCGCCGACGGCGACCCACTCGGCGCCACCGTCGATATCCATTCCGCGAACCAGCTGACCCTGCTCACCGAGAGGACCGTCCGATGACCGACCTGGTAATTGTGGAACGGCGCGACTCCATCACCGTGCTGACCGTCAACCGCCCCGAGGCCCGAAACGCCATCAACCTGGCCGCCGCGCAGGCCATCGAGACCGCCGTCGACGAGTTCGAGGCCGACGATTCCGCCCGCGTGCTCGTGCTCACCGGTGCGGGCGGAACATTCAGCGCGGGTATGGATCTGGTCGCGGCGTCGAAGGGCGAGATGCCGATGACGCAGCGCCGCGGCCCGCTCGGTATCGCCGCGAAACCGCCTGTCAAGCCGATGATTTCGGCGGTCGAGGGCTTCGCGCTCGCCGGTGGTTTCGAGCTCGCGCTCGCCGGTGATCTCATTGTCGCGGCGAGCGACGCGCAGTTCGGCATTCCAGAGGTGAAGCGTGGTCTCGTCGCCGCGGGCGGTGGTGTGCTGCGGCTGACCCAGCGCCTGCCCCGTCCGATGGCCGCCGAGCTCGCGCTGACCGGCGGCCGGATCGGCGCCGAACGCCTCTATCAGCTCGGGCTGGTCAATCGGGTCACCGAACCCGGTGGCGCGCTGGCAGGTGCGTTGGCATTGGCTGCCGAAATCGTTGCGGCCGCTCCGCTCTCGGTTGCCGCGAGCAAGCGGATCATCGACGAGTCGCCGGACTGGACCGTCGCGGAGGGATTCGCGAAGCAGGGCGAAATCGCCTTGCCCGCACTGTTTTCCAAGGATGCCGCAGAGGGTGCGCTGGCCTTCGCGCAGAAGCGCGAACCGCAGTGGCAGGGACGCTGAGGCGATGACCGAACGCGTCCGGGAGACGCAGGCGCAGCGCAGGACGCGCATGCGCAGCCGCCTCCTGGACGCGGCGGTCGAGAGCCTGGTCGCGGTCGGCTACGCGGGCACGACCACGCTCGAAGTGCAGAAGCGAGCCGGAGTCCCGCGCGGCACGCTGCAACACCATTTCCCGACCAAGGCGGCTCTGCTCGCCGGTGCCGTCGAGCATGTGGCCCAGCGTCGATTCGTCCAGCTGACAAGGGAATTCGAGGCGATCCCGTCCGATGCCGACCGGCTGGAGACGGCGGTCGAGCTGACCATGCGGATGCTCAGCGGCCCTACCTTTCTCGCCGCGCTGGAAATGTGGGTCGGTGCCCGCACCGACCAGGAACTGCTCGCCGCCTTCCTGCCGCTGGAGCACCGGCTGTTCGACCTGATGCACAACAGCATTCGCGATACCTTCCGCAAGGAATTCCCCGACGATCCACGGGTGCCGACGATCACCGAATTCACCATCGAGATCACGACCGGTCTGGCCATGCGCGCACTGCTGACCGGTGATCTCGATCGGAATCGAATCATTCAGCACCGCTGGCGAAACGCGGTACGCATCCTGCTCGGCAAGGCGGACCCGGCCACCCTCACCGAGTCGCCGTCCGGCCCGATCGGCCGTCAGAGCTGACGGGCGATAGTGTCCCGCAGTACCTTCGCGCAGGCGGCCGGGTCGTCGTAGAACGGCGTGTGTCCGCTGCCGTGCAGCGTGACGTGCTCGGCGTCGGGCAGCGCCGCGCGAGCGCGGCGACTCTGGGTGCGGTAGGTCAGCAGAATATCGCGATTGCCCCAGGCGATGGTGACGGGAATGTCTGCGAGGCCGCCGATTTCAGGCAAGGCCACATCGCTGAACGAGGCGAGTGCGTCGTCGAATGCCGCCGCGTCGATCACGCCGCGCGCGGTATCGATGGCGACCCGAGTGGAGACCGCCCACGGCTTGCCGAATACCAAACCGAGGAAAGCCGTGCGTCCGGCGGCCGTTCCCAGGATCGTCGGCACCGCGGGCCCGACTTGCCTCGCGAGCGCCTTGGACTTGCCGAGTGACTGCTGGCACCAGATGCGGCCCGGGGTATCCCAGAACCCGATCGGGGAGAAGGCGGTCACCGATCGGGCCAGCCCGCGAGCGCCCAGGTTCAGCGCGATGAGCCCGCCCATCGAGTTGCCCGCCAGGTGTGGTCGTTCGATGCCTGCCGTTGCGAGGAAATCGGCCAGCGCGTCGGTGAGGGTGTCGACGGTTGTGCCGTGCGGCAGCGGCGCGGAACCGGCGAACCCGGGCAGGTCGACGGCGATGACGTCGAAGGATTCGGCGAGGGTGTCGATGATCGGTTCCCACACCTGCCATCTGCTGCCTACTCCGTGCACCAGGACCAGTGCTTCCCCGGCGCCGATCCGATGCTGATTCAGCGTCGTCATCCTCGTGATCCTCAGTTCTTCGCGATCGGCCGAATACGATCACACTAACAGCAGTCACCAGCCATCAGTTGGCGTCGAAATGGTCGATATCAGCGCCCCTCGACGACGAGCGGGTATGGGTTCGGATCGGTAAGATAAATGGTATGGCAACACGTAAGGTCACCCTTTCGTTGGACGAGACCGCCTGGTCGTTCGCCGAACGGGCCGCGGCAAGGGCCGGTATGTCGCCCTCGGCGTGGATATCGAAGGCAGCGCGCCGGGAAGCCGTGCGCACAGGTGTCGGCCCGGTACTGGACGTAACCGCCGCCGCCGCGGCGGACGAGGCGGAACTGGCCGCCGCCGAGGAGGCGATGCGTGCGCAGGGGTGAACTGTGGATCTACTACCCACATGGTTCGCCGCAGCGGCGTCGCACCGTCGTGCTCATCAGCAGTGACGGCATCAACGAGTCATCGAGGCAATGGTTGATCGCCGCCGAGATCCTCGACCAGGATCCTCAGGACATCCTCGCGGTGTCCGTGCCACAGCACGGGTGGGTGCACGCGGGCAATATCGGCCGCATTTACCGCGGCTGGCTCGCCGAGTGCGTCGACGTGATGGGAGCCGACGAGCTCGACCGGCTGGATACCGCGCTGCGAGCGGCCATGGATTTGTGAGCTCACCAACCGAGGAGGTACGGCATTATCGTTGCGGTGCCCCTGCGGTGGCCGTTCTAATGTCATGAGCTAACTGAGAATAGGAGTCAGGTGCGGATTTTCCTGATCGCCGCGGCTGTTGTCGCGCTGCCGATGCTGACGGCGTGCGGTAACGACAAGGACGCGGCCCAGCCCGCGATAACCCAGACGGATCTCGCGAAGTCGTTGCAGGACAAGGGCTTGCAGGACCAGAAGCTCGCTGAATGCGCGGCGAAGGTCTATGTGGAGCAAGGCATCTCGCAGGAAGGTCTGCGCAAGATGACCGGCAGCGAATACGACTCCAAGATCGTCGACCCGTCGACCCTCGGCATGAGCAAGGAAGATGCCGACAAGGCCCGTGCGGCCACCGGCAAAATCGTCAGCGAGTGCCTGGCGTCGCGCTGACCCGATCCGACGTCGGCCGGTGCCAGCTACCGGCCGACGCCGCGAACCGCCGCCGGATCAAGCGGGCGGGCAGGTGAGCGTCGAGGGGAGGGTGAGAGCGGTCAGGTATTGGTCGGCCGTGGTGGTGGTGCAGGAGTTCCGGTTGTAGATGCCGTGGCCCCAGCCGGTGTAGGTCAGCAGGGTTGCACGCGGGGTCTGGGCGGTGACCTGGGTTGCCCACTCGTGCGGGGTTGCCGGGTCGTGCAGGGAGTTGAGGATCAGGATCGGGGGGCCGTCCTCGATCCGCGGGCGGTGCTGCGGATTTTGCGGTGCGGTCGGCCAGCCGGAGCAGAGAGAGACTGCGCCCCAGGCGAAATGAGCGCGCAAGGTAGGGGCGTTGGCGTTCTGTTCGCGCCACAGGCGCAGCCAGTCGTCTTGATCGGCAATATCGAAGCGCCAGTCGGAGCACAGTGCGACGACCGCCATTTCCGTCGGCTCGCCGGACCGCTCGGCAGGCCCGGGTGTAATGGGCAGGTCCGCCGGTCGGTCGGTCAGTGCTCGCAGTTCGGTCGCCAGGCGCGGCCATTCGGGTGCGTAGAGTCGCTGCAGGACCTGTTGGCTCAATTCCACCGGCCCCAAAGGCTTGTCGGGCCTGTCCGCGACGCGCAGCTCGCCGCGCGCGGCCCTGAGGTAGAGGTCGTCGAAGGTTCGATGGACGTCGGTGCCGTGCAGGACGCATTGCTCCTCCCGTGCGCACCAAGACGCGAATTCATCGAAACTGTCCTGGCCCGCGCGTGCCTCGCTGGCGAGGAACCCGCGACCGTCCAGGCTGTGATCGTCCACGCTGTCCAGCAGCGAGGCGCGTAGCCGTTTCGGGAAAAGTTCCGCGTACGCCTGCGCGGGCATGGTGCCGTAGGAACGGCTGTAGAGATTGATCTGATCGGCACCGACTGCGGAACGCAGCGCCTCGACGTCGCGCGCGACGCTCACCGCATCGAGATGATCAATGAGCGGCCCGGTGTATCGGCGGCAGCTCTCCGCGAGATCCCTTGCGTTCGAACGAACTTCATCGATCCGCCCGCCGTTGTCCGGCACCAAATTCGGCGAATTCGCCGCGAGCCCGGAATCGCACTGAACCGCATGACTGCGCTTCACTCCACGCGGATCAATGCTGAGGATGTCGAACCGCGCCCGCAGCTCCGGCGAGAACTTTCCACCCTTCAGAATCTCGTCCACCCCGGAAGTGCCCGGCCCGCCCGGCAGCGAAACCAACGTCCCGACCTTGCGCGCTGCGTCATCGGCCCGATCACGCACTACGGCGACGTCGATCGTCGAACCATCTCGATCCGACCAGTCGATGGGCACAATCAATGTCGCACAGTCGAATTCCGCATTTTCGGCGCATGGCTGCCAGTTCAGTACGGGCGCAGGGTTCGCGGCCGAGGTGCAGGCGGCCAAGACCCCAGTGATCAATGCGGACGCCATGGTCACGCCGAACATCTTGCGAGCGAAGTGCATACGGATGATCGTCGCCGCGACCCACGACCGGCCACATCACTCCAGCGAGCGACCCCGACTCACTCCCCGGTACTGCCGGGTCGACGCACGCAGCCCGACGGCATCGCTTTGCCGAGACCGGGCTGTAGGGCACATGATTGGGAAGCGCCGGACCTGCATCGGCCGGCTAGCAATGTCGGCTCACGGGCAACAGAAAAGGCCCGACCAGTAAACGCACTGGTCAGGGCCTTGTGGAGCCGATGACGGGAATCGAACCCGCGCTGTCTGCTTGGGAAGCAGAAGTTCTACCATTGAACTACATCGGCCTACGCGTGAGCGCGTTCGCGAGCCTATCAGACCAGGCACTATCCGATGCAAGTCCTGGTGTGTCGGCCCTGGTGTCAGGCCCTGAGCGGGCCTGGTGACTATTTACGGTCTTGGTGCCGACGGTCTTGCGGTAGGTGTGCGGGTTCATGGGCAGCTCCATCAGGCCCACGCGTTCGCCGGCGTCGGCGGTCAGACGTTGTATGTCGATGGTGGGGGCCCGCTCGAGGTCGTGATCGAGACCGATCGGTATGGGAAGATGGAGTTGGTTCGCGCGATAGACAGCGTGGACCGGTGCACGGCCTCGGGCCGTGGAAATAGCGCAGTGGAGATAGCCGCCAACTGAAGGAGCAACCATGCGCGCCAAATCGAATCAATTCTTCGTATCCATGCTTGCCGTGGTGTCCGGCAGCCTCGTGATCGTGTCCGGTCCGGTCGCCGTGGCTCAACCTTCCTCGGAGCCGACGCAGGAATGTCAATCCGGAGCTACCAAGAACGAAGGCGCCAACTACTGCGTCTGCGGGGAGGACGGCAAGTGGTCCTGCCACCTCCGTGTGCAAGAACGCTAGGTTCCAACCCGGCGGACCTGGATCGCCTCGTCGCCGAATTACGTTCGCGCAGTGAGTGATTCGAACGGCTGTGGCGCGAGGGACGCACCGGGAACCGGCGCAGTGCCCAAAACCCTCTAGCCCGGCCCGACCGTTGTATGACCGGGCATCATGTGCGTCGAAACGCACGGCGGTAGGCGCCAGGGGTCGTACCCACCTGGGTGCGGAAGCGGCGGCGCAGGTTGACCGCCGAGGTGAGGCCGACGCGGAGCGCGATCGCTTCCACTGGCAGGTCCGTCTCCTCCAGCAGGGTGCGTGACTCGGCTATGCGACGGGACAACAGCCACGCGCCCGGGCTCGTGCCGAGCTGGTCGGCGAAGCGTCGGGCCAGCGTGCGGGGCGAGACGCCGAGGTGCGCGGCAAGCTCGCCCACCGACAGCGGCGTCCCGAGGCGGGTGCCGGTCCATTCGAGAAGACCGTCGAGCGCGTCCGCGGGCGGTGGCGGTGCGTACTGCGTCTGGCCGCCTTCACGGTGCGGCGGCATCACCATGTGGCGCGCGACGAGGGCGGCGTGCGCGGCTCCGTGGTCCTGTCGGACGAGGTGCAGGCACAGGTCGATGCCCGCGCCCGCCCCGGCACTGGTGGCGACGTCGCCGTGGTCCACGTAGAGCACATCCGGCCGTACCCGGACCCGGGGGAATTCCCGCTGTAGCAGTGCGGCGTTCGCCCAGTGCGTCGCGGCCGAGCGGTCGTCCAGCAACCCGGTGCGGGCCAGCGCGAAGACTCCTGAGCAAATTGTGACCAGTCGAGCCCCGCGAGCATGTGCCCGCAGCAGCGCGCGGCGTACCCGGTCCGACAGCGGTGCCTCCACCGGCTTCCAGCCCGGGATCAGCACCGTGTCCGCGGCTGCGAGCGCCGAGAGGCCGCTCGTCACCGACATCGCGTAACCGGCCGTCGTCGGTACCGGTCCGGGCGTCTCCGTGCATACCTCGAACTCGTAATATTGCGGCACCCCGACTCGCGTTGTACCGAAAACCTCTGCGGCACAGCCGAGTTCGAATGTCGACTGCACGGGCCGTACCAAGGCCACCACGCGATGCATGGCAGAAATATACCTAACAGTGTCTTTCATGACACTGTCGGCGACAGCCCGCGCACGGCACCGTGGCAGATATGCATCCCGAAATCCTCGCCCAGGACGGCTACACCTCCGTCTCCGTCGACGAATCCCCCGTCCGAGAGCTCTTTCCCGGGATCCGGGTCCGTCCACTGTGGACGGGACCGGCGGGAGCGCACGCCAATGTGCTGGAAATGGACCCGGGCACGTCGTGGCCGCGCCGCGACATCCACGAGCCGGGTCCGGAGGAGGTCTATGTGGTCGCGGGCACGTTCAACGACGGCGCCCGCGATTACCCGGCCGGGACGTTCCTGCACGCCCCGGCCGGATCGTGGCACGTGCCGGCGACCACCACCGGCTGCACGCTATTTGTCTTCTACCCGGAGGGTTAGACGCAGTCGCAGTCGCCGGGCCGGTGAGTCATGCGTTCCACGGTGGGCGGCTGTGCGGCCGACGAGCCACTTCGAGTGAGGCAGTAGTCTCGTCGCGTGCTGCTATCCGATCGTGACATCCGTGCGGAGATCGCCGCTGGGCGTCTCGGCGTCGAGCCGCTTCTGGAATCGCTGATCCAGCCGTCGAGCATCGACGTGCGACTGGACCGAATGTTCCGGGTTTTCGACAACACTCGATACACCCACATCGATCCCGCGCAGCGTCAGGACGAGCTGACCAGCCTGGTCGAGCCCGCCGAGGGCGAGCCGTTCGTGCTGCACCCCGGCGAGTTCGTGCTCGGTTCCACGCTGGAGGTGTGCACGTTGCCAACGGATCTGGCCGGTCGTTTGGAGGGCAAGTCGAGCCTGGGCAGGCTCGGCCTCTTGACGCATTCGACCGCCGGCTTCATCGACCCGGGCTTCAGCGGCCACATCACCCTCGAACTGTCGAATGTGGCGAACCTGCCGATCACGTTGTGGCCGGGCATGAAGGTCGGCCAGCTGTGTCTGCTCCGGCTGACCAGTCCGGCCGAGAACCCGTACGGCAGCGCGAGCACCGGGTCGAAGTACCAAGGCCAGCGCGGTCCGACACCGTCGAAGTCCTACCTGAATTTTCCACTGCCGAAATAGAATTCGGTGCCCGAACCGGGTCCACCCCTGTCGACTGCCATACATGGGGGTGGGCCCGGCTCGGTTCGGAGCCGTGCGACAGCGGGGATCGATGACGCAGAGTCAATCCCCACTGCCCGCTCCCACCGCCAGCGCCGTCGTGATGGTGACGGACAGCGGTGGAAGCGTGTCGCCCCGACGCGGCAGCCCGACCCAGAAGCACCCTTCCCGAGTCCAGCGGCCGAGTCCGGTCGGCAACATCACGGCACTGCCGATGGCAGGTATGTCGATGTCGAGACGGTTCAGTACCTCCAATACCTGTGTCCCCGGCCGGCTGTCCGGCGCGGCAAGGAAGCTCCATCGGATCTGCCTGGCCAGCACGGGGCCCCTCGTCCCCTGCTGTTCCAGTGCCGCCCTGACCTTTTCGGCCCTTGCGGTCGGTAGATGCACGACGCACACTCGACCGGTGATCGGCAGCATCACGAACCCGCCTCGCTCGCTGACCGGTAGCCCGAACTCGTGCCGGTAGTAGGCCACCCAATCGTCGACTGTCTCGAGCCTGTCCACGTTCACGGCCAACTCCTTGCCTCCTGCTACCAGGGTCCCGTCGACCTCGGCGATCCCGCATCGCCCGCGCGCCCGCCTTCCACTGCCATTCCGCTGCCCCTGGTGAACGCCTCGAATTGAATTGCCGCAGTTTGTAGCCGCGCTCACAAACCGCTCGTACCCTGGTAAGGAGTTCGCTCGAAGGGATGACAACGTGGTCCGGCAGTGGTCAGGTGTAGAAGCCCGTGCCCTTCGTGATGCCAAGCGGATGAGTCTTCGGGAGTTCGCGGCACATTTGGGTGTGCACGAGCGTTTGGTATCGAAGTGGGAGGCCGGCGGCGCCCGGGTCCATCCACGTCCGATCAATCAAGCCGCTCTCGATACGTCCTTGGCCAGGTCCGACGATGTTGTGCGGGCACGGTTTGCGGCGCTGATCGACCAACCCATGGTCCATCGGCTTTCCGCACCTGGATTCGATGTGTCTGCCGGTGCCGCGGCGCACGCCAATTATTCGAGCGACGCGGATCTTTTGGCTCTCATAGACGCCGGTGCGATGAGAGGTGATGCGTTAGCAGCGATTTCGGAGAGGGATCTGATCATGGCGGCTGCCCATGAGGCCAGCGAGCACGCCGGCCAGGCCGAGAGCACCAATGTGGGTGCGACCACCTTGGAACAGCTCGACGCCGACGTCACGCGCATCGCGAACGAATACGTACACATCCCACCGGTTCCGATGATGGTGGAGATGCTGCGGGTGCGACGCCGGGTATACCGACTATTGGAGGGCCATCAGCGGCCCGCCGACACCAGTCACCTGTATCTATTGGCAGGCACCCTGTCCGGTCTGCTCGCCAACGCGAGCACCGACCTCGGCTACTACGACGCGGCGGGTGAACAGGCCAGAGCCGCCTGGGCCTATGCGGAGCTATGCGGCCACAACGGACTGCGTTCCTGGACCAGGGGCATGCACGCGCTCATCGAATACTGGTCCGAACGCCCGCGCCGCGCGGTGTTGCTCGCTCAGAGCGGGCAGGAGTTCGCCGAGTCGGCCACCGCCAAGGTGCGACTGCTCAATATCGAGGCCAGGATCTGGTCTCGGCTCGGCAGTGACTCCGACACCGAGCGTTGCATCCGCGCCGCGGACGACGCACGCGATGGCGCCGAGACCGACACCCTGCACGACGAGGTCGGCGGAGTCTTCGGCTTCAACGAGGCGAAGGCCAGCTACTACGCGGGCGCCACCTATATCCATCTCGGTCAGGCGGCGCACGCATTGGCCGCCACTCAGCGGACCATCGAGCTGTATTCGAACGGTCCGTCGGAGCAACGTTCCTATGGCGCCGAATCATTGGCAAGGGTCGACAGCGCCGCCGCGCACTTGATCAACGGCAGCTTGGACGGTGCCGAGGAGGCGCTGCATCCGGTGCTCGGTTTGGCCGAGGACAAGCGCATCTCCCAGTTGGAGGAACGGCTCACCGGAGTGCGCCAGCGCATCGCGGGTCCCGCGTTCCGCGATGCGCTCCAGGCGCGGGTCCTCGATGAGCGGATCGAGGAATTCTGCGGCGTCACCGCCGCCAAGGGCATTCCGCCTGGCAATTCGTCGGGCTGAGCCCGCGACCACGGGATTCCTCGGTTGAAAACTGCTTGCGGTGGGATGGCACCATTGGACGAGTGAGCCCGAGCCATCTACCGCATCATCCGCCGCGTGTCCTGGAGCAGTCGACGAAGCTGCAGGACGTTCTCTACGAGATTCGTGGACCGGTACACGCGCATGCGGCACGGCTGGAGGCCGAGGGGCATCGGATCCTCAAACTCAATATCGGTAATCCCGCCCCCTTCGGGTTCGAGGCCCCCGATGTGATCATGCGCGACATCATCGCCGCGCTGCCGTATGCCCAGGGCTATTCGGAATCGAAGGGCATCCTGTCGGCGCGGCGCGCCATCGTGACCCGCTATGAGCTGGTCGCCGGCTTCCCCGAGCTCGATGTCGACAGCGTATATCTCGGCAACGGCGTCTCCGAGCTGATCACCATCACCATGCAGGCCCTGCTCGACAATGGCGACGAGGTGCTGATCCCCGCGCCCGACTATCCGCTGTGGACGGCGATGACCAGCCTGGCCGGCGGTACTCCGGTGCACTATCTGTGTGACGAGTCCAACAGCTGGCAGCCCGATATCGCCGATATCGAGTCGAAGATCACCGACAAGACCAAGGCCCTGTTGGTGATCAACCCGAACAACCCGACCGGCGCGGTGTACTCCGCCGAGGTCTTGCAGCAGCTGGTCGATATCGCGCGCAAGCATCAGTTGTTGCTGCTCGCAGACGAGATCTACGACAAGATCCTCTATGACGACGCCAAACACATTTCCCTTGCGACGCTCGCGCCCGATCTGCTGTGCCTGACATTCAACGGATTGTCCAAGGCCTATCGGGTCGCGGGCTACCGCTCGGGCTGGCTGGCGATCACCGGGCCGAAGGAGCATGCCGCGGGATTCCTGGAGGGCATCGATTTACTCGCCTCGACGCGGTTGTGCCCGAATGTTCCCGCGCAGCACGCTATTCAAGTGGCCCTCGGCGGGCATCAGAGCATCGAGGATCTGATCCTGCCCGGCGGGCGACTGCTCGAGCAGCGCGACGTCGCGTGGGAGCGGCTGAATATGATCCCCGGTGTCTCGTGTGTGAAGCCGAAGGGCGCGCTGTACGCGTTCCCCCGGCTGGATCCGAACGTCTATGAGATCCACGATGATTCGAAGCTGATCCTGGACCTGCTGTTGCAGGAGAAGATCTTGATGGTGCAGGGCACCGGCTTCAACTGGCCCGATCATGATCATCTGCGGATCGTCACGCTGCCGTGGGCGCGTGATCTCGCGGTCGCCATCGAGCGCTTCGGGAACTTCCTGTCGAACTATCGTCAGTGAGCGGCTGAGGTGGTCGTTCGGGGGTCCAGTGTGTTTTGGGCAACAAAACCGCCCCGCTTACGGTCTAAAAACAGACTCACCGTACGCATATTGGCGAGTTTTCAATACTAGCTAGCGCAAAACAAGACCTTTTGTGTACAGTGGCCCTTGGCGCTTTCGAGTGCCTGGTCGGGTTGTCTACCCCCCCTGGACGATCCGACCTCGAGTTCGGCCGCCTACCCCCCTGGGCGCCAGCTCGCGGGCGGCGGAGACATCCCCCTGCTCTCCGCCGCCCCCTCCAACTTCCTCCAGTTCTGGATTCGCTCCGGATTCCGGATTCCGGATTCCGTACCGAGCACCGCTTGCGAGTTGCTCGAAATTACTCCGGTTCGCCGTGCCGAACTTGAAAATGAAATCCTTTAAGCTCGGCACCGGACAAGCACACGTCCGACAGGCAGGAGCCCGGTAAGTGAGCGCAGCGAGCGCACGGACGACACAGCGCACGGCGGTGTCATGACCGACCATCATCACCACCACGACCATTCCGAACCGCTCGCGATCGGCGCCACTGCCGCCCGCGTCGTGATCGGGCTACTCAGCGTCATCGGCGTGCTCGTCGTGATCGGCGCGATCGTGCTGTGGCCGAGCGCCCAGCATGTCGACATCCCGCTGCCGATGCAGAGCGCGGGTGGCGGCGCGGTGGAGACCGAGGCCGGGACGGTGGTAATGCAGGATGTGGGCGCCTGCGGCAGCTCCTCGATCGGCAAGGTCTTCGTCGACAAGCCCGAGGCGCCACGCAACGCCGCCTACATCTGCCAGCGCAGCCTGATCACCATCGATTCCGGGCCGCACCAGGGCAATCACACGCTGTTCGAAATCGCGCCTGGCCCAGGGCAACCGGACCTGCGCGCCGGTGACCACATCCGGCTGGTCAGACAGACCGATCCGAACGGCACGCCGCTGTACTCCTTCGAGGATTACTCGCGCGGGCTGCCGCTCACGCTGATCGTGCTGGCCTTTGTGGTGGTGGTCGTCGTGGTCGCGCGCTGGCGTGGCCTTCGGGCGCTGCTCGGGCTCGGTTTCGCCTTCGCCGTACTCGTGATGTTCCTGCTGCCCGCGATGTTGGACGGTAAACCCGCGATTCCCGTCGCGCTCGTCTCGGGTGCGCTGATTCTCTATGCCGTGCTGTATCTGGCGCACGGGGTGAACCTGCGGACCAGCTCGGCGTTGCTCGGCACGCTGACCTCGATGGTGCTTGCCGCGGTGTTGTCCTGGGTCGCGATCGAGACCACCCATCTGACCGGGCTCTCGGAGGAGCAGAACACCAACGTCGCCACCTATATTCAGCATGTCAGTATTACCGGACTGCTGTTGGCGGGCTTCATCATCGGCTCACTCGGTGTGCTCAACGATGTCACCATCACCCAGGCCTCTGCCGCGTTCGAGCTGGCCGCCCTCGACGAATCGGCCTCGCGCCGAGAGGTTTTCACCGCCGCCATGCGGGTCGGCCGCGACCATATCGCGAGCACCGTCTACACCCTGGTGCTCGCCTATGCCGGTGGCGCGCTGCCGTTGCTGCTGCTGTTCAGTGTCGCGGGCCGCTCCATCCGTGATGTGCTGACCGGTGACGCGGTGGCCATCGAGATCGCACGCTCAGCGGTCGGCGGCATCGCACTCGCGCTGTCGGTTCCGCTGACGACGGCCATCGCGGTCATCCTCGCGCGTCCGTTCGGCGGCAAGCAGGAGCCGGTCGCACCCGCGCGACATGCGCGGCATTCGAAGGGCTGAGTCCGCTCAGAGCTCGCCGCTCACCTCGGTGGCGGGAACGGGAAGACCTCGGGCGGGATCGTCGGCACCACGATCGGCGGAAGGCCCGGCACGACAATCGTATTCGGGCCGGGTGTGGGGGCAGGTGCGGACGTAGTGGTCTGCCGTCGCGGTGGTGGCGCGGCGACCGATTCCTCGGTCTCGGCCGTGGTACCGGGGGCGACGGCGATCTGCGGGTCGAGCGTGGTGGTGCGCGGCGCGCTGGTCGGTGCGACCGAGGTGGAGCGCTCGCTGCTCTGGGAATCGCGTTCGAGTACCTGCGGTCCGTAACCGAGTCCGAGTCCGATCGCGGCGACCACGGCCAGCGCGCTGACAGTCAACACGGCGCCGTTGATCTCACGCTTGCGACCACGCTGGGGCGGTGCCGATAGCCAGGCGGGGGAGAGTGCGTCGTCATCGAGCATCCCCACGGGAGCGGTGGCCTGCCGGACCGGGCGGACGGGCCGGGCGAGCAGTGCCGCGCCGCGGGTGGTCACCGTCTCCGGACTCTCCGGCACGATGACGGGCACGCCCATCCACCGCTCGAGTACCTTGGCGATCAGCGGAATTCGCGCGCAGCCACCGATCAGGAGTACTCCGTGCACCGGACGATCGGACCGTACGATCACATCGCGCGCCATCCGCGCCGATGATTCGATCGCCAGCATGATCAGCGCTTCGAAGTTCTCCTGTGCCAGCAGCACCAGGCCCTGCTCGCTCGGCAGGGCGACGGCGGTATTGGTCGACAGCTGTTCCTTGGCCTCGCGACAGAGCGCGTCCAACGCGGCAAGGCCCGCCGGATCGGGCGGATGCGCGATGCGTCCCGACGCGATCTGCTGCTCGCGGATCAGCGAATCGAGGTAATCGCCGCTGATATCGCTGGTGCGTTCGCTGTGGCGGACCTCGCGGGTCTGAGTGTCGACGACGCTGACCGAAAGACCTGAGCTGCCGAGGTCGTAGACCACCAGCGATGAGATGCCGCGAATATCGCCGGTGGACTGGGCGAATTCGATCGCCGCGATGATCTCCGGCACGAGTTCGTAATTGGTGAGCTGCTGGCGGGCCATCGACGCCCGGATCGCCCTGGCATGCTGCTCGCTGCGGTAGGCGATCGCGGTGGCCTCGATACCGGGCGTTGCCTCGAGCGTCACGCCGATCGCCTCGGCGGCCAGCTCCTCTACCTGATGCTCGCCGACCGGAATGGTCTGCAGGTCGAACGAATGTGGCGCGATGTGTCCGTGCGAGCTCGCGGCGTGTGGCCGCGCCATACGCACGGCGCCGGCCCCCACCGAAACTCCCAGAACCGAACTCATCAGCTACCCATCTCGTTTCACACTCCACGACATGCGAGCCCATTGCGTCGCCTGTCGGTGGATAGCCCGCTCACGCCGACCATACCGCCGACGATCGGCAATACCTAAGGCAGGACTGGTGGTCCGGCACTTGTCCCGCCTCGCTGTGACGATGGCGACACGCCCTGGTCCCTTACGTTGTCACCTAGGCTGCCGCCTCCGGGACCGTCGCTCGCGTCGCAGGCAACTCTACGGCGTGCCGAGTCCGGCGTACACCCATCCGGCTGCTCTCCAGGTGGCACGATTGAGACAGTTCCTGCCGTCGATGATCGAGCGGCTTCGCACCACCGAGTCCAGGTCTTGTGGGTGCAGCGTGATGAACTCGTCCCACTCGGTGAGCACAAGCACCACATCGGCGCGCTCGCACGCCTCCGTGACCGATGTCGCGTAGTTCAGGGTGGGGAATATGCGGCGCGAATTCTCCAGTGCCTTTGGGTCGTACACGCTGACCACCGCGCCGTGCAGCTGGATCATTCCCGCCACGTTCAACGCGGGAGAGTCGCGCACGTCATCGGATTCGGGTTTGAACGCCGCGCCGAGCACCGCGACATTGGCGCCGAGCAGCGAGCCGCCGCAGGCTCGCGTCGCCATGTCCACCATCTTGGTGCGGCGTCGCATATTGATGTTGTCGACCTCGCGCAGGAAGGCGACGGCATGATTGGCGCCGAGCTCGCCGGAGCGGGCCATGAACGCGCGGATGTCCTTCGGCAGACAACCGCCGCCGAAACCCAGTCCGGCATTGAGGAATCGGCGGCCGATGCGGGCGTCGTAGCCGAGGGCGTCGGCGAGCATCGTCACATCCGCGCCGGTCGCCTCACAGACCTCCGAGACCGCGTTGATGAACGAAATCTTGGTCGCGAGAAAAGCATTCGCCGACACTTTGACCAGCTCGGCGGTGGCGAGATCGGTCAGCAGGAACGGCACGTCGGCCGCTATCGGATCGGCGTAGATTTCGCGGACCAGGTCCTCGACCCATGTCGCCGCCGCACGCTTCTCGTCCACCCCGAGCACCAGTCGGTCCGGGCGCAGCGTGTCCTTCACCGCGAAGCCCTCCCGCAGGAACTCCGGATTCCAGGCCACCTCCACCTCGGTGTTCGTCAGCGCGCGGGCCCGCGCGCCGAGTGCCGCCGCGGTACCGACCGGCACCGTCGACTTTCCGATGATCACCGAGGGTCGTTCCAGCATCGGCGCGAGCGTATCGACAACGGCGTGAACATATTTCAGGTCGGCGGCATACTCGCCCTTCTTCTGCGGAGTCCCGACGCCGAGGAAATGCATCTCCGCGTGCGCGGCCGCTTCCTCGTAGGAGGTGGTGAACCGCAGCCTGCCCGCGTCGAGGTTGCGCCGCAGCACTTCCTCCAGGCCCGGCTCATAAAATGGCACGACCCCATCGGAGAGTTTCGCGACCTTGCCGGGGTCGACGTCCACACCGATCACGTCATGCCCGAGTTCCGCCATGCACGCTGCGTGCGTGGCCCCGAGGTACCCGGTTCCGAAGACTGTGCATCGCATGATCGATTGATAGGCCCCGCCAATGGCCACACCGCGTCACCGAGGCAAGAGTCGAGGCAACAGCAGGTGTACATGTGGCGACATGAATCCCGAACACCATGCTGACCTGCGAACTCTCGCTCCGCGACGCCCCGGCTACCATCGAGCGGGTGCGCCGCCGACGAGCAACTTGGCTCCTATCGAGCTTCGTGGTGGTTATCGCCGTCCTCGTCGCCGCGCTGTGGCCGGTGTATGTCGACCCGCGCGTCGACCAGCCCGAAACGGCGGATGCCATCCTCGTCCTCGGCGGCGCTCACGACGGCCGTGAACAACTGGCCCTACGCCTGGCCCACGAAGGCTACGCGCCACGGGTCCTGCTGTCGGACCCCTACGAAAAAAGTCCGATGATCAACCGAATCTGTCACGGCGGCTACAGCTTCGAAGTCATCTGCTTCGACCCGTCACCGCGCACCACCCGAGGCGAAGGTCGCGAGCTGGCCGAACTGGCCCGAGCAGGCAACTGGCACCGAGTAATCGTCATAACCTTCACCCCCCATATATCCCGCTCCCGCTACATCCTCGAAAGGTGCTGGGACGGCGAACTCCTCCTGGTCGACCCGCGCCCCCATCTCTCGGTAGCCCGCTGGGCTCATCACTACCTCTACCAATCCGCGGGCTACCTCAAAGCCGCTTTCGAAGACTGCTGACCCGCGCCCGCAGTATCGAAGAGCAAACTGCTGGCGGGTGGCGTCAGTTTGATTTGCGGGTGCGACAGACGTAGATTGCGTCTCGTGGGAGCCGGTGGCTCGCACCGATGCAATGACGCGCACCCTCTGGGAGGGCAGATGGATTACGACTGGTCAGAGGCCGATTTGGCTTTTCGCGACGAGGTGCGGGGCTTTCTCGACGCGCGGCTGACGCCGGAGTTGCGGCGAGCCGGACGGCTGGCGACGAGTGTGTATCCCGACCACGAGGCCAGCATGCGGTGGCAGCACATCCTGCATGAGCGGGGATGGGCGGCGCCCGCCTGGCCGGTCGAGCACGGGGGGTGCGATTGGAGTTTGGTCCAGCACTACATCTTCAACAGGGAGTCGACGCTTGCGGGCGCGCCCGCGCTCTCGCCGATGGGGATCAGGATGGTGGCGCCCGCGATCATCGCGTTCGGGACGCCGGAGCAGAAGTCGTATTATCTGCCGCGCATCCTGACCGGCGAAATCTTCTTCTGCCAGGGATACTCGGAGCCGGAAGCAGGCTCGGACCTGGCCTCGCTCACGATGGCCGCGGTCGAGGACGGCGATGATCTCCTCTGCACCGGGAGCAAGATCTGGACTACCCATGCGACCGAGGCGAATTGGATCTTCTGCCTGGTACGCACCTCCCGCGACGGCAAGAAGCAGCAGGGCATCACGTTCCTGCTGATCGATATGACCACGCCGGGTATCGAGGTGCGTCCGCTGGTGATGACCTCAGGTGAAGAGGTGCAGAACCAGGTCTTCTTCGACCAGGTCCGGGTGCCGAAGAGCAATGTGCTCGGGCAGATCGATAACGGCTGGACCGTGGCGAAGTACCTGCTCGTACACGAGCGCGGTGGCGCGGCGTCGCCGTGGCTGCAGGTAATGGCGCAGGGTGTGGCCGATGCCGCGGCGAATCAGCCCGGGCAAGACGGTAATCCGCTGATCGACGATCCGGCGTTCTCGGCAAAGCTCGCCGACGCGCGGATTCGCACCGAGGTGCTCGAAATCCTCGAATACCGAACTCTTTCCGCGATGGCGCGGGGTAAGAACCCCGGACCCGCCTCGTCGATGCTCAAAGTGCTCGGCACCGAATTGAGCCAGCGGATCACCGAACTCGCGCTGGAGGCTGCGGGGCCGCGCGGCCGCGTCTACCAGCCACACGCCACCGAGCCGGGCGGCCCGATCGCCGAATTCACCCCGCCCGCAGACGGTTACCGCAGCGGCGAGGACTGGCAAGCCGTCGCGCCGCTGCGCTACTTCAACGACCGGGCAGGCTCGATCTACGCGGGCAGCAACGAAATTCAGCGAAACATCCTCGCCAAGGCAGCATTGGGGCTCTGATGGACTTCTCACTCACCGACGAGCAGGAACAGCTCCGCGACGCGATCGCCGGATTCCTCGGTGCCCGCTATGAACTGGAGAAAAGCCGCAGCGCCGCCAAGTCGGACGTGGGCTGGCAGCCGGCCATCTGGCGCGGTTTCGCCGAGGAACTCGGCATTCTCGGCGCGACCCTGCCGGAGCGGGTCGACGGCATGGGCGGCGGCCCGATCGAACTGATGGTGATCACCGAGGAACTCGGCCGTGCGCTCGTCGTCGAACCGTACGTCGATACGGTCGTGGTCGGCGCGGGTCTGCTCGGCCGCTCCGGCGGCGCGCGGGCCGAGGATGTGTTGCGGCAGATCGTGTCCGGTGCTGCCCGCATCGCGTTCGCCGCGCTGGAACCGACGTCGGGCCCGACCTTCCACGACGTGTCGAGCACTGCGCGCAGGGACGGTGACGGGTGGGTGCTCGACGGTGCGAAGATCGTCGTGACGAGCGCGCCGCTGGCGACCCACCTGATCGTCACCGCCCGCACGTCCGGCGAGCGGCGCGACAAAGCCGGTGTGTCGCTGTTCCTTACCGAGTTCGACGCGGCCAACCCACCCGCCGGCGTGGAGGTGCACACCTACCGGACGATCGATGACAGGGTCGGCTCCGATATCACCTTTACCGGCTTCCGCCTTCCGGGTGACTCGCTGCTCGGTACCGAAGGCGCCGCCTGGGAAGCCATCGACGCCACCGTGGACGAGGCGACAGTGGCGATCACGTCCGAGGCCGTCGGCTGCATGCGAAAGGTGCTCGCGGACACCGTCGAATACGCCGTACAGCGCAGGCAGTTCGGCGTGCCGATCGGCAGCTTCCAGGCACTACAGCACCGCATGGTCGACATGTATATGGAACTGGAGCAGGCCATCGCCGCGGTGTATCTCGCGGTCTACTCGTTGGGTGCGCCCGCAGCCGACCGCGCGCGCTCGGTGTCGGCGGCGAAGGTCACCATCGGTCGTGCGGCGCGTTTCATCGGTCAGAATGCGGTGCAGCTGCACGGCGCCATGGGCATGACCGAAGAACTCGCGATCGGCCACTACTTCAAGCGGCTGACCGCGATCGAAAGCGAATTCGGCTCCAGCGACCAGCATCTCGCCCGGTACGCCGCACTCACGAGGTGAACTGCGCTACGGCGCCTATCAGGGGCGTGCCAGGCGTCCAGTAGACCTATATCTGCGCCTTACACAGCTCGGCCCGGGTTCGCGATGCGGACCCGGGCCGAGCTGAATGGATTCAGTTGTTGTCGGTCAGTTCTTTCGACCCGGTGTCTTGGCACCGGACTTGAAGCCGAGGCCGCCCGGCTTGGCGGCCGGGGGAGCGGCCTCGGGAGCTCCGTTGCCGTTGGACGGTTGCTCGGGTTGCTGAGCTGATTCCGTCTGGGCTTCGGCGTTCGGTGCTTCCGCTGCCGGAGCCGGTTCGACCGGTGCCGGGGTGGCGGTGCCCGGCGCCTTCGGGCCGGGGCGTTTGAGGCCGGACTTCATGGCGAGGCCCTTGACCGGTGCCGTCGGCTTGGATTCGGTGACTCCCGAAACCGGCTCGGCGGCGGCCGTTTCCGTAGTCTCAGCCGGTGCTTCGGCAGGGACGGCCGCGGCGGGTGCTTTGGCAGCAGGTGCTTTGGCGCCAGGTGCCTTTGCCGCACCCTTCATGGCGAGGCCGGGCGCCTTACCGCCACCCTTCATCGCCAGGCCCTTCACGGGCGTCGCGGGTGCCTCGGCTTCGGCCGCGGGTGCTTCGGCCGCGGGTGCGGTCTCGGCGGTCGGAGCCGTTTCTGCCTTGGCGCCGGGAGCTTTGGCCGCGCCTTTCATGGCCAAGCCCTTGCCGCCGGGTGCCTTCGCGGGGCCCTTCATCGCCAGGCCCTTTGCCGGTGCGGCGGGAGCCGAGGTGGCCTCCTCGGCCGGAGCTTCCTCGGATGCCTTGGCGCCGGGGGCTTTCGCCGCGCCCTTCATGGACATCCCGCCGCCGGGTGCTTTCGCCGCGCCCTTCATGCCGAGCCCGCCCGGTGTTTTCGCGGGGCCCTTCATTGCCAAGCCGCCACCCGTGGGTGCTGTCTTGGCCGCCGGTGCTTGCGCGACCCGGGCCGGTTCCGGCTCTGCCTCGGGGGTTTCCTCGACGACCGGCGCCTTCGGTTCCTGCACCACGGCCAGATTCTCGGTCAGCTTCGCGGCATCGACGCGGTCGATGGAGTCGAGCATGAGCTGCGCGACGTCGACGACCTCGACGCCCGCACCGATGCCTTGTTCTTGGCGGGCGGTGACACCGTCGGTGAGCATCACCCGGCAGAACGGGCAGCCGGTCGCGATCTTGGCGGGCGAGGTGGCGAGCGCTTCGTCGACACGATCGACATTGATGCGCTTACCGAGCTGCTCCTCCATCCACATGCGGGCGCCACCGGCGCCACAGCACATGGAGCGTTCGCCGTGGCGCGGCATTTCGATGAGGGTGGAGCCGGAGGCCTCCATCAGCTCACGAGGTGCGTCGTAGACCTTGTTGTGCCTGCCCAGGTAGCAGGGGTCGTGGTAGGTGATGTTCTGCGACACCGGCGCGACCGGGATCAGCTGCTTGGCCCGCACGAGCCGGTTCAGCAACTGGGTGTGGTGCACGACCTCGTAGTTGCCGCCGACCTGTGGGTACTCGTTGTTCAGGGCGTTGAAGCAGTGCGCACAGGTGACGACGATCTTCTTCTTGCTCTGTTCGACGCCGTCGAAGACCGAGTTCAACACCTCGATGTTCTGCGCGGCCAGCTGCTGGAACAAGAATTCGTTACCGGCGCGGCGGGCGGAGTCACCGGTGCAGGTCTCGTCCGCGCCGAGCACCATGAACTTGGTGCCTGCCGTGGCGAGTAGTTCGGCGACGGCCTTGGTGGTCTTCTTCGCCCTGTCCTCGTATGCGCCCGCGCAGCCGACCCAGAACAGGTACTCATAGCCGTCGAAGCTGTCGGCGTCCTTACCGAAGACCGGGATCTGGAAGTCCATCTCGTTGATCCAGTTGAGCCGGTCCTTGGAGTTCTGGCCCCAGGGGTTGCCCTTGTTCTCCAGGTTCTTGAACAGCCCGGCCAGCTCGGACGGGAACTCGGACTCGATCAGCACCTGGTAGCGGCGCATGTCGATGATGTGATCGACATGCTCGATATCGACGGGGCACTGCTCGACGCACGCGCCACAGGTGGTGCACGACCACAGCACTTCCGGATCGATGATGCCGCCGGCTTCGATATCCCCGACAAGGGGCCGCTCGGCCTCGGCCTTCGCCGCGTCCGAAATCTTGGCGAGTGCGGCTTCGTCCGGCTTACCCTCGGCGTCGACGAGACCGACCTCGTCGCCGGCCATGTCCTTGCGGCCACCGGCCAGCAGGTACGGGGCCTTGGCGTAGCCGTGGTCGCGCAACGACATGATCAGCAGCTTCGGCGAGAGCGGCTTACCGGTATTCCATGCCGGACACTGCGACTGGCAGCGCCCGCACTCGGTGCAGGTGGTGAAGTCCAGCCAGCCCTTCCACGAGAAGTCCTCGACCCGCCCGGCACCGAAGGTGTCGTTGTCGGGATCAGCCGACTCCATGTCGATCGGCTGACCCTTCGACATCATCGGCTTGGCCGCGCCCAGCGCGACACCGCCGTCGTCTTCACGCTTGAAGTAGATGTTCGGGAATGCCGAGAACCGGTGCCACGCAACGCCCCATGTGGTGTTGCGGCCGACCAGGTACAGGAATGCCATGCCGGACATCAGCTTCACGAACGCGAAAAGCGCGACCATGGTGGTACTCGCGGGGAGCAGCTCGGCGACCTGCATGGTGAAGAAGTCGGTCGCCGCGTTCGAGTGGCCGTAGGCGGCGATCTTGCCCGCCTTCACCATGACCATGCCGAGACCCTCGATCAGCACGATCGCCTCGATCACGTACGCGGGTGCGAACTTGGAGCCGGTGAAGCGGGCGAGCCGCTCGGGCACCCTCGGGTGGTTCAGCTGACGGATGATGATCAACGTCGTGATGCCGATCACGGTGCCGATGCCGAGGATCTCGTCCCACAGGTGGTAGATCGCCCAGTTGCCGATGATCGGCCAGTGGAACTCCGGGTCGAAGGTCTGGCCGTATGCCTCGAACCACAGCATGAAGCCGCCGAGGAATCCGACCATCACCAGCCAGTGCGCCCATCCGACGGTGCGGAACTTGTTCATGCGGGTGTGCGCGATGAACTCGATGAGCATCTGCTTCGAGCGGGGGAAGAACGGTCGCCAACGGTCCGGCGCGGCCTGGCCGATCATGATGGCGCGGACGATATTTCGTACGCCGCCGAAGAACGACGCCCAACACAGGAGGCTGAGCGTCGCCCCAATCGTGCCCAGCGTCACTGTCAGGGCATTCATGTCGCGACCTTTCTTGTAGAGGCAACACGAGTTCGGAGAAGGCTGTGCGCCGCCCCGGTTGGCTCGTATCCTAACCGCCGGTAAGTTACCCACCGGTAACAACTAGTCTTCATCGTACGATCGCTAGCTGGGCGGTGCCCCGTCTTACTGGGGCTCGACCCAAAATTCACCTGTGATGAGCGTCACATAAAATCTTGCGATCCTACAGTGTCTAGTAGCGACCACCACCGTAAACGTCGCCCCATGCGTTCCTGTCGGTAAGGACAGGCTTAGTCCTCGGTGTTCCCATGGTTAGTAATGCATCTCGCAGTTTGAACGCGGTTCGATTACGCTCACGTCGTTCTGTTCGCTGTGCCTGTATTCACACTGCTCGGGGAGAGTATGGGGTCGGACCGCCCATTGGGCTGATGAGCTCTCGCGTGACGAAAACGGCTCAGGAACAACCGGATGATGGATTGGAAACTGAATGAATTTCCGCAGAACCACTGCGGCTTCGGCGTTGGTCATCGGTGCGATGACCATCGGCCTCGGCACTGCACATGCTGAGCCTGTAGCTGCGGCGCCTCAGCCTCTCAGCTATTCCGTCAAGCTGGTCGACAAGGTCGTCGTGGCGACCCTCAAGGGTGGAACCTTCTCGCTGAGCGAGAAGGAGGGGGCCACTCCGGAGGACCCCAAGACCACCCTCGTGGACATCAAGGACGGCCACGGCGCCACGCTCATCTCGTACCCCCTCGACTACAAGGTCGAGGGCACCGAAATCCCGGTCAAGCCGGAGCTGAAGAAGGACAACACCGTCCTGGAGCTCCTCCCGGAGAAGCCCGCCAACCTCTCGATCTCGCAGCCGCTCGCGGTCAAGCCGGCCGTCTCGGCCAAGCCGATCGCTTCGGCTACCGAGGACCAGCGTGCGATGAACGCGTTCTCCAGCCAGTTCGGTATCGCCACCGCGATCGGTGGATTCATCGGTACCGCACTCGGTTTCGTCGTCGGCGGTGTGCTCGGCTGCATCATCGGTGTCGTGCTCGGGTGCCTGCCCGGCTTCACTGTCGGCGCCGGTATCGGCGGCATCCTCGGCACCATCGCCGTTGGTGGACCGACTCTGGTCGCGGCGGGTATCGATCTGCTCAACACCATGCAGGCGGCACCCAACAGCAGCAAGTACGCGGAGAAGCCCGCGGAGCAGCCCGCTCCGGTGGCCGCCCCCGCCCCCGTGGCGGAGCCGCAGCCCGCGCCCGGCAACTGATTCGAATTTCGCCGGGCCGCCCGGCCTGGTTCGTTCGGAGTTCGTGATCGAACGGTCCGTTCCCTTCGGGGAGCGGACCGTTCGTCGTTGTCGGAGTCGGTCCGGGTCGGTCCCGCAATTGTTCTTCAGTCCGGCAAATCCACGGTTCCGCCGAACGCGACCGTCTCCGTACGGTTGCCCAACCGGCCGAAGGATCGCTCGGCCATCTCGAACGAGCCGTCCTCGCGCACGAGCAGCACTGTGCTCGCCCGCGTGCCGTGCAGGATGTGCGCGACGAATCGGGCGGATACCGCCCGCTCGAATGGTAGCGGAATCCCGGTGTGCGGCAACTGATCGTCCGACGCCCGTGTGCGGTCGGCCAGCACCTCGAAATAGCGGTCGACATTGCCGGGATCGGTTTCGACGACGGTGCGCAGACCACGGACGCCATCGCCGATTTTGGGCCAGATGGATTGCGGTGCCCGCACCGCGGACGAGGGCCCCGGCATGGCCGAAGCGATGAAGGCGCCGTTGGACAGACCGTGGAAGCCCGGTGTCAGCTCCCGTGGCGGGGTCGCAGTGCGGTTGGAATGCCACCAGAGCGATTCGAGGTCCGAGACCACCAAGTTGTATCCGTTGTAGTCGTCTGGTGCCGCAGCGACGTCCAGAAGGTACTTTTCGGGGCTGTCACCGGCGGTCGCTCGCAGACCGTTCGCGACATTGCCGCTGCCGCGCAGAAAATCCATCAGCAGGGCACCGCGCGAGCGCGCGTCGGTGCGTTCATCGTTCGGATTGCGCACGTTGGTCACCGTGGCGAAGCGATTGTGCCCCTGTGCCTCTCGCGTCAGTCCGAGCCAGGTGCCCGGCGGATCACCCGCCGCCTTACCGGTAGCGGTAGCCCCCAGATCGCGTCCCGCGAGCAGACCGGGCACCTCCGGCCACCACCGCATCGATTCGGTCGGCCTGGTGTAGAACTCGTCGCGGTTGGCCGCCACGATCAACCGGTAGTCCGGATGTGCACGCCAGCCGATCAAAACCAAACACATGCAATCCAGAATGCCGGAACCCAATGGGCACTCACAGTGCATTCATCCGCTGGCGGGCTGTGGAAACAGTGCAGTGACAGCAAAAAGGCCGACAGCGCTGCGCTGTCGGCCTTTCTGGTGGTCCGGGGATCAGTTCGTGCGAATCCGCAGACCGGGGTTGTCGGAGAGGACCACGCTGACCGGCTGCGCGAACAGCTGCGGCACATTGCCGGTGAGCGCGCCGATCAGGTTGGGGATCTCGCAGATCGGGAAGTCGGCGACCGACGACGCGCTGGAGATGCCGAGTGCCATCCTGCCGGTCACGATCGGGCCGCCGCTGTCACCGGGCAGCGCGCAGATATTGGCCGAGAAGCTCTGGGTGAGTTCACGATCGCCGACCTGGACGGTCTGATCGACGGCATTGACAATGCCGCAGCTGAAGCCGGTACGTGAACCGGACTTGCAAACCGGCGCGCCGACCACCGGCGTAGCGACGCCGTCGATCGCGATCGGTGCCCGGCCGGACACCCGCACGCTATTGTTCTCGAAGCGATCCCTGGCCTGATCGGCGATCCGGATGACCGAGTAGTCCTGTGCGCCGAGCACCGACTTCTGGAAGCGGCCGAGCTCCGCGCCCGCGCGGTCGCCCTGCAGTTCGAAGATGCGGGCGGCGGCGTCGGAGCCCGCCGAGGGGAGATCGGGGTTGCAGTGGCCAGCTGTGATGTTCACGGTGTTGCCGGACCGGTCGGTGCCGTTGAAGCCGAACGAGCAACGCAGCGACGTCCGTCCCGAGATCGAGGCGAAGCCGTCGCCACCGGCCAGCGCGCCGTGCGCCTCACCGGCGATCGCGTCAGCCTTCGGGATGTTCGCGGGCTCGCTCGCCACCGGCGGGGCCATCACGATGACGCGTGCGGGATCGATGAAGCTCGGCATCGGAAGGCCGATCTTGTCGACCCGCACCGCGATGCTGTTGTTGACGGTGTCGATCACCGCTCCGCGCACCAGCGCGGACACCTCCTGGGGCTGCCCGTCGAGCCACCGCTCGAACGCGGTCTTCTCTCCGCGCAGCGCCGCCTCGCTCTTGGCGACGTTACGGACTTCGAATCCGGCCGAATCGGCGGCCTTGCTGGCCTCGTCGATGCCTTGCCCCTGTGCGAGGGCCACAACGGCACGGCCAGCGTCATCGAGCCACGAACCCGCGAAGACCTGTGGGTACTGACGCTGCGCCGTGGTGGCGAATGCCGCGGCCTGTTGCGCGAGGTCGGCGCGGTGCAGATACTCCTGCGGCGAGATCTTCAGATCGCGTGCGACGGCGACTGCCAGCTCGGGGGAAAGCCCGGCGTTCGGGTCGGGTTGTGCTGTCGCTACCGCTGCCGTGGGGCCGAACAGCAGAATCGCCGCGGAGGCGGCGATTACTGATTTGCGGGCCCGAGTCTGTCGGCCGGCTGATCGGAAATGACCTATACGTGGCAGGAGCATGCCCAGACTATATGGGCTCCGGGCCGGTATGCCTACTTATCCCATGGTGCCGATTTGATCAAGGTGGACGCAACCGACGCGCCGTCCTGGACGCGCCGGTTGCTGGCGCGTCTATCCGACGTTCTGCTTTGTGCGCAACTCGATACCGCTGCCGAGTCCGCCGCCGGAGGTCGCGTCGATATCGGCGAGGATCGAACGGATCGGAATGCCGAGCGAGGCGGTGCCGCCGTACTGCGCGAGGCCGGCATTCGCTTGGTCGCAATTGGGTGCGTCGGCGGCGTTGGAGCCGCTGGTGACGCCGAGGGCGAGGGTGCCGGTGACGATCGCGCCGCCGCTGTCGCCGCCGAGCGTGCACGCCGAGCTGGCGAAGCCACGCACCGTCTTGCTCACGCCTTCCGCGGTGAACAGCTGCGTCTCGACCCGATCGGAGACGACGAACCCACAGGTGAAGGTGGAGGACTGCCCCGACTTGCAGACGGGCGCGCCGGTCACCGGTACCGCGGTGCCGGTGATGGTCAGTGTCGTGCCGTTGGAGCCGCGCACCGACGGCTGATCCATGCCCGCCTTGACCGCGCGCTCGTTCAGCTTGATCACCGAGTAGTCCAGCGCGGTCGGTCCGCCCAGCGTCGCACGCATGAACGTGCCCAGCTCGGGGCTGTTCGGAATGTCTTTGACGTTGGGCAGATAGACGCCTGCCTGCTGGTCGCCCTTGTCGAGATTCGGATCGCAGTGGCCCGCGCTGATATTGAGTGCGTTACCCGCGGCATCGACACCGTTGAAGCCGAACGAGCAGACATCGACGCTTTTGAGCGCGGCATTGTGCAGCGAGCTCGGCGCGCTGATGTAGGTGTCCCCGCCCATCGGGCGGCGCTCGATCGGGCCGCCGCTGCCGGGCGAGAGGATGACCTTGACGTTGGCGATCAGGGTCGGCAGGTTCAGGACGTGGCCCGCGGGGGTGTTCGCGATGCTGAGAACGATCTGGCTGTTGAGGACGTCGATGGCGACCGAGTTGATCGCACTCGACAGCTCACGCGGCAGGGTGTTGATCCACTGATTCAACTGGATCACCGAGTTTTCCAGTGCGTTCGCCGAGACCGGGGCGAGGTGGGTCTGGTAGCCGTCGGCCGCGGCGATCTTGGCGGCGTCCACCGAGGTGACCGCGACGAAGGGGCGGCCGTCGTCGCCTATCCAAGCCCCTGCGAAGGAGTCGGGGCGTTCGGACCGGAAGTCATGTGCGTATTCGCTGAGCTGCTGGGCACGGGCGGAGCGCTCCAGATACTCCGCGGGTGTCATCTTCAGATCGCGTGAAATGGCCTGTGCCAGTTCGGCGGGCAGGTTCTCGGCGGCCAGCTGCGTCGGGGTCGCCGACGCTAGGGCGGGGCCGAGCATTGGAGCGAGGAAAACGGTCGAGGCGCACCCGATTGCTGCTGCCCTGACCGCGGCGCGGCGCGCCACCAACTTGCGCATGAAGTCCCTTCGTCGGCACCGGTGTGCCAGATACATCAGTGGGCCACAGGCTGAATCCGTTGGCGCACAGTCCTCGTCCAGCAACAGACCGGTCGTCGGCAAATTTACCGACAACACCGGTCAGCGGATCACTTTAGGGCACAAACCGGGGTTGGGCTCTACCGAATCAGCGAGGAGGTGCGATCACCGAGGTGGGTTGCGGCCAGTTGGGCGGCTCGTACTGCCAGGGTCTGGCCGTGCGGGTCGGCCGGGGCGTGCGCGTCGGCCGGGAGATGGTCGTCTTCGGTGCGCTCGTCGGCGGTTCGGTGGTTGTTTCCGGCGGCTCGGTAGTCGTGGTGGTCTCCGGCGGTTCGGTGGTGGTTTCCGGCTCGACCGTACGAGTGATGACCACCGGCGGTTCCGTGGTCGGCGGCGTGGTGATGGGCACGGTCGGGAACACCGGCGGCGGTCCCTGCGGCGTCGGGCTCACCGTCACCTGATCGGACTTGGCGTCCTGGATCTGTGGCACCGGGGTCGTGCCGTTGTCGCGGAACAACACCGATACGCCGAAGCCTCCGAGTACCAACCCGATGACAATCGCCGCCCCGATCAGCAAGGGGGTGCCCCGGTTTTCCTTATTCGCGGCGGCATTCGCGGCGGCCCTGGGAGCGGCAGTGGCCCCCACCGGTTCGGTCGGCAGTTGTTCGAGGATCGGATCGGCGATCGGGAGCGCCGCCGAATAGGCCTGTAGCTGCTGTGACCCGGCAGCGGGCACCGCGGGAATGATGTCGGTGACGACCATCGAGTTCTCGGCGTCGCTCGGATCAGGCGGGGTGCTTCCCGCGGGCGTCGCGAGCACCGATGCCAGGGCCGCGCGGGCGGCGTCGTAGGCGGGCGCCGCCTCGGGGTCACCGATATCGGTCCCGGGTAGGTCGCCCTCGCTGACAAGCACTACCGAGCGCAGGCCGAGATAGTCGAGCGAGTCGCGCAGTGCCTGCACGTACTGCTGCGGCCATACGGCGGGATGGGTCGCATAGAACTCGGCGGGGCCGTTGAGGTATTCGGCCGCCAAATTGATCAGGCAGAACAGTGCGGTCGCGACCAGATCCTCGGCCCGGTAGGCCTCGCCCTCGTCGACGGGAATACCCGCGGGATCGCCGACGCGCGACACGAACGCGGTGATGGAATGCGAGTGGCCGATCGGCGTCGGTCCGCCGAGGACGGTGTCGCCGTCATCGGACATATGCAGGATCGACTCGCGAATAATGAATTGCGGTTCACCGGCGTCGGTCACAATCGCCGCGGTGCAATTGTTCTCGGCGATACGCAGGCCCACGCCTGTGGCCATCCTCGTTACCTCGCTTCGGATAAGCCCGCGACCCCGCACACCAGCAGCGAGCCGTGTCCCATGGCACGAAGCATAGACAACAGCTCCGAACGGGACCTGGCACCGATACGGCGCCGGATGCGGGCGACGTGATGCTCTACCGTCTTCGCGGAAATGTACAGGCGTGCGCCGATCTCCCGGTAGGTCAAACCTAGCAGCACGAGTTCGGCGACTTCCCGCTCGCGTTCGCTGAGGATCGCGGTGGTCTCCGTGACCGGTGCGGACGCCGGGTCGTGTCGACCGTCGGGCGCCGTGACCGGTGCGCTCGGACCGGCTGCCGGCGCCTGCGGACGCGCGTCGGAGCGGACCGTACGGGCCAGTTTGAGCAGCACTGTCGCGGTCGCGGAGTCGGCGGCGGCGAGCGCCGCCTCACTGGCCAGCCGGGCGGCGTCCCAGGTCAGGCCGATCTCGCCGAGCCCGGCAACGGCGGCACGCACCGGCGCGGTCGCGACCTCCCCCCGCAGCACGAGCACCCAGGTTCGGCCGGCATCGGCCAGCACAGCGGCATACCGGTCGCCCGCCTCGGCCGCGGCCTTGAGCAGTCGGGCGTGCGGGAGCAGTTGCGCGGGACTCTCGTGTGCGATCGCCGCCTGCACGCCGTACCAGTGGAAGGCGTTCGCCCAGGCCGGTGGTTGATTCAGGCGTCGCAGCAATGCCAGCGAGGCGTCCACCAGCGGCGCGATCCGGCGTTCGTCGCGCAGCCGAATGCTCGCGAGCCACAGCTCGCCGATCGGCAGCATGGTCAGCAGGTCGGCGTCCACGTCGTCGAACAGTGGGTAGGCGGCCTGCCAGGCACGGGTGAGTGCGGCATGATCGCCGCTGCGCCTGGCCAGGCCGACGGCCACACCGGCAGCGAGCAGCCGGTCGCGCATGTCGAGCGAATCCGGTTGCAACGCGGCGACTGTCGTCGCGGCAACCTGTTCGTCGCCGCCGAGCATCGCCGCCCACGCCTGCAACACCTGGAGTTGATGGCAGCGCAAACCGCTGTTGGTTGCCCGGCGCAGAGCATCCCCCGCGCGTCCGGGCTCGCCGGTGCTCAGGCACAGCAGGGTCGCGATGGATACCGCGGTGCACGGCAGGAACCTGTCGACGCCGGAATCAGCCTGCGCGGCCTGGACGAGCGCGGCTATTGCTGCGGCGGTGCCGGTTTCGTGGGTTTCGTGGTTGACGATGGTCTGCGAGAGCGCGGTGGCGATCAGGCGGGCGTGCGTATTGGCCTCGGTCGGTGGCCATTGCGTCGCCGAATGCGACATCTCTTCGGCAGCGGGTACGTCACCCGCGAGGTACAGCACGGTCGCGCCGACCGCCCAGTCCGCGCCGACGCGATGGGATCCGAGCCAGGAGTACAACTGTGCCGCGCGCCCGACAAGACCGCGCCGGGTCAGCACCGCAGCGCAAATACGAACCGCCGCGGCGAGTTCCGGTGCGCTGACGCCCGAGCGAGCGAGTACCGGCTCGGCAAGCCGCATCGCTGTCTCGCCGTCGCCGACGCAACCGGCCGCCTCGGCCCAGCGCACCGCGATGACGTCGGGGTCGGCGCCCGCCGCCGCGGCGGCGGCGTAGTAGCGGACCGCATCGCGGCCCGCTTTTGCCGCTGCGGCGCACAGGAATTCGACAAGACGCCGGTCGTGGACGCCGGACTCGGCAAGCAGCAGCGCGGTGTGATCGCGCATCAGGCCCGCGTCCAGCCGCGCGGTCAGCAATTTGCGCTGCACCGCGATGAACCGCCGATCACCGAGCAGCGTGCGCAGCGGTGCGACGGCGGGGCCGAGCAACAGGTCCGCGTCGGTGACCAGGGCACTCGCCCTGGCCCGGTCGATGAAATCCTGCGCCGCGGCCGTTTCGACGCCGAGTACTTCGGCCAGCTCGGTCGCGTCCAATCCGGTTCCGGTGGCCGCGATAGCCATGGTCTCGAGCAGGTCGGGCATCAAGTCGTCCAGCATGGCGCGCGCCCAGTCGGCGACCGCGTCGTCGACCGCGCCGATACCGGCGTCCAGGCGCGCTGAGCAGGCCGCGGTCAGCGCGGCGACCACGCCACTTCGGATGCCCGCGGTCTGCTGATGTATGTGCTGGGCCACCGGGCGCGGCACCGCCATGCCGAGTTCGCGGGCGAACGGGGCGAGATCGCTGACGCCGAGTGCGCGCAGGTCGACTATCCGGCCGTGGCGAGCCACGGTGTCGGCGAGTGCGCGCAGATGCGGGTCGTGCGGGCGGGGCTGAGCCGCGATCACCATGGTGAAACGGCCGGATTCGATAGTTGTGCCGAGGTTTTCGAGCTCAGCGGGACCCAGCGTGTGGGCGTTGTCGATGATCAGGGCCTGCCGCGGTTGCGCGGTATCCGCCGCGGGTATGGCAGGGGCTGTGCGGCCGTTGCCCGCCATGTAGCCGAGCTGGGCGCGCGCGCTGACCACCGGATGGACCCATTGGGCACCGACCGGTGTCGTCTCGGACAATGCGGGATGATCCCGCATTGCGATTCCCCTGGCCTGCAACCTGGTGCGGATCACCGAAAGCAGCATGGATTTGCCGGTTCCGGAGCGGCCACGGATGAGGAAGACGACCGGCCGTTGATCGGCGGAGTCCAGCTCGCGGAAGATCTCGCGGGCGCACGGGAGGGTATCGAACGCGATATCAGCCACCGTTGCCTCCGAGGATCTGGCCTGGCGCGTGCAGGATCGGGCCGAGGGTGCCGTCGACAACGCCCTCGACACCATCGATGGTGTTGTTCAGCGGGTTGGTCGGCGACTGAGCGGGGGCTCCGGGAGCGGGAGCGGGAGCCGGTGTCGGAGCCGGTGCGGGTGCGGGTGCCGGTGCGGGTGCGGGTGCGGGCGACTGTGGGGCCGGTTGGGATGCCCCGGGTGCCGGGTTGGCGGCCG
This sequence comes from Nocardia arseniciresistens, assembly GCF_046764875.1. Lineage (NCBI taxonomy): Bacteria > Bacillati > Actinomycetota > Actinomycetes > Mycobacteriales > Nocardiaceae > Nocardia > Nocardia arseniciresistens. The sequence continues at coordinate 167,802 of NZ_JBKORD010000004.1, forward strand.
CGGGCTGACCTGACGCCTGCTGATTCGGCGCCTGCTGATTCGTCACGGGTTGGTCCGGGGCGGACCGGCTGTTCGCAACGGCTACCGTCGGCGCGCCCTGCGATGCGGAGCCAGGTTGTCCCGCTTCGGGTTTCAGGTTGGCGCCGGTCGGATCCGCCACCGATGCGGCCGATCCGGGAACCGACGCGTCGCCAGTTCCCGTGCCGGTGGTCGCCGCCGCGTCGGCCGCGCTGGTCTGTCCGGTGGATGCGGGCTTGTTCGGCTCGGTTTGGGCGCCGGTGCCGATCGCCACGGTGCTGGTGGCCAGCAGTCCGATGAGGACCGCCGCGCCCGCGATGACGGCCGCGCGCTGCCTGCCGTTGAGGTTGCGAATACGCGATCCGGGCAGCGTGACGGCAGTTGGCGGCGACTTGTCCTGCCGCGAGACGGCGACCACCGCTGCGGCGAGCGCCGTGCTGGTGGCCAACATATCCGTGGCAAGCAGCGCGGCCCCGCGGGCGCTGGTGTATCCCGGCTCCGCTGCGGCGACGACGGGGAGTCCGAACTCGGTGGAGATCAGCTCGGCGACCAGTGGAATCGCGCCGCCACCGCCGATGAGCAGCACCCGGCCGATATCGCCGATACCGAGTCCTGCGCGATGCACCGCGTCCCGGATCAGGTCGGTCGAGGTCAGTAGCGGTCCGCGCAGCAGATCCTCCACTTCGTCGCGGACCAGCCGGACGTTGTCGGTGCCCCCTTCCGTTGGCCCGAGGCGCACCGGAATGACGGTCGCGGTATTTATGGAAAGCTCTTCTTTCGCATCTTTGCAGCGGCCTCGTAATGCCGACAATTCACGTTCGGTGACCGGATCGAACGGATCGAGTTCATTTCCCCGCAGCGCGTTAGCCAGGACGTAGCGCATGATCAGCAGATCGAATTCCGCGCCGGCCACGTCGGTGGTTCGCAGTGGGGTGCCGAGCAGGGCTGCCTGTTCGCCGGTGCGGACCACCGAGACCGTCAGCCCGGTGGCGCCGAGGTCATAGACGACCACCGCGCCGTCACCGAGCGGGCCGTGCGCGGCCTCGAGCCAGCGCATCGCAGCGGTGGGTTCCGGGACAAGGGTTACCTCGCTCAGGTCCGCCCGATCCAGCGCGGCGCGTTGCGTATCGATGGTGTGCCGCGACCACCATGCTGGATGACATGCGACCGTGGTCGAGTTGTCTTGTGTTGCGTCCGTACCGATTTCGTCGATCAGGCAGGTAATGGCCGCGGCCACCAGATCTGCGGCGGCATGTGTCGTGCCGTCCTCGGCAAGGATGCCGACCGGATCGCCGACCCTGGCGAGGAAGCCCTCCAACACCACATCGGTGGAATGCCTGTCCATAGGACCGGCGTCGGTCCCGAACGTGGGCGCGGTAGCCGCGGCTAGGCGCAGGACGCTCGGGTGGGTGAAAACGGAGCCGCCACCTGCGGGGCCGTCATCGCCGTCGCTGTTATCTCCCGTTGTCGCCACGGCGACCGAGTTCGACGCTCCGACAGTGATGCCGAGCGCTCGTCGCTCTGTCATTCGAGAACCCCGTTCGAAAAACCTGTGTAGTCCGGTGTCGCTATAGGGCAGGTTCCGCCGCCGCGGAATAAGGCTGTGTGGATCTTGTGGATCCGTCAGTTCTGTCGGTTGCTGGCGGTCCGCCGTTACCGACGCGGGGCATATTCGGGGAAATTCCCCTAAAGGTCTTCGTGCCCCCAACGGGGATCGCCGGTGCGCAGTAGGGGTCTGCCCCGTTTCGAAGTAACGAGATGTGTCCCTAACCTGAAATTCATTCCAACGACTGCGGATCGCGAGGGTCCGCTCATCAGGAGATGATTTCGATGACACCCAACGCGATTCTGGAGTTCATTCTCAACCTGCTGCGCCACCAAGACGCCGCCGTGGCCTACTGTGCCAACCCCGGACAGGCGCTGGTAGCGGCCGGTCTGCCCGATGTGACGGCCGAGGACATCGCCGCCGTCGCCCCGATGGTCGCCGAATCGGCGTTGGTCGCCGGCGGCTCGCAACTGTCAGCGATCGTCGCGGCCGGTTCGCAGGCCGCCGTGAACGCGGGCGCGGTCGTCGGAGTCGGCGCCGCGGCCGACGCGGGCCTGGACCTCGGCGCCGGTGCGCAGACCGATATCGACCTCGGCCTACAGGCGGGCACCGGCCTCGACCTCGATCTGACCTCGGGCCTGAACACCGCGATCGGCTCGGGCCTCCAGGTCGGCGCGGACCTCGGCGCGGCAGTATCGACAGGTCTCGAAGGCCTCGTGAACGCGGGCGCCGACCTGACCGCCGGTCTCGGTGGCGCGCTCGGTGCCGGCGCGCAGTTGGGGACAGACCTCGGCGCTGGTGTAACCACCGGCCTCAACGGCGCTCTGGACGCGAGTACGCAGCTGGGGACGTCTATCGGCGGCGCTGTGCAGACGGGCGCTGATCTGGGTGCCGGTGTTTCGACCGGCTTGAACGGTGCGGTCAACGCCGGGGCGCAAGCCGCCACCGGTGTGGGAACGGCGCTCGGTGCCGTTGTTGATGGTGCTGCGCAGGCGGGAACTGATCTGGGAGCCGGTGTCTCCACCGGCCTCGATGGTGTCTTGGATGTGGGCACCCAATTGGGGACAGGTGTCGGTGGCGCAATCGGTGCCGGTGGACAGCTGGGGACAGGGCTGGAATCCAGTCTGTCGGGCGCGCTCGGTGCCGGTGCTGATCTGGGTGGCGGTCTGACGACCGGAATCGGTGGTGTTCTCGGTGCCGGTGGTGAAGCGACAACTGGGCTTTCAACCGGGATCGACGCGGGCGCTCAGGCCGGAGCCGATCTGGGTGCGGGCCTGTCGACCGGCCTGCAGGGTGCGGTGGATGCTGGTGCGCAGGCGGGCGCGGGTTTGACGACTGGTCTCGGTGGCGTGGTGGATGCCGGAACCGAGGCGGGTGCGGGTTTGACGACTGGTCTCGGTGGCGTGGTGGATGCCGGAACCGAGGCGGGTGCGGGTTTGACGACTGGTCTCGGTGGCGTGGTGGATGCCGGAACCGAGGCGGGTGCGGGTTTGACCACTGGTCTCGGCGGGGCCGTCGACGCGGGTGCGGGGCTCGGTGGCGGCTTGTCCGAGGGTCTCGGCGGTGCGTTGGATGCCGGAGCGCAGGCGGCGACCGGGCTCGAGACTGGTCTCGGTGGTGTCGTCAACGGTGGCGCGCATGCCGGGAGCGGACTGGAGACCGGACTGTCGACGGGGACCGGTGCGGCTGCCGATCTCGGTGGCGGGTTGTCCACAGGTGTCGGTGGATCTGCGCATTCCGGTCTGGAAACGACTGCGGGAGTGGGCAGTGCGGTGGGTGCGGGAGCGCATGGTGCGGTGGATGCCGGGGTACAGAGCGCGACCGACATCGACGGTAGCGTCGGGTCGACCGCGTCCGGCGCCGTTTCGTCGACCGTCGGCTCGACCGCGAATACCTGGTCGTCGCTGGATGTTTCGAACGCCTTCGGCTCGGGCCTGGACAGTTCGGTCGGTGCACACGGCGATACGAGCTTGTTCTCCGATGCGCAGGCGGGTGCCGACGTCGCCGGACACGGTGCGGTGGATCTGCACGGCGATGCCCTCCTGGGCTGAGAGAGGTCGACGACGCGATGGCGACAGCAACGCAAGCAACATCACCTGCGGTACCGCTGCTTTCGGTACTCGATGAAACCATCGCCGCGGCGCGCGCCGCGGGTCGCACCGACCTGGTCGCCCGCCTGGAGGTGGCGACGGATCGGGTCCGCGATCCGCGGCGGCGCATCGTCATCGCCGGGCAGCTCGATCAGGGCAAGAGCCGATTCGTCAACGCGCTGCTGAATCTCGATATCTGCCCGGTGGGCGACGACGCGACCACCACGGTGACCACTGTGCTGTCCCACGGGCCTCTAGCTCTGGCCGAGCTGGTCGTCACCGGTCCCGGTGGTGCTGCGGAGACACGAATCCCGGTGCCGATCAGCGAGATCGGCTCGATCACCGCGCGTTCGGCGTATGCCGAAGGGCGTCGGGTTCTGCGCCTGGAGATTCAGGTGCCGAACCAGCTACTCGCCGACGGAGTCGTGCTGGTGGACACCCCGGGTGTCGGCGGGCACGGAAGCTCTTATGCGGCAAGCGTGCTCGGCATGGTGCCCGCCGCCGACGCGGTACTGGTGCTCTCCGACGCATCGACGGAGCTCACCGAGCCGGAACTCGCCTTCCTCAGACAGGTGCGCGAACTGTGCCCGACGGTCGCGCTCCTACTCACCAAAACCGACCTGTACCCGCATTGGCGGCAGGTACGCGAGGCCGATCGAGGCCACCTGGAGCGGGCGCGGCTCGACGTGCCGCTGATCCCGGTCTCGTCGCTGCTGCGCAGCCATGCGCTGCGGTTGCAGGATCAGCAGCTCGGCATCGAATCCGGGTTCGGCCTGCTCTATCAATTCCTGCGTGAGCAGGTAGTCGCGCGCGACCTGGCCGCGACCCGCCTGGCGGTGGCGCGCGATATCCATTCGGCCGCAGAACATTTGGCTCTCGCTCTCGGCAGCGAACTTGTCGCGCTGCGTGATCCGGAGCAGGGCGCGGCGGCGGTGCGTGAATTGCAGTCGGCGCGGACGGCAGCCGAAGACCTGCACCGACGTACTGCCGCGTGGCAGCAGACCCTCGCCGACGGGATCACCGACCTGGCGGGCGATGTCGATCACGATCTACGGGATCGGTTGCGCGGCATCGCGAGAACCGGTGAGGAATGGATCGACGAGCACGATCCCGGCAGACACTGGAGCCGAATCGCCGAGTGGCTCACGGGCACCATCGATACCGCCCTCGGCGACAACCTGTTGTGGACCCATGCCCGCGCGATACAGCTCGCCGAGCAGGTCGCCGACCACTTCACCGAGATCGGCGCCGTAGAACTGCCCGGCGTGCATGCTGGGCTCGACTCCGACGAGAGCCGCGCGGGTGCGGGCACCCTCGCCGACCTGGAGCCCGATATCGGGATCGGCAGCAAGCTGCTCGTCGGGATGCGCGGTTCCTACGGTGGCGTGCTGATGGTCGGGCTCGCGAGTACCTTCGCCGGACTCGCACTGCTCAACCCGATCTCGCTCGGCGCCGGTCTGCTGGTCGGCGGCAAGGCCTTCCGTGACGACAAGCAGGCCAGAATGGCGCGACGGCGCAACGAGGCGAAGATCGCCGTCCGCCGGTTCGTCGACGATGTCGCCTTCCAAGCGGGCAAGGAATCCAAGGACCGTCTACACCGTATCCATCGAGCGTTGCGCGACCACTACACCGGCGTCGCCGAACGTAGCCTGCGCTCGATCGACGATTCGCTGCGGGCAGCGCAGGACGCGGCGGCAATGGCGACGACGCGCCGCGCCGAGCGGTGCGCAGTGCTCGAACGGCAGCTGCGTTCGGTCGCAGAACTGCGCCGCTACGCCGATGCCATGCACGCTGACACCGGCACCGCCGCGCGCTCGGCCGAGGATGCCGCGTCGACGGAAGGGCAGGTCGGTACGGTGGGCCGATGAGAACCGATGCCCGGATGGTGCCCGGGATCGTCGCCGAGGCGCGTCAGCTGGTCGGCGCGGCCCGTCAGGCATTCGCAGGTGAGCCGCGGCCGCGCGCGCTGCTCGCCGATTGTGCGCGGCGACTGGATCAGCCATTGCGCGTCGCACTGGCGGGCGCGCTGAAGTCCGGCAAGTCGACGTTGCTCAATTCCCTTATCGGACAGGACATCGCGCCGACCGACGCCACAGAATGCACCAGGGTAGTCACCTGGTATCGACACGGTTCTACCCCGAGCGTGACCGCGTACGCGCCCGATGGCGCCAAGGCGAATGTGGTGGTGCGGCGCGGCGGCGGAACCCATGGACTTACTTTCGACCTGGACCGATTGACCTGGGACACGCCCGAGCCGCGCGAGGTCGACCATCTCGAGGTCGAATGGCCAGCGGCCGCGCTCGCGAACACCACGATCATCGATACGCCGGGCACCTCGTCGTTGTCGCGGGAAGTGTCGCAAAGGACCGCACGGCTGCTCACTCCCGCGGACGCCGGAACGGATGACTCGGTCGAGAATATCGCGATTCCCGGAGCCGATGCCGTCGTGTACCTGCTGCGCAGGCTGGACGACGCCGATATTCGGTTCCTCGAGCAGATCGGTGCCGCGGCGGCGTCGGGCGATTCGGGAGTGTCCGGCCCGCTCGGTGTAGTCGGCGTCGTCTCGCGGGCCGACGAGATCGGGGCAGGGCGAATCGACGCGTTGCATTCCGCGCGCGATGTGGCGGTGCGTTTCGCAGGGGAGCTGGAGCGAACCGGCCTGTGTCAGGCGGTGATTCCAGTCGCGGGACTGCTCGCTTTCGCGGCTGCGACGCTGCGTCAGCAGGAGTTCACGGCGTTCGAGGCTTTGGCAGGTATTCCGATCGAGGAGTTGAGTGCCGCCCTGCTCTCGGCCGATCGCTTCGCACGTCCCGATATCGCGCTGCCGGTGCCGCCGGAGCTGCGCGCGCAACTGGCCGAACGGTTCGGCATGTTCGGAATCCGGATGGCTGTCACGCTGATTCGACTCGGCGTGCGTGATTCGGCCACGCTCGCAGCCGAATTGACCAGCCGAAGCGGCGTGGACGAGCTCCGTTCGGTACTCGATGTCCAATTCGGCCAGCGCGCCGACCAGCTCAAGGCGCACTCGGCCCTGACTGTCCTGGTTCGCATCCTCACCGCCTACCCGGGTACCGCCGCCGACGAGCTGCTACCCCGAGTGCGCACCTTGCTCGCCGACGTACACGGTTTCGCGGAACTCCGCCTACTCGGCCGCCTGCGCACCGACGAATTAACCCTTCCCGCAGACGATCTCGCCGAACTGCACCGCCTGATCGGCGGCTCCGGCGTCGCGCCACACCTGCGCCTCGGCCGCCCGCTCGACACACCCGCTCCCGAACTGCGCGCGCACGCGATCGAATCCGTCCGCAAATGGCGCGTCCTCGCCAAGCATCCGCTCGCCGATCAGTCGATGAGCACGGCCTGCCTCACTGCGGCGCGCAGCGCGGAGGGCATTCTCGACCTGCTGAACACCTAATCCGACGTCGATGTCACCGGCAAGGTGCGGGTGAATATCAGCAGCGCGGAGTTCAACGGCGTCGGAGCCGAGGGCGACACCGAGATCGGCACGGTGACCTGGCGAAAGTCCTCTACCAGGCCACCCGTGACGACAGTGGATGATTCGCCTCCGCATGGGGCCGACCCGGGGTTTGCGGGGGTTCGGTGGATTCAGGGTGCCCTGTACGAGAGGGCGGCGGCGGTGTAGAAGTGGAAGGGTCGTGCCCATCCCATCGAGCAGCGGTGCCGCACGCGCAGCGCGCTGACGTGCGCCGCGTTCCCGGCCCGCAAACGAAGGTCGTGAGTTGATGACCGACAGCGTCGAGGAAACATTCGCCGAGGTGCGGTTGGCCGCGGGCGGGCTGTTCGTGCGTGGCGAGGAAGTGTTGCTCGTGCACACCACCTACGGCGGCGGATGGGAGATTCCCGGCGGCTATGTCGAGTCCGGCGAATCGCCCGTCGCCGCCTGTCGCCGCGCGATTCGTGCACAACTCGGCATCGACCGTCCACCCCAGCGACTGCTGGTACACGACTGGGCGCCCAACGCCGAAGACGGCGACAAAATCCTCTACATATTCGACTGCGGAGCCCTCGGCAACGAGAACCGGCTCGAGCTACAGCCGAGCGAGCTCGACCGCTGGCAGTGGGTCCGTGTCGACACCCTCGACGACTTCGTGATCCCGCGCCTGGCCCACAGACTCTGGCACGCATTCCGCGCCCGCCTCGAGGACCACCCCCTCTACCTCGAACACGGCCGAACCGTGCTGGTGCACCCGAGCACCGACATCGCCGTGCCCTCTTGGCTCGACCGCCAGGCGGACCGCGACCTCCACCTCGGCTGACCCGCGCCACTCAAACAGATTGCAGGGCTTCCTGTTCGGTAATGCGAAGGTCGTAAGCATTACGGGCCGAGGCGATTTCGTTCTGGTGGCCTTCGGTCCAGACGACAAGAGCCTTGATGGTGGTGTGCAGGCTCGCGCCGAGCGGCGTCAGGGCGTAGTCGACTCGCGGTGGGACCGTTGGGTAGACGGTCCGCTCGACCAGTCCGTCGCGTTCCAGATTTCGCAGGGTGCGAGTGAGCATGCGCTGACTCACGCCGTCGATCTTGCGCTTCAACTCGGTGAAACGCAGGCTGCTCTGGTCGAGCAGCGCGATGACCAGTAGCGACCATTTGTCGGCGACGCGGTCCAGGATCTGCCTGACCTCGCAGTCGACGCGGGTATCCCACTGTAAAACGTCGTAGTCATCGTCGGTATCCCCGCAGTAACCGGGTGACTTCAATGTGCCGTCTTCCATGGTTACCGATTCTGCCGGAGACTCGTGATCGGTATCAAGAGGGAACCGACCTCACTATCGGTAACTGTGCATGGTCGCAGCGAAAGCGGAGGTACGTCTGTGTCTGTTGGGAGTCGTTCGATGTTGGAATCGAGACCCGCCGAGGTCTTCACCGAGATGTCCGGCCGCGCCTGGGCGGTGCTCGCGGTGCTGTGCGGCGCGATCTTCCTGGAGGGCATCGACGTGGCGATGCTCAATGTGGCGTTGCCGTCGATCAGGTCTGATCTCGGCCTGTCCACCGGGATGCTGAGCGGCGTCGTCTCCGCGTACGTCCTCGGTTACGGCGGGTTCATGTTGCTCGGCGGCCGCGCCGCCGACCTGCTCGGACGCCGACGTATGTTCCTGCTCTGGCTGACGGTGTTCCTGCTGTTCTCCGGCCTCGGCGGCTTTGCGACCGAGGGGTGGATGCTGCTGACGGCGCGGTTCGTGACCGGAGTGGCCGCCGCGTTCATGGCACCTGCCGGACTGTCGCTGATCACCACCAATTTCGCCGAGGGCCGGGCGCGGAACAAGGCGCTGCTGGTGTACGCCGGAATCGCGGCGGGCGGGTTCTCGCTCGGCATGGTCGTCGGCGGGCTGCTCACCGCGCTCGGCTGGCGCTGGGTGTTCTTCGCTCCCGTCGTCGTTTCCGCGCTGATCTTGGCGGCGGCGATCCCATTGGTGCGGGATTCGGGTGTGCCGCAACGTGTTCGGGGTGGGTTCGATCTGCTCGGCGCGTTCAGTATTACCGGGTCGATGCTGTTGCTCGTCTACGGTGTGGTCCGACTCGAGCATCCGAGTGACGGCCGTGCGCTGACCGTCCTGGTGTTCGCGGCGGGCCTGTTGTTGCTCGCACTGTTCGTGGCCGACGAACGTCGCACCGCGAACCCGCTGGTTCGGCTCGGCATCCTGCGCTCGGGAGCGCTGGTGCGCACCAATATCGTCGCGCTGCTGTTCGTCGGCTCCTTCGCGGGCTTCCAGTTCCTCGCCACGCTGTACTTCCAGGAACTGCGCGGCTGGTCGACGGTACAGACCGGCCTCGCGATGGCGGTCATCGGCGTCGACGCGATACTCGCGCCGATACTGACGCCACGACTGGTCGACCGATTCGGCAACGCCCGAGTGGTTTTCGGTGGAGTGGTGCTCGCCGCGATCGCCTACGCCTTGTTCCTGCCGACCGACCTCGACCGGGCCTATGCGGCAATGTTCCCGGCAATGCTGCTGCTCGGTGTGGCTTTCGCCCTCGTCTACGGTCCGCTCACCATCGCGGGCACCGACGGCATCGCGGAGGAGGACCAAGGGCTGGCAAGTGGATTGCTGTACACCGCATTCCAGTTCGGCTTCGCACTCGGCATCTCGGCAGTGACCGCAGTGAACGTCGCGGCTGTCGCCGCGGGTGCGTCCGGAATGGAGGCCGTGCGAACGGCATTGATCGTGCCGGTGGTCGCCGCAGCTGTCGCGGGGCTGGTCGCGGCCTTCGGCCTACGCCGTACTGCCGCTGTCGCCGGTACCGCCGCCGCCGCAGCCGATTCCGCATCGGACACCGCACCCACCACACTCGCACAGGTCTGACAGGAGCATCGAAATGACAACCACAGTGCGATCTTTCAACGACATCCGCGCAGAGTTCGACGCCTACATCGGCGACATCGTCTACTCCACCATGGTCACCGTCGACAGCAAGGGCCGTCCCCGATCCAGGGTTCTGATCCCGGTGTGGGAGCTCGTCGACGACAACCCGGTCGGCTGGCTGGCCACCTACCGGACCCCCGTCAAGGAGGCGCACCTGGCCGCCAACCCGCACACGACCTTCTCGTACTGGACCGGGAAACAAAACCAGGTGCACGCGGACGCGCTCGCCGACTGGGTGCCACTCGACGACCTCACGACCAGACAGCACGTCTGGGACCTGTACGAGCAGACCAGCCCGAAAGGCGCGGGTTACCCACTCGGCAACTTCTGGAAAGGCATAGACGACCCGAAGCTGCACATCCTGCGCCTGTCGCCATGGCGTATCCAGGTGATCCGGGGCCGGGACATCCGCAGCAAGATGTGGAAGTCCGCAGTCGAAAACTGATGAGCGGCAAGCGGCAAGGGTCGTCGGTCACGAACCCGTTCCCATACCCCAACTGGGATGCTGCGCAGTTTGTTTCGGATCGGTGAGACGGTGCGGGTTGCCGCCGTCGCTGTTCATCACCCAGACCTCGGGTCCGGCTTCGGACGCTGGATCGCGGGTGGAACGGGTGAAGAGGATCTGGGTACCGTCCGAGGAGAACGACGGGTCTCCCGTGGAGTCGTCGGTGAGCGGTCGGACGTGGTCACCATGTACGTCCATCGCGTAGATCTCCGACCGGTTCTTTCCACCCCGGTTGCTGGTGAACACGATCCCGGCCCCGTCCGGGGTGAAGACCGGCTCGGAATTGAAATACGGATCCGCCAGCAGCTGCCGTGCGGCGGTTCCGTCGGATTCCATCACCCAGATAGCGGCACTTCTGGTGAACGTGATCTTCGTACCGTCCGGCGAGAACGCGGGATTCTGCGAGGACGCCGCGGCAGGGGCAGCGCCGCCGAAATTATCTGGGGTAGCGGTGAGTTGCTTCAGCTCGCCGCCGTCGGCGTTCATCACGAAGATGATGCCGCCGCGAGCGAAGACGATTCGGGTGCCGTCGGGGGAGAACCGGGGGTTGTAGCCGCCGTCGGTGAGTTTCGCGAGATTGCCGCCGTCCGGATCCATGGTCGAGATCGAACGACCACCGACCACGATCCTCGAGCCATCGGGAGCAAAGCTCGGATCACTGCCGTCGCCGATCCGCGTGACCCCGGTGCCGTCGGGATTCATCACGAAGATCGACTGCCAGTCATCGGTGAACGCGATCTTCGCCGGACGCGGTGACCGCTCGGGAGACGACTGGTCAGGATCCGAATCACAGCTGACGATCAGCCCCGACAACACAACGGTGACGGCGGCGGCCAGCAGTACCCGGCCTTTTGTCTCGAACATGGTTTCCAACCTATCGGCCGGGTCGCAGCCGTCTGCATACAAACTGGCCGACTTGCTAGATCACCAGGCAAGAGCTTCCGGCGTTGATTCCGGTGCCGACCGTAAGGTCGATCGTTTTGGCATCGTCGTTTTGCGTGACCAGGATGGTGTGCGTCCCGGGCGTCGCCGGAACCCATGTGGCCGTGTGCGTCTTCGGACTCGGACTGCCCTCCGACGCGGCGAACCAGACGCCGTTGTCATAGAAACTCATGCCCGCACCGGTGTTGCCGGTCGCGACCACCTGATAGGCGCAGCCGGTCCCGAACCCATTGCTGAGCCCACCTCCCTGGATCACGACTCGAGCCCCGATCTCGGCCGACGCCTGCGGCGCGCTCGAGATCAAACCGGCGGCGGCCAACGCGATCGTGACCGCAGCGCAGTTCCGAAAACTTCTCATCGTTTACCGACTCCTCAGATTGAGCAGGCCAATTCCAGCCATGCTGCTAGACAACAATTTCCACATACCATGGTGCATCTCGTTCGCCTGGGAAATGATCGAGAAATGATGTGCGCGCGTTACCGCTCGCGCGCAGCCTGGGGACATCGGGAGGCTCGCTGCCAATTCAGGCGGGTACACGCTCATAGCCGCCCATCCTGCGTTCGGCCTCCGTCCGGACGGCGAAAGGTGGCTCAGATCAGCACACCCGGGTTGAGGATGCCTGCCGGATCCAGTGCGGACTTGGCGGCTCGAAGGGCGTGCGCGAACGGGTCGGGACGTTGACTGTCGTACCAGGGCCGGTGGTCTCGGCCGACCGCGTGGTGATGGGTAATGGTGCCGCCCGCAGCCGAGAGTGCTTCGGAGACTGCGGCTTTGATGTCGTCCCACTGGGCGAGGGTGCTGCCCCAGCGGCCCGCGGCGTAGATGCCGAAATACGGTGCGGGACCGTCCGGGTACACATGGGTGAAGCGGCAGGTCACCACGCCGGTCGCGCCGACAGATCGGATGGCTTCGTTGGCGGCCTCGGTCACGGTCGTCTTCAGATTGTCGAATTTGTCCCAGGTGCAGGCGGTCTCGAAGGTCTCGGTGATCATCGACTGGGCGGCAAGCGCGTCGCGCTGGTAGGGCATCCGCAGGAACGACGAGCGCCAGGTGTCCGCCGCCCCCGTACCCGGCCGATGCTGTGCCGACTCGGTGTAGCTCGGTGGTTCGGGCAGGGTGCCGCCGTGGTCGGCGACCAGTTCCAGCGCGCGTTCCATCCAGGGCCGGGTGGGGTGATCGGCGGACTCGAAGCCGAGTACCAGCACCCCGCCGCTGGTCGCCGCGCCCGCGTTGAGGAACGCCTCGGCGGGGTCGAGTAATCGGCAGTTGGTGGGATAGAGCCCGGACTGGGCGATGGCGCGGGTCGCGACAACAGCGGCGGCATAGTCGTCGAAATGCACGGAAGCCGTTGCGCGCCAACGCGGCCGGTCCTGTAGCCGCATCCAGGCTTCGGTGATGATGCCGAGAGTGCCCTCCGACCCGAGGAACATCCGATCCGGGGAAGGGCCTGCACCGGAGCCGGGTAGCCGCCGCGACTCGCTGATACCCGACGGCGTCACCACCCGCATCGACTCGACCATGTCATCGATATGGGTGTACAGAGTCGCGAAATGCCCACCGGCCCTGGTGGCCAGCCAGCCGCCGAGCGTCGAGAACTCGAAGGACTGCGGAAAGTGTCGAAGACTCAGGTCCGCACCACGCAGTTGATCCTCCAGCGCGGGCCCGAACACCCCGGCCTGGATTCGCGCGGCACGGCTGGTGCGGTCGATCTCCAGGACCTGGTCCAGCGCACCGAGGTCGAGGCTGATCGCACCGGCGAAGTCGCCGCTTCGGCTCGCGGCCGCCCTCGGCTCTACACCGCCCACCACGGAAGTGCCACCGCCGAAGGGGATTACCGCAACGTTCGCCCGCGAGGCCCAGTCGAGCACATCGACGATATCGGCCTCATTGCGTGGCCGAACCACCAGATCGGGCGGATTCAACACCTGGCCCAACAGATTGCGCACCACATCACGAAACGCCTGCCCGTGCGCATGCGCCGCGCGGTCGGTCGGGTCCGTCGAGACGAGCCCGGCGAGCGAATCGGGCATCGCGACTCGAGGTTCGGGCAGCCCGAGCGATTCGACCGACGGTGGTTCGTGCACGGTCAGGTCGGTGCCGGGCAAGATCGCCGCGACTCGTTTCGTCAGCGCCTCCCGCTCTACGCCGGTGACCGCATCCTCGGTATAGCCCCAGCCCCACCACGATCGCTGTTTCACGGATACCCGCACTCCTCTCGGCGACCGAAAGCTACCACGCGGTCGATTCCCAGCGGCGGTGGATTCGGTGGCCCTTTTTCCAGGCGACAGAGGCGCAGCAGAAGGTCCTGACCCTCGTCTACACACTGTGAGCGCAGCACCAGCAGCCTGCGAATCGTCTCCGACGAATACTCGGGTGGGGTGGTCGTCCGGCCGCATCAGCAGCGGATGTCGATCCGCTGGGACGTCGGCGAGCACCCGCGTCGGTGACTTGCGCCGTCGCGAATCCGACTCCGATGCCGTAGACGAACAGCGCGAGGGCGATTGACCACCGCTGCTGTGGTGATCGGCAGTTTCTGTGATGTGCGCTATCGCGCAGGTTCAACCGGTTGCAGGCTTACCGTCGAATGCCGTCGTCGAACACCGATATTGGACGAACTCTTGCAGGCCGCCGCCGAATTCGCTGTCGGGCGTGAGGTATTCGCCCGGGTGGTGGAAGCTGTTCATCCGGCGTGTCCGGTGAGGGTCGACATGGGCCGGTGGGATCCACTGGGTTCGACCGGCTTTCGGGTGTCCCGGTGGTGCGGCGGCCGTGGTCCAATCGGAGCCTCGGGTGCCTGCCATGCGGTGGTGGGGTTCGCAGACGAAGGTCAGCTGGTCGGCGTCGGTGGTGCCGCCGTCGGCCCATTCATTGCGATGATGCGTTTGGCAGAGATAGCCGGGTTTCGCGCAGCCCGGATAGGTGCAGCCGATATCCTTGGCGTGCAAGATGATTCGCTGATCGGCGGTCGCGATCCGCTTGGCGCGACCGAGATAGATCGGGCGGCCGTCTGCGTTGTCGAACAGTGCCAGGTAGTGGTGGGCGTGGGCCGCCATCCGCAGAGCGTCACGGATGGGCAGCAGGCTTCCGCCGCCGGTGACCACGGGACGCCCGAAGGTGACACGCTCGCCGTAGGGGTCGGCAGCCCGGGTGGCCTGTGCGGCAGCCGCTTCCAGCTCCGCCAATCCCATCGACACGACCACCGTCACCGGCAACCCGCGATGCTGCCCGAGATCCCCAGATGCGAGGGTGGCGCGCAGTACGGCTTTGACCGCGTCGTGCTGGCGTTGACCAGCGCTGCGGCTATCGCGTCGCACCGCGTCGGGATCGGGTTCGTCGTCCACCTGTGGGTTGGCGTCCTCGGGGTTGCAGGCTCCGGGTTTGGCGTACTTCGCGCAGATCGCTTCCAAGTAGGCGCGCAATTCCGGATCGGCGATCACCGTGCATTTACTCATCAGATCCGGCCCTTGACGGCCCATGGTGAAACCACGGCGACGCTGGCGGTCGGCGTCGGTGAAGTTGCCGTCGGGATTGAGGATCGCATCCACTCGGTCCGCGACCTGACGCAGCTTGTCCGGGCGCATCATCCGTGCGTGCTGCGCGAGTTCGACCTCGGCGCGGGTGCGGGTCGCGAAATCCACACAGGCGGGGATGTGGTGAAAGAACTCCCGCAGGATCTGCACATGCGCGGGCCCGATCGCGCCATCGCGTTGCGCGGCGGCGGTCGCGGCCATCACGGGCTCGATCGCGGTCCCGCTCGTCGACGTGCGAGGCGCCAGATCGTCGGCGGCGCGATAGCGAGCGCGTGCCTCGGCCGGGCTGATGCGCAATGTGTCGGCCAAGACATCGCTCACCCCCGCACGCCCGAAATCCTCGACACTCCACTGCTCGCGCAGCTGCGCCACCAACCCCAGCCCCAACCCGGGCAGCGTGCGCGCCACGGCCTCCAAGCGCGTGAGCGCAGTCAACCGATCCCGGCTCGACAACGCATCGGTACGCACCTTCGATACCTGAACCAAACCTGCTTCCAGCGCGCATAGCGCGGCCTCAACCGACGGATCGGCGATGGCGGAGGAATTCGAAAGCATGTTCGAATTCTACTCCGAAAACACATCCTGGACAGCCCTTTTCACATTCGATGACGGTTGGCCCAATCGGCCACATTCGGGTTGTGTCAGTCGCCGACCAGTCCGCCGCGGTGGTTGTCCTATGTGTCGTAGCCTGCCAACCATGCCGTTTCCGGCGACTGATGATCGCCGCGCGGAAGTGGGCAGCCGAAACCCATCGGTGTCAGTGAAGCCCTGTCTCGTATCCGACCTGCCCTGAGCCGGGCGTGCTCCGGGCTCGGCGATCGGGCGGCCTCGGGCGATAGGGTCCGTTATGGTGGCAGCGGTGGGGTGATTCGATCCTGCCCGACCGGCGTCGGTAGGCAAGGAGTCCCAGCTGTGTCCATCCCGACCCCGCCCGACCCGTACAGCGGGCACCCCCAGCCTGCCCCGTATGCGCAGCAGCCCCAAGGCAACCCAGCGATGGGCTTCCCCAACCCCTACGCTCCGGCTCCTGGTTACCCGCCACCCAACCCGTACTCCCCGGGGCCCGTTTACGGACAGCCGCACTCTGCGGGTTCGGGTATGGATCGGGTGGCCGGGATACTGATACTGATCGCCGCCATCATCACCGGCGGGTGGCGGTTGCTGTCCTACTCATATGGATTCCACTGGAGCGACGTCCCGTTCGGACTCATGATCGTTCTCGCGATCACCTCGGCGATTGTCGTGCTCACCGGAGCGGGCGCCCGAACCCCCGCCTTCCGCGCCCTCGCCGCCGCCAGCGCGGGCATGCTGCTGATGACCACCTTCTCCGACCTCGCGACCCGATTGGAATTGTCGTTCCTCTTCGAGGACCAAGGTTGGCTGGTCATCCCCGCATCCATCGCCGCGCTTGCCGGCACGATCACAGCGGTGCTCGCGGCAAACGGAACTCGATCTCAGGCGGAACCGACTCAGTTCCCCACCCAGTGGCAGCCCCCGCCACCCGCAAACCCCTACCAGCCCCAGAACCCCTGGAACCCGCAGTAGGCGATCCAGTGGATATTCCACCCCCACCCTCCGCACAGGAAAGCCGCCCCGATTGCCCGCGTGAACCCGAGTGGGCCGAGGCGGTTTCTCCGCGTTCCTGGATGCACTGGTGACGGCGTCAAACATGGTTTTACCTGCGGTGATGCCGTCGGCTGAGCACCTCTGTTCGATTGGCAGCCCCATTCCTCGGTCTTACGATTAGACCTGCGGCGCCGATCGACGTCGCGTTGGGCTCGTGTCCGGCGCGAATCGGGCAGGAGCAGCACACCTAAGGAGATCACCATGCTCGGCGAGCAGATAGGGGAACTGAACGGCCAGCAAATAGGCACACGCGTTCTCGATGATCTCGGTCGTGGTCCACGGACCGAAATGACCGATCATCAAGTCGGCACACTCTGCGGAGTCCAGGCCGAGGCAACAGTGACCTACCTCGGCACCATGCGCCCCAATGGCACGATATCCGGTGTCGGAACCGGGTTTGTCGTCACGGCGAGCGGACAAACGGCGACGTTCGAGGGCAAAGGCGTCGGTAGATTCACCGGCCCAGGCCAAATCAGTTGGCGCGGGGCACTCTTCTACGAGACCGACTCAGAGGAATTGAGCCGCCTCAACGGGATCGCGACCGTGTTCGAGTACATGGTCATCGATGGAAAGTCGGAAGGCCGGCTGTTCGAGTGGAAGTAGTGCAAGCAAGCATCGAGCTCAGAACGCCGACTGCCACCAACGGAACACGGGGGCGGATAGGAGCCATCGGATGTCCACCGAAGACAACAAGGCCCTCGTGCACCGCTTCGAAGAAGAGGTCTGGAACGGCCGTGATCCTTCGCAAGTCGAGAAGTTCTTCACCGCCGACCACGTCTTCCGTGCCGCCGGGAGCCCGCCACTCGACCGCGAGGGCCATCGCGAGATGATCGCCGAGTTCCAACGCGCGTTCCCGGACGGGCGGACCACGAGCGAGGATCTACTCGCCGAAGGCGACAAGGTCGCACAACGCTGGTCGTATCACGGAACCCACCGCGGAGCGTTCCAAGGCATCATGCCGACCGGCAGGGAAGTGACGCTGACGGGCATCAGCATCTGGCGCTTCGACGGTGACAAGATCGTCGAGAGTTGGCACGAGATAAACACTCTGGGCCTCATGCAGCAGCTCGGCGTCACCCCCGCACCGAGCCAGGACGCAACAACAACTGTCTGAAGCATCAAGCGCGTGTCTCACGTCGATGCACTCGAACTCTGTGCACAACAAAACCTCTGGACAAAGAAGGCCGCCCCGGGCCCGATCGGCCGAGGCGGCTTCTTCTGTAGGGTATCGCCACGGATTTCGTCTGCCCAGCGGCGTGGTCCCTTCCCAGCCAGTCCGGGAAGACAGTCCAGGACGATGAATTTCGACGGCAGGCGTCGTCTCTTCTGAGACGCAACAGATAGGAATGAACTCATGCAGATCCGGGCTCGCCTGTGCATGACCGCCGACGGCTATGTGACGACTCCGGACGGCTGGCCGCCTCAGGTCATCGATCCGGTGCATGGTCCGGGAAGTCACGGCATCGCTGAATTCCTGCGGACCTGTGAGGCCGCTCTGATGGGCCGCACCACCTTCGAACCCGCGCTTACCGCCGATCGCTGGCCCTGGCCGGACCTGAAGGTCTTCGTGCTGAGCTCGCCACGGCCCGAGGGGACCCCCGGCGATGTCACGGTCGACGACGACCCAGTGCGGCTACTGGAGAAGATCCGCGCGGCCAATCGTGGTGGCGATGTCCATCTCATCGGCGGGCCCGGCACGATCGAGACCTATCGCGCCCTCGGTGTTCTCGACAAACTCGAGCTCGTGGTCCTGCCGTTCTTCGTCGGCGGCGGCATGCGGCTGACCGAATCGCTGAATCCACAGACCGGCCTGGAATTCGAAAGTTCGCGCCCCTTGGACGGTGGTGCGGTGGAGATCGTCTATCGAGTGCGGCCGCAGCACTGACGGCGCGGTCTCACGCCGCGCTTCATACATGAAGTCGACATGAATCGACTATGACCTTATGAAGCGCGATCTGAGACCCTGCGTGTGCCACGAGCGTGGCGCGGGGGTTCGTTGTGGGTAGAGCTTCTTGACATGGTGCTGTGCAGGAGATGAAGGTTTTGGCCCTTCGGAGTCGACCTGCGGTGGGAGGCTTCGAACCACCACATGCTGCGTTGGCTGAAGACGGTCGTGGTGAGTGATGTGGAAAAGGCGCTGGGTATGCGTCAGGTGGGGATCGGAAAGACGGTGCGCAGTCCTCATTTTCGGGGATTGCTGTTGACGTGTCGTAACTCGGTAGGTGGCATCGAAACCGGGTCGCAGTAGGAACGTCCGGGATCAGCCTGGCGGGTGCCGCTGATCGGCCAGGCGGTGTCCGGCATGTAGGCGACGAGTCCGGTCTGCGGGTTATACACGGAACGTGGAAAGGCGTATCCCGACAATGCTTTTCGCGTGTCGGCGGATGGTGCGACGAAGCCCGCCGAGCGGCTGAATCGTGAGGCAGTGAATACCGTCGCGGGGCGGACCGGTTCGTAGGTGACCGCCGGTGCCGATATCGTTGAGGCCTATCGCATCTGGCGGGTGGCTCGTCCTGGAGACGAGCGCGGCAATCTGACATACGGTCCTGATGGCGTGACCGTCAATCGCCGGAAAGTTCATCGACTACGTTTCTCAGCCATCCCGAGACCGTCAGCCCGTCGCCGCGCGGATCGTATTGGGCCCCAGCTTCCGTCAGCCACACCTCAGCCATCTGCTGTTCGCTCGCTCCGGAATCGAGTAGAACCCGGATGGCTTCACGAACAGCCGCGACCATCGGGGTAGCTTCGGCGGTCCGAAATTTCCGGATGATGCCCACCGGTGAGTCCGCTTCGAGGTCGTAGTCTTGGTGGAAGTAGCACTGCGCCAGGTATTGGATCTCTGGATTGCCCATAACCGCTCCTGATATAAGGCCTCGATCAAGGATGATCCCAGAGGAATTAGACGCCGCGCCCCCGGCTGTCCGCTTCCCGATGACGAGACCACTCGGGTTCTGGAGCCGGGTGGATGTCGGCGGCGTTCCAGGAGCAGCCGCGCGGCCGACAAGAAGTGCCCCACCTCGGTTTCGGCAGTCGGCCGGTCATCGGGTTGGTCGTCTCCACCAGGAGCCGTGCATCCATGCCCAGTGGGCGAAAAGCCGTGGATACCGGCGCGTGATCCGGCGCCATCTGTAGGAGCCCAGGGCTGAAAATACCCTGGGCTACCGGACACTTTTCGCGTTGGTCAGGCTCGAGGCGGTTGAACTCACCGTCCTGGACGCCTGCGGTGAGGCGTCCTATTCACAAAGGGGTCAAGGCGAACGTCGGACCGGTTGGATTCTTCGAGTTACGCACGCCGACAACGTCTTCTGGAAATACGACCTCGACGCAATCAGCTCGAGAGGCACTGCGGCCGCTCTTTGAACCACTTCGCCTCGGCTGGATCGATATTCACGCTCGAACCTTCTGTTCGAAGCAAGATCCTGCTGGTCGCCGTGATCAGCGCCGTCTGCTGGATGATCGTGGATGTCGAACGATAGCGATCGACGTCCGCCGCTAGGACTGGTTGAACTCGCCGCCGTGGACGCTCGCGGTGAACGCATCCCACTCGGCAGGTGTGAAGAGCAGCGCGGGGCCGGTTGGGTTCTTCGAGTCGCGCACGCCAACCGCGCCTTCGATGAAGGCGACTTCGACGCAATCGGCTTTAGAGGCGCTGCGGCTGCTCTTGAACCATTGAGCGCGGGACAGATCAGCAGTCATGTCTCTAGTAACTCCTTTGCCACCTGTCGAAGCAGGCTCCTGCTTGCTGTCACATCCAGCGAACATTGCTGGAGACTCTCGTACACCCGATCGTACAGTTGCACGTCTAGTATTTTTTCAAGGTAAATGCAGCCGACAAAGGTTTCCAAGTAGACGACCGGCGGCCAGACCGGTTGCCCCTTCCCGTCCTTGTCGAACTCGAGGACAGCGAACTGTCCAACAGCATCTCCGGTCGGTGCTCCAGCCGAAAATGGCAACACCCGAACCGTCACATTGGACTGTTTTCCGATTTCCGCCAGGTGTCGAAGTTGTGCTGCCATGACATCGGCGCTGCCCACGGTGCTGCGTAGAGTCGATTCGTGGAGCACCACGTCGAGGGCGATCGGCTGACGCTTCCTGGTGACGATGGTCTGGCGTTTGGTCCTGAGCTCGATTCGTCGCTCATGCTCGGCGCTGTCCTCCGCCGGGTAGCCCGTTTGCATGAGAGCCCGGGCGTAGTCGGCAGTTTGAAGCAAGCCCGGTATCAGCGACGGCTGGTAGGTGTTCAGCTTCCGCGCTGCGGTTTCGAGCCCGACGTACACGTCGAAGGTGGCGGGTATCAGGTTGCCGTACTCGTGCCACCAACTCTTTTCGGCTCCTTGACGCAGTAGGCCGATCATTGCGGTAGTCATGTCGTCCGACATTTCGAGTACATCGCAAACCGCCTGTAGATCACGGACTTTCAGCCGAGTCGCCTCTCCCTTCTCCAGTCGTTGCAATACCGAGGAACTCAGGTCTGCCAGGTCTGCCAGCTTCTCTTGCGACAGGTTCAGCGCGGTGCGCGCTTCATGCAGGTAGCTGCCGAGCTGCCGCCTTGGCAGGGTCGAACCGGTGTCGGTCAAAGTGTCCTCTCTTGTTGTGGCGCACGCCCGTACTGGGTGAAGGGAGCCACCCTGATCGGGGAACGCTCTGGGATTTCGGGTTGGTTCAATTGGGTTACCCATTTTATGACACTTCGCGCAGGTCGGAGGTGTTTCGCTTGATCAGTGCGTTCGCCAGGACAGGCAGCCGGACAGAGCCAAGCGCACCAATTGATCACCGACGCGACTCGAGGTCTCCGCATGGACCACATAGCTTTTGGGGACACACCCGTGTCCCGTTGCCGGTACTACCGGCAGGTGTGCGAACTACCCGCGATCATCGACCCGCCACAGCTCGGTCGGATCGTAGTCAGAGCGGGGCTGGTGTGGGCGGTAATGATGCCCACGCATCTCGGGCATGCGCTGCGGCTGGAACTTGTACGCCGCCAACAACATATCGGCCCGATCATGTCGCACCCCCGGTCTGGCAGATGGAGCTACCTGGTGCGTCCCGATCTGCCGAATGACGACAGCTTGTTCGCTGAGATGTTTCGGCTCAATGTCTCGATAGTGCGAGTTGGTGGCGTTATCGCACTGCCTTCGCCGACCGATCGGTGCACGCGATTCCGATGCTGGGTTGAGCCGCCGCGCTGCGCTTTTCGCCCTTCGGGGCTGATGGTCGTGGCATCGATCCGCGCAACGGTGCGGGCGGGTGCACGGTGACGCTCGGTGTACCCCTGCCAGGAAAGAATCTGATTCTGGCTGCATGTCGTGGCGACGTGCACGATCACCCGCTCTTGCGTTCGGCCAGGGAGTTGGCGGAACTGCACGAACTACGATTGGGTGCCAGCCGGGAGCGGACCGACGAGATAGATCAGGAACGCGCGGGACTGGTTCGCGCAGTCGACCAGTGGGTCGCCGGGCAACTTCCGCCGTCGCTCGGCGCTGCGCGTGTGCATACCGAAACCGTTGGCGCGGTGGTCGACCGGCTCGGGCAGTTCACCGCGTGTGCCTTCGCGGCGTTGGCGGGTGGGTCGAACTCGGAGCTCGGTGACGCGTGGGAGAGGCTCGCTGAGCTGGCCATTGGTTACGAAGATCTGAAGGATGAGGTGTTGGTGGGGCGTCGTCGTCTTCCCGGAGGTCCGTAATACCCCGATCCGAGGCCCTCGCGCGGTGGGTGCGGCCGCACCCCTCTCTGTCGATGGGCGGCAGCCGAGTTGCGCTTGCACCACCCTTCTCGCGGCCAGTACCTTCAATGGGAGCTGACAGGGGGCGGAGCAGCCGGTCCGGCCCCACCCGACATGGCATGCCACCGACGGTGAGGAACTGATGACAAGCAGGGGGAATGTGCTGCGCGGTCTGGTCCTCGCGGTCGGCGCTGTGCTGGTTTTGGCTGGGTGTGAAGATTCCACCAGTCCGGGCCAGGCTACGACGGGCGCGGTGAGTGCGACGGCTGCTGCGACGAAATCTGCCGACCCTGACGCCGGATTGTGGAATCCGTGTGGCCTGCCGGATTCGGCGGTATCGGCTACTGGGCTTGATCCTGCGAGTAAGACGAAGGATGTCGCGGGGGTGGACTTCGATGGTTGGAAGGTGTGCAGCTGGCGGGCCTCGGCGCGGTGGTACGAGTTCACGACCTACTCGGGGACTCCAACACTCAACGATTTCGAGAAACGGCGTGACTTAGAGGGTTTCACGCCGAGGACTGTCGGCTCACATCAGGCGGTCGAATTCCTCCGTGTCGGTGATACCAAACGGCTGAGCTGCGGCATTGCCATCGAGATGCCGCAAGGAACAGTGTCATTCGAGGTCACAACCCGCCCATCGGTCGGCAAACAGGGTGATCCCTGCGTCGAGGTGCGTCGGCATGCTGAAGATCTAGCCAGATACCTACTCGGTAGCTAGGGGGGACCTATGGAGTTCGGCATCAATCCAGCAGAGTGGGGCAAGGTCCTCGACCTGGCTAACGCTGGCGAGATTTCACTGCACCCAGATGTCGGTAACGGGCTCGATAAGGTATGTGACGACTATCTCGACCGGCTTGACGCAATATTCCAGTTGGCACGCCGCGCGACCCTCATCTCCGGATTCGGGCCGTTCCCATCGAGCAAGGCGCTGGAAGAAAAGTTCAGCTTGAAAGCCACCGGTAGCGACCAGTCGATAGACACTGTCCTTCAACAGCACATAGAGGCTGTCAAACTGGCGAAACAAGCAGTAGCCAAAGCAATCTCGAACTTCACCGAGCTCGACCAAACCCGTGCCGATCAGTTCACCGGAACGGACATCCCGCAGTGACCTCCTACGACGACTACCGCAACCGGATCATCGCCGCGCAGGAGCAGTGGAACCGTGATCGGGAGGCGATCTACACCAGCACGAACAGGTTGTCCGGTGGGTTCGTCGGTGACTTCGATCCGCCGAAAATCCCTGGGCCGGATAACTACGACAGCATGACGCTGGCGCAGATGGTCGAAGCCGTCGACGCGATGCGGCCCAGTGCCGCACGGCAAGCGGGGGAAGCGTGGCTGAGCATCGGGGCGCAGCTCGCTGCCGCGACCACACTGTTCAACCAGCAATTCGCGCGCACCGTCGATGGGGATGGCGGGCATGGTGGATGGACGGGGCAGTCCGGTGCGGCGGCGATCTCCGCGGTGAACAATTACGCCGAGAAGTCTGAAAACCTGCCCAGCGCAACGGCATTGGTGAGCTACAAACTGCTCGAACTGCAAACCGGGCTGGAGCAAACTCAAGCCTTGATGCCGCAGGCAACGCAACGTCCGGACCTCCAGGGCAAGACGCTGCCGCAAGAAGGCGTGATGAAGAGCGGCGATTTCACCGAGGAGGAGGCCACTCAAGAAGCACGTAGGGTGCTGCGCACCGTCTTCGGTCAAGTAGTGAACCAGACCGACCATGGTGTGCCCGTGTTGCCCGCCGCACCGCCCATCGTCGATCCGCCGCAACCGCCCGTCGCACCGTCCGGCGGCAACTCTCCCGGTGTGCAGGAGTCGACGGGTTCCGGTGAAGGAGGAGCGGGCGAAAGCCCCTCTGGCACTGAAGAACCGGGTTCCGACGAGTCGGGCAGTGGCTCCGAAAAGCCGAGTGCAACCGATCCGGCCGCTACGACACCCCAGTCGGTCGACCCGGCCGGCGCTACTCAGCAACTCGGATCGCCTGCGAATACGCCCGGTACCCCCGCGAATACACCCGGCACATCGGCGAACATGCCGAGCGGTACCGGTACTCCGAGCCCGATCACCCCGGGCATTCCGCCACGCGCCACCGGCACACCGAGCGCATCGGGAACACCGAGCGCACCCGGATTGCCGAGCTCGCCCGGAAAGCCAACCAGCCCAGGCACTCCCAATACTCCCGCGCCGGGGCGTAGCGTTCCCGGCGTGCCCCAACAACCCGGCGCTAACCCGCTCGTCGCGTCCTCGGGCGCGGGCACCCAGGCGCGGGGCAGCGCGGGTTCCTCCGGTATGGCTCCGGGCGCGGCAGGCAAGGGCAAGGATGACGAGCGCGAAACCTCCGGCACCAAGGACTACCTGATCAACAAACAGAATGGGGAAGAGGTCACCGGCCTGGATTCGCTGCCGAAATCGGTGCCGCCGGTCATCGGTGGGGACCATGGCTGATTGGCGTTTCACCGGCCAAGAGTTCGAGATTCTCTGGGCCGCCTACGGTCGCGACCGACTGCCCTATCCGCTCCAATTCCGGCCGGCGGAAATGGATTTCAGTGCGCTGAAACGCCAGCGAGAGGCCGCGGTCGACGCGCTGCTCGGCAAGTACGCCGTCGATCTGGAACGAGCACTGGACATTCTGCTGGAACCGGATACCAGGATCGAGTCGAAGGGTTTCGACAATCGAAATCCCTTGACCATCTATCGATTTCACGGTGCGGTACGCGGCAGGGCGGGTGCCACCCTGGTCCAGTTGTCGGGCTCGGCCTTCGACACCGGCGGCGAGGTGATCGTAAGCTACTGTCCCGCAAGGAAAGTCCCCGAACGGGCGGTTGCCGCTCTACCGAAAATGCGTGCCGGAACCCGAGAACCACTAGAGGTGCGGCGCGAAACGCTCGCCGCCGACCGTGACCGACCGGTCCGCGCACCCTACGAAGTCAGCATCACCGAACAACTCGATCGCCATTTCAAACGCCCCCGCCTCGCCATCGGCGAAATCACCGTCTTCTCCGGCCCGGCCGTCGACGCCCGTCAAAGTTTCGGCCGCGGCTTCTGGTGGATGGACTACGAGGACGGCCGCTACTACGTGAAAACCGGCGACCCCATTATCGCCAAACCCCTTGCCGCCCAAGCCATGGCCGCCGAGGTCCACCGCCTCACCACCCTCACCCAGCGTTATTACCGCGAAGACTTGGAACACGATGAATACCTGCGCCAGCGCCGTTAGGTGAGGTCGGATGATCACCGGATGGACGCTTCTCGCACGAATTGCAGTGTTGTGACGCCACTTTCGGTGCAGTAGCAGGCAGGCGCGCGAGCGCATCCTCGAGGACTTCGAGACCTCCGACTTCGCGCCGACGACCCAACGCCCCGCGCGGCATCGTCGCGAACCATGGCGGCAACAGTGGCCTGCCATGAAAGCGCGTACTCGCCGCGCATCGCCGGAGGATCGGCTCTGACTGTGCTGCGTACCCCCGTAGCCCCAGCTCCGATCGCGCGAACTCCCCATACCAAGCCACCTCCCATGGAGTGACCTGGCTCACGTGCTGTCACAACAATCGATACCCCGGTGTCTTGAGGCCAACATCCAGAAATAAAGGAGAACCTCGTGAACCTCGCACTGTGGATCGTCACCGGACTGCTAGCCGTAGTCGCTCTGGCCGGCGGCATCACCAAAACGTTCGTGCCCAAGAAAAAGCTGGCCGAGGCCAACGGCGGGGAATGGACCGCAGACGTCAGCGTCGGTTTCGTCAAGACGCTCGGAGTTCTCGAACTCCTTGCCGCAGTTGGCCTGATCCTGCCTGCCGTGCTCGACATCGCCCCGGTGATGGTGCCGGTGACGGCCGTTTGCTGGATCTTGCTCATGGTCGGTGCGATGACCACCCATTTCCGCCATGGCGAATTCAAGTTGGTGGTGCTGAACCTGGCCTATCTCGCCATGGCCGTCTTCGTGGCCGTGGGGCGATTCGGCCCCGAGTCCTTCTCCTCCTGACCGATGACCACGAAGGTCCCGACGGTGCCCGCACCTGTCGAGTGACCTGGCTCACCCGCTGTCACAACGATCGATGACGCGGTGTCTTAAGACCGACCACCTTGAAACGAAGGAGAACACCATGACTGTGAACACCGAAGTTGTCGTCATCGGCGGCGGATACGCCGGTGTCATGGCGGCCAATCGCCTCACACAGCGCGAGGACGTGACAGTGACCCTGATCAACCCGCGCTCGACCTTCGTCGAGCGGATCCGCCTGCACCAATTGGTCGGCGGGTCCGATGACGCGGTCGTCGACTACCGCGACGTCCTGGCCGAGCGGATCCGGCTGGTGGTCGACACCGTGACACAGATCAACGCGTCCGAGCGCAGCCTGACATTGGCGACAGGCGGCACGGTCGGCTACGACTATCTGGTGTACGCGGTGGGCAGTGGCACCGCCGACCCGCAGGTGCCAGGAGCGGCCGAGTTCGCCTACCCGATCGCCAGCCTGGAAGAGGCGAAGCGGCTGCGGCCGGTCCTCGACGCCGCTCCCGCCACGGCCGTGGTGACTGTTGTCGGAGCCGGACCTGCCGGTATCGAAACCGCCGCCGAACTGGCGGAGCAGGGCCGCACCGTGACCCTGGTTTGTGGCGAGGTCCTCGGCCCGTACCTGCACCCTCGGGGTCGACGCGCGGTTGCCAAGCGGTTGGCCGAACTCGGGGTGACCGTGCTCGATGGCCCCGAGGCGAAGGTGACGGCGGTGACACCAGATACGGTCCAGCTCAGTGGCGGCCACCAGTTGCGCAGCACGGTGACGATATGGACCGCCGGATTCGGCGTGCCCGACCTGGCCGTCCGCAGCGGGCTGCGCACCGACGCCTTGGGCCGCCTGCTCACCGACGAGACGTTGACCAGCGTGGACGACGTGCGCGTTGTCGCGGCAGGTGATTCGGTGGCACCGTCGGACCTGCCGTTCCGGATGGGCTGCCAGGCCGCGGTTCAGCTCGGCCCGCAGGCCGCCGAGACAGTGCTCAGCCGGATCGCGGGTGCGCAGCCCGCGCCCGTCAGCGTGGGGTTCGCCGGGCAGTGCATCAGCCTCGGTCGTCGCGGCGGAGTCTTCCAGTTCTCCGCCAAGAACGACACCGCGAACAAGTTCTACCTCGGCGGCCGTCCGGGCGCGAAGCTCAAGGAGTTCGTGTGCAAGAGCACCGTCTGGCAGCTGGGGTACGAGGCGCGCAAGCCCGGTGTGCGCACGTGGTGGTCCAAGGATGCCAAGCGTCAGCAGCTGCTGGCGGCCAAGCGCGGCGACGCACTGGCCACTGCTGAACAGGCAGTCTGAGCACGCATCCGTGGCCGATTCGGCTCAGTATCAACGGTTCTGGACCGCATGTCGTGTAGCGGCCTCCGCAATGCGGGCACCGCCGCACGACATGCGGTCCATTCATCAACCGATCGTCGGTGGCTCGGGTGTCACAACCTGGTGCCGGATGGTGTCCTACTCTCGATCGCACCGAACAGGTAGGTCGGATCGAACGCCTACCGCCGAAAAAGGACATCGCTGTGGACGCACGCATAGAGGCCGACCAGGGTCGGCCGCGAAGGAACGGGGTCGAGCTATGAGCGACCACGCCACCACCCCGGCGACCGAGTCTTTCGTCGCCCACCGCAATCTGCTCTTCACCGTCGCCTACGAGATGCTCGGATCGGCGGCCGACGCCGAGGACGTCCTCCAGGAAACCTGGCTGCGATGGGTGAAGGTCGACCTGGAAGAGGTGCTCGACCAGCGCGCCTACCTGGTCCGGATCACGACCCGGCAGTCGCTCAACCGGCTGCGCACCATGAAGCGCCGCAAAGAGTCCTACGTCGGCCCCTGGCTGCCCGAGCCGCTGCTCACCGCCCCGGACGTGGCCGAGGACGTCGAGCTCGCCGAGAGTATGTCGATGGCGCTGATGCTCGTCCTCGAGACGTTGTCGCCGACCGAGCGCGCCGTCTTCGTACTGCGCGAGGTCTTCGATCTCGGCTACGACGAGATCGCGGCCGCCGTCGACAAGACCCCCGCCGCCGTCCGCCAGATCGCGCACCGCGCCCGCCAGCATGTCGATGCCCGCCGCCCACGCTCGGTGGTCTCCCTGAGCGACACCCGGGCTGCGCTGGAGTCCTTCCAGAGCGCGCTCGAAACCGGGAACCTACAGGGCCTGCTCGACGTGCTCGCACCGGAAGTCGTCCTGATGGGCGACGGCGGCGGAATCAAGCATGCCTCGCGGCGGCCGATCACCGGCGCCGACAAGGTCAGCCGCCTCCTCATCGCAGGCACCGGCAAGGTCGACGCCGCGATCACCATTGAACTCACTGTCGTCAACGGCAACCCGGCACTGCTCCTACGCCTGGACGGCGAGATCGACGGCATCATGGCGGCGCGTGTCGAAGACGCACGCATCACCGGCCTCTACTACGTCCGCAACCCGGAGAAGCTGACCCGCGTCGAATCCGAGACCTCGCTCACCTTGCGATGAATACCGATTCGCGTTGGTCACAACTGGCGAACATTTCTGGCTGACGACGACGCGGCTGGCGAGAATGGCGGGCGGCGGTCCTCGGGTCGGGTTCGGGAATAGATCGCCGAGGGCCTCTGTTGAGCCGTTCGATAGTTGTTGAGTGCGTTCGGCTCAAGTTTGAGTTGACTCCCGGTCACAATCGGGTGCAAGATTGAGCCGACCGCGCTCAGCGTAGGGACTGCTTGCAGGTTCCTCGAAAAGGTCAGCGTAGGGATTGCTTGCAGGTCCCTCGAAAAGATCAGCGTAGGGATTGCTTGCCGGGCGACGTTCGCCCAGCACCGAACACAAATAGTTACGTCAACTAGGAGGAAAACCATGGCTCGTGCGGTCGGAATCGACCTCGGGACCACGAACTCGGTCGTCGCCGTTCTCGAAGGCGGAGAGCCGGTCGTCGTCGCCAACTCGGAAGGATCGCGCACCACCCCGTCGGTCGTCGCCTTCGCGAAGAACGGCGAGGTACTGGTCGGCCAGCCTGCGAAGAACCAGGCCGTCACCAACGTCGACCGCACCATCCGCTCGGTGAAGCGCCACATCGGCACCGACTGGAATGTGGAGATCGACGGCAAGAAGTACACGCCGCAGGAAATCAGCGCGCGCACGCTGATGAAGCTCAAGCGCGATGCCGAGGCGTACCTGGGTGAGGAGATCACCGACGCGGTGATCACCGTTCCCGCGTACTTCGAGGACGCGCAGCGTCAGGCAACCAAGGAAGCCGGCCAGATCGCCGGCCTCAACGTGCTGCGCATCGTCAACGAGCCCACCGCCGCCGCGCTCGCGTACGGCCTGGACAAGGGCGACAAAGAACAGACCATCCTGGTCTTCGACCTCGGTGGCGGCACCTTCGACGTCTCGTTGCTGGAAATCGGCGAGGGCGTAGTCGAGGTCCGCGCGACCTCCGGCGACAACCACCTCGGTGGTGACGACTGGGACGAGCGCGTCGTGTCCTGGCTGGTCGACAAGTTCAAGGCCAGTGCGGGCATCGACCTGACCAAGGACAAGATGGCGCTGCAGCGGCTGCGTGAGGCCGCGGAGAAGGCCAAGATCGAGCTGAGCTCCTCGCAGAGCACCTCGATCAACCTGCCGTACATCACCGTCGACGCGGACAAGAACCCGCTGTTCCTCGACGAGCAGCTGACCCGCGCCGAGTTCCAGAAGATCACCGCGGACCTGCTGGACCGCACCCGTGCGCCGTTCCAGTCCGTGATCAAGGACGCGGGCATCAACGTCGCCGATATCGACCACGTCGTGCTCGTCGGTGGCTCCACCCGTATGCCCGCCGTTTCGGAGCTGGTCAAGGAACTGACCGGTGGGCGTGAGCCCAACAAGGGCGTCAACCCGGACGAGGTCGTCGCCGTCGGCGCCGCCTTGCAGGCCGGTGTGCTCAAGGGTGAGGTCAAGGACGTCCTGCTGCTCGATGTCACCCCGCTGTCGCTGGGTATCGAGACCAAGGGTGGCGTGATGACCAAGCTCATCGAGCGCAACACCACCATCCCGACCAAGCGCTCGGAGACCTTCACCACCGCTGATGACAATCAGCCCTCGGTGCAGATCCAGGTGTTCCAGGGTGAGCGCGAGATCGCCTCGCACAACAAGCTGCTCGGCTCCTTCGAGCTGACCGGCCTGCCGCCCGCCCCGCGTGGCGTGCCGCAGATCGAGGTCACCTTCGACATCGATGCCAACGGCATCGTGCACGTGACCGCGAAGGACAAGGGCACCGGCAAGGAAAACAAGATCAAGATCCAGGACGGCTCCGGCCTGTCCAAGGAAGAGATCGACCGGATGGTCAAGGACGCCGAGGCGCACGCCGCCGAGGACAAGGCCCGCCGCGAGGAGGCCGAGACCCGCAACCAGGCCGAGTCTCTGGTGCACCAGACCGAGAAGTTCATCAAGGACAACGAGGACAAGGTCCCCGACGACATCAAGTCCAAGGTCGAAGAGGCCATCGCCGAGGCGAACACGGCGCTCGCCGGCACCGATATCGCCGCGGTGAAGGAGGCCGTCGAGAAGCTGGCGACCGAGTCGCAGGCGCTTGGCCAGGCCATCTACGAGGCGTCGGCGGCGGAGTCCGCGACCAACGGCAATGGCAATGGACCCTCCAACTCGGCCGCCGACGACGAGGTCGTGGATGCCGAGGTCGTGGACGAGCCGGTCGACACGGAGAAGAAGTGACACAGGGAAATTCGGACGAGCGCAATTCGGAACAGGACCCCTCCGGTTTGGTAAACAACATCGTCGATCCGGAGACCGGCGAGATTCGGGATCCGGCCGCGGCAACCGCGGCCGGGCCCGACTCGGGCAACGGTGTCGAGGCCGCGCTCGGATCTGATGAGGGGGCCGCGGTCATGGCCGACGCCATCAGCAACGAGCTGGCCGAGCGCACCGCCGACCTACAGCGTTTGACCGCGGAATACGCCAACTACCGGCGTCGGGTCGAGCGCGACCGCAAGGCGACCATCGATGCGGCCAAGGCCGCGGTGGTCACCGAATTGCTCGGCGTGCTCGACGATCTCGACCGCGCACGCGCGCACGGCGATCTCGATACCGGACCGCTCAAGGCGGTCGCGGACAAGCTGGCCGACGCGCTGCGCAAGCAGGGACTGGAGGAATTCGGTTCGGAGGGTGAGCCTTTCGATCCGACCCTGCACGAGGCCGTACAGCACGAGGGATCCGGACACGACCCGGTGATCGGTGTGATCATGCGCAAGGGTTACCGCTTCGGCGAGCGGGTGCTTCGGCACGCGATGGTCGGGGTAACCGACGGTGTGTCCGATCTACCGGTGAACGAAGCATCGAATGCTGGTTCTGATGCCGGCACAACCAAACAATAAGGCCGCGGCGCGGGCGACGGCCCCGGAGGCGGTAGCGCAGCGTGACCACGGAGGGCCCCGGGAGCGCCGCAAGACGAGCACTGCGAGAGGAGGAGATGCCCGGTGAGTCAACGGGAGTGGATCGAGAAGGACTTCTACAAGGAGCTGGGCGTTTCCTCCAGCGCCTCTCAAGACGAGATCAAGAAGGCGTATCGCAAGCTCGCTCGTGACCTGCATCCGGATGCCAATCCCGGTGACACCAAGGCCGAGGAGCGGTTCAAGACCGTCAGCGAGGCGCATGCCGTGCTGTCGGATACCGCCAAGCGCAAGGAGTACGACGAAACGCGAAAGCTTTTCGCCGGCGGCGGCGCGTATGGCAGGGGCGGCGGGTTCACCCCCGGCGCGGGCCCGGGCGGTGGCTTCTCCCAGGACTTCAACATCGGCGACATCTTCGGCCAGGCCAATGCGGGCGACGGTGGCCTCGGTGATCTCCTCGGTGGGCTGTTCAACCGGGGCGGCACTCGGACAACGGGCCGCCCGCGTCGTGGCGCCGATGTGGAAACCGAGACGACTCTCGGCTTCCGCGAGGCCGCGCAGGGTGTCACCGTTCCGCTGCGGATGACGAGTCCGTCACCGTGTACGACGTGTCACGGCAGCGGGGCCAAGCCGGGCACAAGTCCCCGAGTGTGCCCTATCTGCAATGGAAACGGCGTCATCAGCCGCAACCAGGGTGCGTTCGGATTCAGTGAACCGTGCGACGAGTGCCGTGGCACCGGCTCGATCATCGACGACCCGTGCGTCGACTGCCATGGCAGCGGCATCCAGAACCGGACCCGCACCATCACGGTGCGGATCCCGCCGGGAGTCAGTGACGGACAGAAGATTCGGCTGGCCGGGCAGGGCGAGGCGGGGCTGCGTGGTGCGCCTTCGGGCGACCTGTTCGTCACCGTGCATGTCAGCCAGGACAAGGTCTTCGGCCGCAATGGCGACGACCTGACCCTGGTACTTCCGGTCAGTTACAGCGAATTGGTGTTGGGCACAACGGTTTCGGTGCCAACGCTGGAAGGTCGCGTCGGGGTCAAGGTGCCGCCGGGCACCGCGGACGGCCGCATCCTGCGGGTGCGTGGTCGTGGCGTTCCGAAGCGCGGTGCCGCGGGCGGAGCCGGTGACCTGCTTGTCACCGTCAAGGTCGCGGTGCCACAGAAGCTGGATGACGATGCCTCCGAGGCGCTGCGGCGTTACGCGGAGGCGGAGAAGTCCAGCGGATTCGATCCACGTGCGGGATGGGCAGGTGCGTGATGTCCGGTGATCCGAAGAACGCGTCGGGTGGGCCCAATAACCAGGGGCGCACCGAGGCTCAGGTCTTCATGATCTCGGTGGCGGCACAATTGGCGGGCATGCACGCGCAGACACTGCGCACTTATGACCGGCTGGGATTGGTGACGCCACAACGGACTTCGGGTGGCGGCAGACGCTATTCGGCCAGGGACGTCGAGCTGCTTCGCGAGGTGCAGCGGCTGTCTCAGGACGAGGGCGTGAATCTGGCCGGCATCAAGCGCATCATCGAACTCACCAACCAGGTGGCGCAGTTGCGGCAGCACGTCGCCGAGTTGGCATCCGAGGTGGAGCGGCTGCGTGCGGGCTATCGCCCGGATCTTTCGCCGCCGCAACGCAGTACCGCATTGGTGGTGTGGCAGCCCCGGCATCGGCGCTGACACCTGCTGGCAACCATCGGGCCCCGATGTTTCGGTTCATCACGAGTGAGCCGAAGCTCGGGGCCCGATGTCGTTGAGTCACAAGGGTAGCCGGAGGTATGCCGGACCTTTCGATATGCGTGGACGGCTGCCGCGCGACTGATCACCGAATTGTCCTGCGGTTTCGGGCCGATCGCCGAGGCGCCGGGTGCGAAAAGGTAGCTGGAGCGAGGTAACCGGCAACATTTCGGAGTTGCCACGTGATCGCTCGGACGGCTGTATCGGAATGGGCCTTGCAAAACGTGTCGTGCAAATTCGGTAAGTTTGTGACTGATTTCACCCAATCAATCGATCCTGCAGTTGGTTTCTGCGGCGTTTCGCGTTTCGCATCCTCGTTTTGGGGGAATAGATCGCGTGATGTTCAGACGGAGGATTCCGTTGCTGGCAAACCTCACCTACACTCGATGACGACGGCTGCTGTCGAGTGTCCCGCAGCATCTCACTCGCCGGCTCGGTTTGTGTACGAGTGCGAAATGGGGTTGTGACACAGATGGATTCGCGGACTGTCGCTTTGATCAGAACGACGTTCAAGGCGGTTGCTGCGGAAGAAGGGGGGCCTGCCAGACTGGCCAGTTCGTTTTACGCGATCCTGTTCACCGACTATCCGCAAGCCCGCGATTTCTTCCCGGCGGCAATGGATGCTCAGCGTGACCGATTGGTCAAAGCTATTTCCTACGCACTCGACCGGCTCGAGGAGCCGAACAAGCTGCTCCCCTTTCTGGCCCAGCTCGGCCGCGATCACCGCAAATACGGTGTGCAGCCTGAGCATTACGTCGCGGTGGCCACCTCGCTGAAGACCGCAATGCGGATCTTCGCGGGCAGCGAGATGTGGACCGATGAGGTAGAGCGGGCCTGGAGCGAAGGCCTGACCATCATCGGCGAAGCCATGATCGGCGCGGCGGAAAAGGAGGTCACACCCGCCACGTGGACCGGGACGGTGGTCGAGCGCCGTGACCTGCTGCGCAACCTGACCGTGGTGCGGCTGCAATTGGATCAGCCGATGCAGTTCGCCGCTGGCCAGTACATCAGCGTGCAGATTCCATCCCGGCCGCGGATGTGGCGCTACCTGTCGCCCGCGGTGCCCGCGAATACCAACGGGGAGATCGAATTCCACATCCGTAGCGTGCTCGGCGGTTGGGTCAGCCCGGCCATGGTGGGCCAGACGATCGTCGGTGACCAGTGGCTACTCGGTTCGCCATTGGGCGGGCTCGGCATCCCGCGCAACACCAAACGCAAAATGTTGATGGTCGGCTGTGGCACCGGCAATGCCCCACTGCGCGCCCAACTCATGGCTATGGCACAGCGGCGAGTCAATCCACGAGTGCACCTGTTCGTCGGGGGTCACCATCCCTGCGACCTCTACGATCTGGAGACGCTCAGCGCCCTGGCCGTGGCCAATAAGTGGCTCACCGTGACACCGGTGACCGAGAGTGACGAAAACCCCTGGTGGTACCTGGAATCCGGCGAAACGGAACGCAACTGGGACGGCCTCGAGGCGCGGGTGACCGGGCAGATCGGCAAGGTCGTCGCCAGTTACGGGTCATGGACCGACCGCGACGTGCAGATCGTCGGGTCGCCATCCATGGTGCAGACGACCAAGTTCCGCCTGATGGCCGCGGGCACTCAGGCCAAGAACATCCGCCACGACCCGTTGTTCTGACGGGCCTCCGCTGCTGCGACAGGCTCAGAATCCTTCGAATTGGATTCTTGCCGAGGGTGTTCCAGTCTTGACGAGCCGTTCCACCGTCGCGCGGGTCATCGCCGGAGAGCCGCATACCAAGACCTGATGGTTGGTGAACGCGCCGTGCGAGCCGACCACATCGGCGAGAGTGCCGTAGAGCATCTCCTCGGGCGGAAAGCCGATATCGACGCGGGATTGTTCGTACCACTCGTCGACCCAGCCGGGATCGTCCGGGGTTTCCACCACCGGAACGACAGTGAGCCATGGTAATTCGCGTGTCAGCAGGAAGAGCATGTCCGAGGCGTAAAGGTCGCGTGGGGAACCGCCGCCGATGAACAGATAGGTGGGTGGGGGGTCTTCGTGCCTGGCCAGGTCGAGGATCTGGGCCCGTAGCGGGGCGAGGCCGGTGCCGCCCGCGATCATCACCACCTCGTCGCCGTCCGGGTCGACAGCGAAAGTGCCTGCGGGGGCGCGCAGTTGCCATTCGTCGCCCGGCGCGGTGTCGGCGACGATGGAGCCGCTGCACCAGCCGCCGGGGATGGACCGCACATGGAACTCCAGTTTGCCGTCCAGCGAAGGCGGCAATGCGGGGGAGAACCTGCGTCGCATGCCCGGCTGCTGCGGAACCCGCACCTCGACGGACTGGCCCGCGGTGAACGGCACGAATTCACCGATCAGTCGGATCACCGCGAGGTCGTGGCGCAACCGATGGTGTCCGACGACGGTCGCTCGCCATTCGGGTGCGTTGTCATTGGGCATGGTGCGGTTATCGGGCGTGCGGTTATCGGGCGCAGCGCCGTTGCCGTGCAAGTCCCCCAACGGAGCCTCCTCATTCACACAGGGTCGGAGCTGATGTTCTGCTCCGGGGTGCCCACCGCGATCAGCGCGCGGCGGGTGTCGGCGATCATCCGCGCCGATCCGGCGATCTGGATCTGCCGGTCCGCCCACGCACCAAAGCTGGCGACCACAGCACCGAGATTACCGATCAGCGTGCGGTGCATGCCGTAGGGCGGATCCGCGGGCGGATGCGGGTACCAGTACGGGTTGGTCTTCTGTTCGCAGACCGGGACGATCGTCAGCCACGGATTGCTCTGCGAGAGCTGCCACATGTTCTCCACGTCGTACAGGTCGCAGGGGTAGCGGCCGCCGATGAAGAAGTGCACGCGCGGGTTGATCCCGCGCTGGCCCATTTCGATGAGCTGCGCGCGCAGCGGTGCGATGCCGGTGCCGGCGCCGATCAGCAGCACATCGCGACCGGCGTCGCGGTCGACGTGCAGTCCGCCGAGCGGGCTCGCGACCAACCACTTCTCGCCGACCCTTGTTTCGTTGACGATCGCGGGGCTCACCCAGCCGCCGCGAATCTTGCGGATGTGGAATTCGATCTCGCCGTAGGGATTTGCCGGAATCGCGGGCGAGAGGTAGCGCCACATCTTCGGTCGCTGCGGCACCACGATCGGCACGTACTGCCCGGCCTGGTACGGGATCGGGCTGTCGGTCTGCAACCGCACGATCGCCAAGTCCTCGAGCACCCGGCGATGGCCGACGACCGTCGCCTCCCAGAACGGGCGCGACTTGTCGGAATTGGCGCCGATGGCCATGGACGCGGAGATCAGGATGGTGATGTCGCGCCAGCCCTCCTCGAGCGCTCGATTCCAGCCGCCGTTGTTGTAGTTGTATGCGCGAAATGCGGCAAGAAGTGCGCGGCCCGCGGCATCGTAATGTCCGGGCAGTACGCCGTACTTGCGATGGTCGCGAGCCAGCTGCTCGAGAAACTTCTGCGCCCGCCCCCAGTCCTCCAGGTGGTCGAGCACGTACTGGATGGCCGTGACCAGCCGTTTCGCCTGCATATCCATCGCAGGCGGAAACAGCTCGCGTAATTGAGGGTTTTCCGCAAAGAGGTGACCATAAAACGCACTGATCAACCGCTCGGTTCCGCTCGGTGACTCGATCACCGAACGGAAGTTGGCGCGGACCAGCGCAGCCGAACGCGCATCCACGACGTGGAGCTTCCTTTCCCTCTGATTGCTACCGAGGACATACCCGTAACCGGCGGTCCTCCGCCGTCAAGTATCCCCGAAAATCCCGTGGTCGTGTTGGTATGGTCCATCACGGCTCGGCCTACGGTAATGGGTGGGCAAACGCCGAGCACCTCGGGCCTGTCGCACGGGTTGTAGCAGAGGAATGCCCGCCTATATCGCCAGCACGGTTTTGCCGCGTGCGCCGGCTGCGCCGATGACCGACGCCGCCTCGGCCAGCGGTACCGTCACGGCGATCGGCACCACCACATCGCCCTCGGCCACCCGTCGCAGCAGTCGGCTCAATTCCGGTGCGCCGCCTGAGGATTCGATATTGCCGCCCTTGATGCCGCGCACTCGTAGCGCTGCCTCGTCCGCGGCACCGATGGTGGAATAGACGGTGCCGCCGTCGCGGACGAGCCCGGTCAGTTCGGCGAGCGTCTCGGGCGGGCTCACCACGTCGAACAGCACGTCGACGCCGTCGGGATGGGCGGCAGCGACCTGCGCGCCGACCGGGCCCCTGGTGTAGTCCACGGTTTCGGCCGCACCGAGGCGGGTCATCTGATCGGCGGCGTCGCCGCGCGCGGTCGCGATGACGTGTGCGCCGGCCATGTTCGCCAGTTGCACAAGGAACGAGCCGACGCCGCCGGTGGCGCCGATCACCAGCACCGTCTGGCCCGGTTCGATCTTGGTGGCGTCCACCATGTCCTGCGCGGTGACGCCCGCGGTCGGTAGCGCCGCGGCAGCGCCGGTCGGCACGCCGTCCGGGATCCGCGCTAGCGCGCCGGTCTCCGGCAGCACGGCGTATTCGGCGAAGCTGCCGTGGCCCGCGGGGGAGGTGAGGAATTTGCCGACAACGCGATCGCCGACCGCGAAGCGGCTTGTGCCCGGCCCGACAGCGGACACGATGCCCGCGCCGTCGACCCCGAGGATCATCGGAAAGTCGTGCGGCATCTTCCCGTCCAGGAATCCGGTGGCCATCCGTTGGTCGAACGGATTGACCCCGGCCGCCTCCAACTGCACGCGAACCATGCCCGCGCCGGTTTCGGGTACCGGCACGTCGGCCAACTCGGGCGTGGCTCCGAAATTCCGTACGACAATCGCGCGCATCCGTTCGCTCCTTGATATTGGGGAGAAGAGTGACGCAGGTATTGGGGACAAGTGACGCAGGTATCGGGGACAAGTAACGCATCGAACGGCGATGGCCGTCGTAGGTGTATCCATACACCACCGACGTCGTGATTCATCGCATTCACCGATGTCGCGGCGTAGCGTTTGTCCGGATGTAGGGTTATAGAGTTGAGCGGAACAGACTCAACCTTTCCGACGTTGAACGGTTGGGTACGGCATCGGGCCGCACGACATACCGCGCCGGCAGGCTGCGGGGCAGGCGGTGCCGTGGAAATCGACAAGTAGGAAAGGTGACCGTGGACTCGTTCAATCCCACCACCAAGACCCAGGCCGCGCTGACCGCCGCGCTGCAAGCGGCCTCCGCCGCGGGCAACCCCGACATTCGTCCCGCGCACTTGCTGGTGGCGTTGCTGGATCAAACCGACGGCATCGCCGCCCCCTTGCTCGAGGCCGTTGCGGTCGAGCCCGCGACCATTCGTCGCGACGCACAGGACATCGTCGATCGGCTGCCGAGGGCAACCGGCGCCACGACCACTCCGCAACTCGGCCGCGAGGCGCTGGCTGCCATCACCGCCGCCCAGCACCTGGCCACCGAGCTGGGCGATGAATACGTCTCCACCGAGCACGTCCTGGTCGGGCTGGCCAGCGGCGACTCGGACGTGACGATGCTGCTCACCAAATACGGTGCGACCGCCGACGCGCTGCGAGAGGCGTTCACCAAGGTGCGCGGTAGCGCGAGGGTCACCAGTCCGGACCCGGAGGGTAGCTACCAGGCGCTGGAGAAGTACTCCACCGACCTCACCGAGGCGGCCCGCGCGGGCAAACTCGACCCGGTGATCGGCCGTGACACCGAAATCCGCCGCGTCGTACAGGTTTTGAGCCGCCGCACCAAGAACAATCCGGTGCTCATCGGTGAACCCGGCGTCGGCAAGACCGCGATCGTCGAGGGCCTCGCCCAGCGCATCATCGCCGGTGACGTGCCGGAGTCGTTGCGCGGCAAGTCCGTTGTCTCGCTCGACCTCGGCGCGATGGTCGCCGGTGCGAAGTATCGCGGCGAGTTCGAGGAGCGGCTCAAGGCCGTGCTCGAGGACATCAAAAACAGTGCGGGACAGATCATCACGTTCATCGATGAGCTGCACACCATTGTCGGCGCGGGTGCCACCGGTGAATCCGCGATGGACGCGGGCAACATGATCAAGCCCATGCTCGCGCGCGGTGAGCTGCGCCTCGTCGGCGCGACCACCCTGGACGAATACCGCAAGCACATCGAAAAAGACGCCGCGCTCGAGCGGCGCTTCCAACAGGTGCTCGTCGGTGAGCCGTCGGTGGAGGACACCATCGGCATCCTGCGCGGCATCAAGGAGCGCTACGAGGTGCACCACGGTGTGCGCATCACCGACTCCGCGCTGGTCGCCGCCGCGACCTTGAGCGATCGATACATCACCTCTCGTTTCCTGCCGGACAAGGCGATCGACCTCATCGACGAGTCGGCCTCGCGGCTGCGTATGGAAATCGACTCCCGCCCTGTCGAAATCGACGAGGTCGAGCGTGCGGTGCGACGACTCGAGATCGAGGAAGTCGCGCTGAGCAAGGAAACCGACGCCGCCTCCAAACAGCGTCTGGAGAAATTGCGTCAGGAGCTCGCCGACGATCGCGAGAAGCTCAACCAGCTGACGACACGTTGGCAGAACGAGAAGAGCGCGATCGACCAGGTCCGGGTACTCAAGGAGCAACTGGAAACCTTGCGCGGTGAGTCCGAGCGCGCCGAGCGCGACGGTGACCTCGGCAAGGCCGCCGAGCTGCGCTACGGGCGGATCCCGGCGCTGGAGAAGGAGCTCGCCGCGGCCGAAAAGACCTCCGCGGTAGCCGGTGACGGCGAGGTGATGCTCAAAGAAGAGGTCGGTCCCGACGATATCGCCGAGGTGGTGGGTGCCTGGACCGGCATTCCGGTCGGCAGGCTGATGGAGGGTGAAACCCAGAAACTGCTCCGGATGGAGGACGAGCTCGGCAGGCGCGTCGTCGGCCAGCCCGAGGCGGTGCAGGCGGTGTCCGACGCGGTGCGCCGTGCGCGGGCGGGCGTCGCCGATCCGAACCGCCCGACCGGCTCGTTCCTGTTCGTCGGCCCGACCGGCGTCGGTAAGACGGAACTGGCAAAGGCGTTGGCGGACTTCCTGTTCGACGACGAACGCGCCATGGTCCGTATCGACATGAGCGAATACAGCGAGAAGCACGCGGTGGCTAGGCTTGTCGGCGCGCCGCCCGGGTACGTGGGTTACGACCAGGGCGGGCAGCTCACCGAGGCGGTACGGCGCAGGCCGTACACGGTGGTGCTGTTCGACGAGATCGAGAAGGCGCACCCCGATGTCTTCGACATCCTGCTCGCCGTGCTCGACGAAGGTCGGCTGACCGACGGCCAAGGCCGCACGGTCGACTTCCGCAACACCATCCTGATTCTCACCTCGAACCTCGGTGCTGGTGGCGATCGGGAGCTGGTGATGAACGCGGTGCGCTCGGCCTTCAAGCCGGAATTCCTCAACCGCCTCGACGATGTGGTCATGTTCGCCTCGCTCGACGAGGAGCAGTTGGAAGCCATCGTCGACATCCAGCTCGACCAACTCCAGAAGCGGCTTGCCGCCCGCAGGCTGAAGCTGGAGGTCAGCGATTCGGCGCGGTTCTGGCTCGCGGTGCGCGGCTACGACCCGGTCTACGGTGCACGGCCGCTACGCAGGCTGATCCAGCAGGCCATCGGTGACTCCCTGGCCAAGGAACTGCTGGCCGGCGAGGTAGTCGACGGCGACACGGTAAAGGTCAACGTGACGTCGAACGGTGAGAGCCTCATCGTCGGCAAGTGAGCGATCGGCCGCTCGCCGAGGATCACTCGACACGTGCGGGTGCCTCGGCGGGCGCGGTTCCGCGGGTTTCCCGCACGTCGCAGGGGTGGTCCGGGCGTGAATGGCCACGTCCGACTACCTGATGCGCTGCCCCGGCTTACCCTGGACGCCATGACGAATCGGGACGATCCGTGGGCGCAGCGGCCGGAGGATGCTCCGACCGAACATCTGGGTACGCCGGAGAAGGCCGGACGCCAGCAGCCCGCGCACACGACGGAGTACACCGAGGCATACGGCCAAAACCGAGACGTGGTGTATCCGTCCGCCGAGCAATTCGAGCAGTGGCCGCCGCCGCCGCCGAACGCGACCCGCGAGTTCCCGCCGCACGACAGCCAGTGGGGCGCCTACGAGAGCGGCTACGACCAGCAGTGGGCCGATCCGACCGTGCGGGCCGCGGGTGCGGCGCACGGTGGCATGGTCCCGCCGGGCGCGCCCGGTCCATACGACCAACCGTCGCAGCGTCCGAAACGCAACACCGGACTGTGGGTCGCGCTTGTGATCGGTGTCGTCGCGCTGATCGCGGTGGTCGGTGTGGTCGGGGGATTGCTGCTCGGCGGTAGCGGCGGCGACTCGCCCTCGACGAACGCGGAGGGCACCTCGACACTGCCCGCGCCCCGGGCGACCGGAGCGCCGCGGTCGGGCCAGTCCACGGCGCTCCCCGGCATTCCAGGGCTCGGCGATATCGACGAGCTCGGCGCGACGATGGGCACCATCAGGGCCAACAACAACGGCACCCTGACCCTCGAAACCATGACGGGCGGCTCGGCCACGGTGCACACCGACGCCAACACCCAGGTGATCTCGATGACGTCGGCGAAGGCCGCCGATCTGCCCGTCGGGGACATGGTCGTCGTGCAGGGCGACAAGGCCCCTGACGGTTCGATCCAGGCGAAGATGATCATCAGCACCTCGTTGCCGGGAGGACCGCGATGAGCGGCTGGCTCGCCTCCGCTCGGCCCGGCGCGGGGCCAATGTCAGGCTCCATCCGGCTCGGGATATTAGGCTAGGTACCGATGACGGCTATGTGGTTCGGGTTGGCGGCGATCGCGCTGGTAGGTGCGATCGTGCTGCTCTATTTCGATCGGGTCCAACGACAGCGGACCGGTCATGCGCGCCAGGTCTGGGCGAAATCCCAGGGATACACGTATGTGTCGGTGGAGCCGGCACTCGCGTCGACCTGGCGCCGCGGTGCGTTGGCCAAGCTCGGCTACCTCTCCGCGGTAGACGTGGTGTCCGGTATCCGCAAGGGCGAGAAGTTCGTCCTCTTCGATCTGGAGGACGCGGCGACACTGGTCGCGGTGCGTCGGCAGATCGGCTCGGATATCGACGTCGACATGCGGCTCAAGACCGCGTCACCGCCCAAGGACGCCGATCTGGAACTGCTCGGCGCGATCGGTGACCGGGTGGTCTTCGCGACCAATCCGGAGATCGCCAGGCACGCGGTCGACCAGCGGATGGTCGCCTTCATCGAGACATTGCCCGACACGGTGCAAATGCTCTGGAGCGAGGGTAACTGGACCCTTGGCATGCTGAATGTCGGTACCACCGCGCGTGATTGGGAGACCACCATCGACGCGGTACTTCGACTTTCCGGTCTGCTGCATGTATTGCCGCCGGTCAGCGATGTGTTCGGGATGGACTCCGGCGACCACGACCCCGGTCGCCCGCATCCGCGGACTCGGGGGAAACGCCACGATGGAACCGACGAGCACGGCGAGCCGGAAGGCTCGATCGGTGTGGGCCGGGTACAGCCGTCCGATACGAAGAAGGGCACCGACTCATACGACGATTCGGCCTACCGCGATTCGGTCTACGAAGAGTCCGCCTACCGAGCCGACGACGACGAATCCGAGTACGAG
This sequence comes from Nocardia arseniciresistens, assembly GCF_046764875.1. Taxonomy (NCBI): domain Bacteria; kingdom Bacillati; phylum Actinomycetota; class Actinomycetes; order Mycobacteriales; family Nocardiaceae; genus Nocardia; species Nocardia arseniciresistens. The sequence goes on from NZ_JBKORD010000004.1 coordinate 210,823, forward strand.
GAAACGGGTTTCGATAAATCCGGCTATAAGAAGCCACGATACGACGCGGCCGGATACGACGACGAGGACGAGGAACCCGAACAGCGCGCTCCCGCGGCATCGGCGGCGCAGGAACCGCCGCGCAGGCCGTCGCTCGCGGTGGTGCCCGACTCCCGTTCTCGTCCGCGCGAGGGGCGCTGGCCGGCCGACGCCGAGTGGCGCGAAACCGGTGATGAGTCCGAAGACCGGCCCACCAAGGACCGGCGCGAACAGACGTCGCGGGTCACCGTGGAGTCGGACGACGAATGGCCGCCGATCGATGAGGCGCCCGAACCTCCGGGTGGTGGCCCGTTCCATCCCGGATTCCGCCCGTACCAGGGACCCGTACCGCAGTGAGCAGTGGCGTTCCCGCGCGCCATCCCGGCGCGAACCGTCCCATCGCATTGATCACCGGGCCGACCTCGGGCATCGGGCACGGGTATGCCGTGCGACTTGCCGCCCTCGGCTACGACCTGGTGCTCGTTGCCCGTGACGAAAAGCGCCTTACCGAGCTCGCGGCGGAGCTGACCCGAAAGTTCGGCACCCGCTCGGAGGTGCTCGTCGCCGATCTCGCCGACGCCGCCGATCGGACGCGGGTCGCGGCGCGTGCGGCCGATGGCATCGAATTCCTGGTCAACAACGCCGGATTCGCGCATTCCGGCGAGTTCTGGACGTTGCCGCCGGAGCAGTTGCAGGCGCAGCTCGATGTCAACGTCACCTCGGTGTTGCAGCTCACCAGGGCGGCGCTGCCGTCTATGGTCGCCGCGGCGAAGGGGTCGATCGTCAATGTGGCAAGCGTCGCGGGTCTGATCCCGGGACGTGGCTCGACGTATTCGGCATCCAAGGCCTACGTCGTATCCTTCACCGAAGGATTGGCGGGCGGACTGGCCGGAACCGGTGTTCGGGCCCAGGCCCTGTGCCCGGGATTCGTCCGCACCGAATTCCATGAGCGCGCCGGCATCGAGATGTCTTCGCTGCCGAAACCGCTGTGGCTCAGTGTCGAGCAGGTTGTCGCCGGTTCGCTGCGTGATCTAGAGAAGGGCCGGGTGCTCAGCGTGCCCGGCGTGCAGTACAAAGTGCTCACCACGGTCGCCGGAATGATCCCGCGAACACTGGCGGCCCGATTCAATCGCGGCCTGTTCAACGCACGAGGGAGGACGTAGACATGATCGACCAGGCAACAAGCAATGACGCGGTTTCCAAGGACGCCGCCTCCGACCGAGACAAATTGGCCGCGCTGGTGCGCGAGCTCGCGGTCGTGCACGGCAGAGTGACGTTGTCCTCGGGAAATGAGGCCGACTACTACGTCGACCTGCGCCGCGCCACGCTGCACCACAGTGCGGGCCCGCTGATCGGCAAGCTACTGCGCGAGCTGGTCGCCGACTGGGACTTCGAATCCGTCGGCGGCCTGACCATGGGCGCCGACCCGGTCGCGCTCGCTGTCATGCACGCACCCGGCCGTCCGATCAATGCCTTCGTGGTACGTAAAGCCGCCAAGACGCACGGCATGCAGCGCCAGATCGAGGGCCCGGACATCGTCGGCAAGCGGGTGCTCGTTGTCGAGGACACAACCACCACCGGAAACTCCCCGCTCACCGCCGTGCGTGCGCTGCGCGACGCCGGTGCGACGGTGGTCGGGGTCGCGACGGTCGTCGACAGGGAGACCGGGGCCGACCAGGTCATCGCGGCCGAGGGCCTGGAGTACCGGTCCATCCTCGGACTCAAGGATCTTGCCCTCGGTTAAGCTGCGTTTGCGGGCCCGGGTCGGGTCGGGACTTCAGATGGGAGCTATCGGCGACCGAAACGAGGTAACGGCGCGACCCGATATATGGACGCATAGCCGAGCGCAGCGAGGCGGTCGGAGACAGCGAAGGGTCGTGTGAGTTACCTGTGGTGAGCATTGCAGTCAACAAGAGTCGTGAGAACGTCGCGATGCTCGGTATCGGTGCCTATCGACCAGAGCGCGTGGTCAGCAATGAAGAGGTGTGCGAGGTTCTCGACTCCACCCCCGAGTGGATCTACGAGCGCACCGGCGTCCGCAATCGGCGTTGGATCAGCGGCGACGAGACGTTGCAGTCGATCGCGGCGGCGGCGGGCGAGCGGGCGATCGTCAACAGCGGTATCGATCGCTCGAAGATCGGCGCGCTGATCTTCGCTACCTCCAGCTGGCTGACCCTGACTCCGCACGGTGCGCCGAAGGTCGCCAACGACCTCGGTATGAACGGGATCGCCGCCTTCGACCTGACGTCGGGTTGCGGCGGTTTCGGCTACGGCCTCGGGGTCGCCGCCGACCTGATCCGCGCCGGTTCCGTCGACTATGTGCTGTTGATCGGCGCCGAGACGATGACCGTCGGACTCGATCCGGCCGACCGGGGGACCGCGATGATCTTCGGTGACGGCGCGGGCGCGGTTGTGGTCGGTCCGAGCGAGGAGAACGGCATCTCCCCGACGGTGTGGGGCAGTGACGGCGAGAATGCCGCGGCGATCGCACAGGACGTCGATTTCCTCGAGTACATGGCACGGGCGCAGGCGCTACAGGGCACCGACCCTGCCGTCGAGCCGGTCGGCCGGATGTCGCTGCGGATGGAGGGCCCTCGGGTATTCCGTTGGGCGGCGGTCACTTTGCCGCGCGCGCTGTCCGCGGCGCTGGAGGTCTCCGGTGTCGCGAAGGAGGACATCGAGGTGTTCATCCCGCACCAGGCCAACAGCCGCATCAACGAACTGATGAAGAAGAACCTCGGCCTCGCCGACAACATCCCGGTGGCCAACGATATCGAGAACACCGGAAACACCTCCGCCGCGTCGATTCCGCTCGCGATGGAAGAGATGCTGGTGACAGGCAAGGCGAAGGGCGGCCAGACGGCCCTGCTGCTCGGTTTCGGCGCGGGCCTGAGCTACGCGGGTCAGGTCGTGACGCTGCCGCCCGCGCCGACCGAGCCGAGTTTCAGTGTCTGATCGGGCAATGCCCCCGTTTCGGGCTGGGTTTCTCGTCGCGGCGGCCATCACCGTTTACGGTGCGGTCACCGGGCGCGAGAAGCTCCAATGGGTCGCGAAACCCCTGATGATGCCGCTGCTCGCGGCGAATGTAGTAGATGAAGGCGCGGGGCTCGATGGCGTTGATCGGGCTCTTCTGCTCGGTTCGCTTGGGGCCGCGACGGTCGGGGACATTCTGTTGATCGATCCGGACAACGATCGTCGATTGATCGCGGGTGCTTCGTCGTTCGCGGTAATGCAGACCGGGTATTCGGCGCTGTGGTGGCGGCGCGGCGGGCGGCCGCGTGCCGCGGTGGCCGTGCCGCGACTGGTTGCCTGGCTCGGTGCGGGCGCGCTGCTGCGAGCGAAGGCTCCCGGTATTGCCGTGCCGCTGACGGCCTATGGTGCGACGTTGGGCACCGCTGCCGTGCTCGCCTCTGATCCCGGTGTCGCTCCGGCCGCGAAAAATATTGGGGGAGTGAATATCCCCGATGCCGACCCGCGCAGTCGGCTCGGTGTCGGTGCGCTGCTGTTCACCGTTTCCGATGGGCTGATCGTGCTGCGCCGCCTGTTCGTGCGGGGTACTCGTGCTCGTCGGGTCACCGAGGGCGTCATTCTGTCCACCTATGCCGCTGCGCAATACTTGCTCGCCGATCCGAGGGCGCACACGAAAATCGTTGTCGCAGTGGCGGAATGAGTCAGAGGACCAGAATGATGCGGTCCCGGTTCACCGGGTCGACCCGGATCGAGATGGTCTCGCCGACAGCAAGACGCGGCTTGTCGGCCGGTGTCACATCGAAAACGATGGTTCCCCGGTAGCTCGCGGATCCGGGCACGGTGAGTTCCAGGTCGAGTTCGGTGAGCTCGGTGTGGTGGTCGGTGGGGCGCAGCGGATGCGTACCCTCGATCCTGGCCCAGCCCTCGAGGCCATAGCGCCACAGCTGCCGGTCCGCCCGTGACGGCCGCACCGCCAGCAGCATCCCTATGCCGACACACGATCCGAACAGTCCGACCAGCGCGATGATCTGATAGGGCTCCGTCCCCGGTGGGGTGTGCGGTAACAGCCAGCCCAGCCACAGCCCGAGCAGAATCAGGTACCCGGCGGTCACGCCGAGCACCGTGCGGAAGATGCGCGCATGGTCCATACCCAGCCTCCACCCCGACTGTCCTGCTCTTTCCAGGATAGGCGGCCGGGCCGAACGTGAACTCACCTCCAAGCAGACCGGCGCGCCGCCGGACCGGTCGGCGATCAGCCTTTCAGGCGCAGTACGGCGAGTACCCGGCGATGATGGGTATCCGAGGGCGGCAGATCGAGCTTGGTGAAGATATTGCCGATGTGCTTTTCCACCGCACGTTCGGTCACCGTGAGCGACGCGGCAATCGCATTGTTGGAAAGGCCCTGCGCCATCAATTCGAGAACCTCCCGTTCCCGAGGGGTGAGCCTGGCCAGTGAATCCTGCTGTCGGGAGGCGCCCATCAACTGACTCACCACCTCGGGGTCGAGGGCGGTACCGCCGGTGGCCACCCGATTCAATGCGTCGATGAAGTCACGGACATCCGCGACCCGATCCTTGAGCAGGTAGCCGACGCCGCTCGCGCCGCCCGCGAGAAGCTCGGTGGCGTAACGGGTTTCGATCCACTGGGAGAAGACGAGCACGCCGGTCATCGGATACTTCCTGCGCAGCTCGATCGCGGCGAGCAGGCCCTCGTCGGTGAAGGACGGTGGCATCCGCACATCGACGACGGCGACATCGGGATTGTGCGCGCCGACCACGTCGCTGAGAGTGCCGGCGTCGCCGACCATGGCGACCACCTCGTGGCCGCGCTCGATGAGCAGGCCGGCGAGCCCGTCGCGCAGGATCGCGCTGTCCTCGGCGATCACGATGCGTAGCGGTGTATTGGGCGAGGGGACGGTCATTGCGGCCCGGCTTTCGGTAGCAGGATGGTCACCACGGTGGGTCCGCCGGTCGGGCTGTGCACGGTGAGAGTGCCGTCGACCGCGCCAGCACGATAGTCGGATCGGCGTCTCGGTCATCGGGTATTTGGCGCGGATACTCCCTCGTTCACGGGCAGAGGAGCGCCATCCTCCTTCCAGAGGTCGGGTCACCAGGATGTGTCGGTGGCGTCGGTTACATTGCCGGGTATGACCGAGGTGGTGCGCTACACCTACCGACTGCGCCCAGGCGTGCAGGCGGAGCGGGCGCTGCTCGCGGAGTGGGGACGTTGCCGGTTTCTGTGGAATGAGGCTGTGCATCAACAGAAGTCGGGTGGCCATCTGAGCTTCGGTAAGCTCGGAAAGTTGCTCACCGAAGCGCGTGGCCGCGCTGTGTGGTTGCGGGAGGGGTCCCAAGTCGCGCAGCAGCAGACGCTGCGCACCTACGCGCAAGCCCTCGATCACTCGTTCACGATGAAAGGGCACGGTCGGCCGAGGTTCAAACCACGCAAGAAGGCGTTGCCGTCGCTGGAGTACACCGTGCGCGGGTTCAGCATCCGCGATGGCAGGCTGATGCTCCCGAAAGGGGTGGGTATCCCGGTGGTGTGGTCGCGGGAACTGCCGTCGGAGCCGACGTCTGTCCGTATCACCCAAGACTGTCTGGGGTATTGGTATGCGTCGTTCGTGGTGCGGCGTGAGGTGGAACCCGTCCCGGCAGCAGAGGGTGGTATTGGTATCGACTGGGGTGTGAGTGTGACAGCCACGACCACCAACAGCGAATTCGATCTGCCGTTTCGGGGGCACCGGAAGCGGTGTGCGGCGGAACTCGCGAAGGCGCAACGCCGCATGGCTCGTCGGCACAGTGGTAAGCGTGGCCCGCAGTCCGCGGGTTACCGGCGGGCCGCCCGAGAGGCTGCGAAACTGCACAAAAAAGCAGCTCGCCAAACCCAACATGACTCGCGGGTGTGGGCCAAACGTGTTGTCGCCGCCCATGGGTTGATCGCGATAGAGGATTTCAAGCCGAAGTTCCTGGCGAAATCCACGATGGCGCGCAAGGCGGCGGATGCGGCGATCGGCGGGGCGAAGCGGGCGTTGATCGAGTGTGGTGTGCGGGCTGGCCGGAGGGTGGTGTTGGTTCAGCCCGCCTTTACGTCGATGACGTGCAGGAAATGTCTAGCGAGAGCCAAGCGACTGGAACTGTGCGAGAGGATTTTCCGATGCTCCGACTGCGGTTTTACGGCGGGTCGGGACGGGAACGCTGCCGGAGTGGTTCTGGTTGTGGCAGAGCGCGGCCACGTCAGTGTTGAGGATGTGAGACAGGCGGGTCACCTCCTTCGGGTGGGTGGTTCGGTTGCGGTCTGAGCTGGGAATCCCTGCCTTCAGGCAGGAGAAGCGTTAAGAGCTCCATGTTTGTCGCAGGCGCGGTATTCGATGGAGCTGTCCGCCGAATTCATGGTGTGGCCAGCTACACCTACTACCATCCAGCGGATGAGCTATCCGCCGCCGCAGTACGGCTATTCACCTTATGGCTACGGTCCGCCGCCCGACCACCCGCAGGCCACCACCATCCTGATCCTCGGTGTCCTCGGCCTGGCGTTCTGCCAGGTTCTCGGACCGGTCGCCTGGGTGATGGGCAAAAAGGCGCTCAACGAGATCGACGCGTCGGGCGGTTCGATGGGCGGACGCAGCAGTGTCATGGTCGGCTACGTCTGCGGCATTATCGGCTCGGTGATGATTATCGTCGGCTTGCTGTTCGTGGTGCTGTTCGTTGTTCTCGGGATAGTCGGCGCTCTCGACTCGACCTCGAGCTACTGAAGCCGCGGCGGGAATTAGCATCATGGAGTGAATGACGCAGTGCCCGACGCCTCCGAGCAGGAGCCGCAAGGACCCACCGAGTGGGGCGAGCATCCGCACGGCGTCGGTCCGTGGGCTCAGGAACACCCGCAACCGCCGCCCGACGATCCGCGGCTCGATCGGGAGCTGCTCGCGAACGGTGACCGCCGCAATGTGGTCGATGCGTACCGCTATTGGACGCGCGAGGCGATCGTCGCCGATATCGATCGGCGCAGGCATCCCTTCCACGTAGCCATCGAAAACTTCGGGCACGACGCGAATATCGGCACCGTCGTGCGCACCGCGAACGCCTTCGCGGCGGCGGCCGTGCACATTGTCGGCAGGCGGCGGTGGAATCGTCGCGGCGCCATGGTCACCGACCGCTACCAGCACATCGAGCATCACACCGATGTCGCCGCGCTGCTCACCTACGCCGAGCGAGCGGATCTCACCGTTGTCGCGGTGGACAACACGCCTGGCTCGGTGCCACTGGAAACCGCGGTGCTGCCACAGCGTTGCCTGCTGCTGTTCGGGCAAGAAGGCCCCGGCGTGACCGAGCATGCGAAGGACGCGGCGGCCATGACGGTCTCGATCGCGCAGTTCGGTTCGACCCGCAGTATCAATGCCGGCGTAGCGGCGGGAATCGCCATGCACGCGTGGATCTGTCAGCATGCCGATTTGGCGTCAGCTTGGTAACAAAAATAGGGTGAGAATCCGGATATAACTGGCACCATTGGCCTATGACTTCGCGACGCCCGCAAACCGGGCTCGGCTCGGGTGGGGACAATGTAGGAGCCGACTCGGCCGCGGCGCCCGCGCTATGGTCGGAGCGGGCCGACATGGCGGAGTCCGCGGTCATCTCCCGACACCTGCGTGCACTATGGGCCTGCCCTGGAACGGAATTGGGGGTGGTCGGCTGGCCTGCCACCAAACGCGAGCGCGCCTTCGCGTCCTGGCACTACTGGTGGCAGGCGCATCTGATCGACTGCGCGACCGACGCGGCCAACCGGGTGCCGACCCCGGCACGCCGTAAGCGCATCGGTGCGATTACCCGCTCACACCGCATCCGCAACATCACCGGCTGGACCAACAACTATTACGACGATATGGCTTGGCTCGCCATAGCTTTGGAACGCGCCGAGCGAACCCAGGGCATCACCGAGGCGCGCGGCGCACTGGTCGCGCTGGAGAAAGAGCTCTACGCGGCGTGGGAGCCGGCGCGCGGCGGCGGAATTACCTGGCGCAAACGATCCGACTATTTCAACGCACCGGCCAACGGCCCCGCCGCTATCGCGTTGCTGCGCCTCGGCAGGCACATGCGCGCGCAGGACATGGCCGACTGGCTCGACGAGACACTGCGCGATCCGCAGACCGGCCTCATTCTCGATGGAATCCATTTGCCCTCGGGCGAAATCGAGCACCCGGTGTTCAGCTACTGCCAGGGTGTCGTGCTCGGCTTGGAGACCGAGCTCGCGGTGCATACCGGCGAGCCGAGGCACACCGAACGGGTGCACCGGTTGCTCGCCGCGGTCGAGGAGCACATGACCACCCGCGGCGTGATCAACGGCGGCGGTGGCGGCGACGGCGGATTGTTCAACGGGATTCTGGCCCGCTACCTCGCGGTTGTCGCGGTGATGCTGCCCGGTGATGATCGCGAACAGGTCGACGATCGGCGCAGTGCGGCCGCGATCGTGCGGGCCTCGGCCACCGCGGCATGGGCGAACCGGCTCGATGTCGAGGGCGAGCCGCTATTCGGTCACGACTGGAGTAAACCGGCGCAGTTACCCGGCGGCAGATCGGGGGCCGGGCACTTCACCGCCGGTGGGTCGGTGACCTCGTCGCGGGTTCCGGAACGCGATCTGTCGGTGCAGCTTTCGGGCTGGCTGCTGATGGAGGCCGCCTACCAGGTCAGCGCCGCCGGGTTGTAAGCGGCCGTTGTGCGACGGCAGGCGGCTGCTTCGCCAGTCCGGCTCAGCCCTCGGTTTCGAGCACGCACGCAGGTGCGGTTTCGAGTTCGAAGTCCTCGGCGGGCTTGCGCATCTCCTGGCGGTAATGCCGGATACCGAGCGCCGTCCCGACGATCAGCCCGATGACAAGGGTGGCGATCACCACCGGCATCAACCACGGCACCCGCTGCAAGAAGCTGCCCGCGTAGTAGCCGATGAGCAGCAGCACCGGCGCCCAGATGATCGCGCCGATGGTGCTCGCCGCGGTGTACTTGCGGTGGTCCATCCCCGCCGCGCCCGCGACCATCGGGCACAGCGTGCGCACCCACGGAATCCAGCGGGCGATCAGCACCGCGAGAAACCCGTGTTTGCGCAACAGCTCCGTGACCCGTTGCAGGTTGCGGGCGTTGATGTAGCGGCCGTTTTTCCGGGCGACCAAACGGTGGCCGGTGCGATGCCCGATGACGTAACCCACCTGGTTACCCGCGATGGCGGCGACCATCGTGCCCAGCGAAAGCGCCCACACCTGGGTTTCACCGGACGCGTGGCCCGCCATCACGATGCCCGCGGTGATCAGCATCGAGTCGCCGGGCAAAAACAGTCCGATGATCACGGCACACTCGACGAAAACGAAGGCCAGCACCACCGTCCAGACGAGGGCCGGCCCCGCCGAGGTAAGCGGATCGAAATTTCCTACTGCCAGGGGCAACGAAGTAGACACCCGGCTCAGTGGGTCGGCTCGTTCGTCGAGGCGGCCAGCTCGGCTTCGGGCCGGGCAGCCTCGTTCTTGTTCAGCAACCGCTTCGCCACCGCGAAGATGCCGGGCAGCACCGAAACCAAGACAATGAGCAGGAAGATCGCCTCGACGTGGTTCTTGATGAAGTCGACGCCGCCGAGGAAGTAGCCGAGTACGGTGACGCCGCCGCCCCACAGGATGGCGCCGACGATGTCGAAGGCGACGAACTTGCGGTAGTCCATCTTCGACACACCCGCGAGCACCGGCATGAACGTCCGGACGATCGGCACGAACCGCGCGAGGATGATCGTCTTCGGGCCGTGCTTTTCGAAGAACTCGTGTGTCTCGGTGACGTAGTGCTTCTTGAAGAACCGGGTGTCTTCCTTGTGGAACAGCGCGGGCCCGATCGCCCTGCCGATCCAATAGGCACATTGGTCACCGGCGAAGGCGGCGACCGTCACGGCGGGCACCAGCACCCAGATCGACACCGGCGGGTTGTAGCTCGCCGCCAGCAGACCGCCGGTGAACAGCAGTGAATCGCCGGGCAGGATCGGGAACAGCAAACCGGTCTCGATGAAGACGATGACCAGGATTGCCGGAAGAACCGCGTTCTTCAGCCACGTCTCGGTGAGCAGATGCATCGGATCCAACAACTGGGTCAACGCAACATTGCTTACCGATTCTGTCGCTGCGAGCAGAATCACGCGGCCTCCTGTCGGGTACGGCTGGCTCAGTCGCTAATCGTCACGCGGGGGCGTGTCACCGCGTCAATAGCTGCCAGTGCAATTACGCGGCCCACAGTACCGGGTTCAGCTGAGAAACCCCCTGCCGAAGGAGAAACTTCTGTCTTCGCAACCGGGCGGTCTGCTTGGTGGGGCAGTGGCGCATGAGGAGGTCCCGATATTCGGAGAAAGGTCGCTGGCCTACTCTGTGGCCTGACAGAATTGTCTATTGCCGCACAACCACGGAGGTCTTTACAGTGCCCATCGCGACTCCGGAGGTCTACGCCGAGATGCTCGGTCGGGCCAAAGCACACTCCTTTGCCTTTCCCGCCATCAACTGCACCTCGTCTGAGACGGTCAATGCGGCCATCAAGGGCTTTGCCGACGCGGGTAGTGACGGCATCATCCAGTTCTCCACCGGTGGTGCGGAATTCGCCTCCGGCCAGGGCGTCAAGGACATGGTCGTCGGCGCGACCGCGCTTGCCGAGTTCGCTCATGTGATCGCCGCGCGCTACGACGTGACCATCGCGCTGCACACCGACCACTGCCCCAAGGACAAGCTGGACACCTTCGTGCGCCCGCTGATCGCCATCTCTCAGGAACGGGTGAAGAACGGAAAGCCGCCGCTGTTCCAGTCGCACATGTGGGACGGTTCCGCGATCCCGATCGATGAGAATCTGGAGATCGCCAAGGAGCTGCTCAAGGCGTGCGCCCAGGCGAACATCATCCTCGAGGTGGAGATCGGTGTCGTCGGCGGCGAGGAGGACGGTGTCGAGGCCGAGATCAACGACAAGCTTTACACCTCGCCCGAGGACTTCCAGAAGACCATCGACGCGCTCGGCGCGGGTGAGAACGGCAAGTACCTGCTCGCCGCCACCTTCGGCAACGTGCACGGTGTCTACAAGCCGGGCAACGTGGTGCTCAAGCCCGAGGTGCTCGCCGAGGGCCAGCGGGTGGCCGCCGCCAAGCTCGGTCTCGCCGCCGACGCGCAGCCCTTCGATTTCGTCTTCCACGGTGGGTCGGGATCGCTGAAGTCGGAGATCGAGGACTCGCTGCGGTTCGGCGTCGTGAAGATGAACGTCGACACCGACACCCAGTACGCCTTCACCCGCCCGGTCGCGGGCCACATGTTCGCCAACTACGACGGTGTGCTCAAGATCGACGGCGAGGTCGGCAACAAGAAGGTCTACGACCCGCGCAGCTACCTGAAGAAGGGCGAGACCGCCATGGCGGCACGTGTCTATGAGGCGTGCAATGATCTGAAGTCCGCGGGACGGTCGATCAGCGCCTGACCCTTTCAACCCCCCGGGGGGCTCCGAGTTCATGAGTCTTGATGTGCGCGTGCTCGGGCCTGTCCGGCTGCTTGTCGGTGGTGAGCCGGTCGCGGTCGGCGGGCCCAAGCCGAGGGCCCTGCTCGCCGCGCTCATCGTGAATCGGCGGCGCGCGGTGGCATCGGCCGCGCTGGCCGACATGGTGTGGAACGAGGCTCCGCCCGATTCCTACGCCGCGAGCCTGCAAGTGTTCGTCTCGAATATCCGTAAGGCGCTGCGTAATTCGGGCGTGGATCCGGCCTTGGTACTGCGCACCGAATCATCGGGCTATCGACTCGAAATCGCCGAGGACGCATGCGATCTCGGGCGATTCGAGGCGGCGCGGGATGCCGGTGTTCGTCGTGCCGAGGTCGGCGATCACGCAGGTGCGGCGCGATTGCTCGGAAATGCGCTGCGCGAGTGGAGCGGTCGCGCGTTGGCCGATCTGGCCGGGCTACAGTTCGCCGACGGCTTCGCCACCGCGATGGATGAGGAGCGGCTACAGGCCGCTTCGACTCGCATCGATGCCGAAATCGCCCTCGGGCGTGCTTCTTCGGTGATCGGTGAGTTGGTTTCCATGACGGGCGAACATCCGTTGCGTGAACCGCTATGGGGGCAGCTGATCACCGCGCTGTACCTGTCCGGCCGTCAGGCCGACGCGCTGGAGGCGTGCCGCAAGGTGCGTGCGGTGCTCGCCGATGAGCTCGGCATCGATCCCGGTCCCACCCTGGTCGACCTAGAGCAGCGGGTGTTGCGTCAGGAATCGCTGAACACGGTCGAATTGAAGCGCAGCGAGCGGATGGCCGCGGCGATGACCGAGACGGTGACCGAGCTGCCACGTGCGGTGCGCAGCGGCCAGTTGCGGACGGCCGAGGGCCGGGTGCTCGTGATCGGGCACGGCGGTCTGCGGATCGGCAGGATGACCGATAACGACCTCGTCCTCGAGGACCCAAAGGCCAGCCGCTATCACGCGCACATCATGCCGAGCCGGGCCGGTCTGCTGATCAAGGACCTGCATTCGGCCAACGGAGTCTTCGTCAACGAGGAGCCGATCGAGACCGGCGCGCTACTTGCCGACGCCGACGTCATCCGAATCGGCACCACCGTGCTGACATTCCAGGCCATTCAGTAGTCGCAGGCCACACCGTCACCATCGGGATCGAGATACGGCGCATACCCCGGCTGCCCCCGATACAACGGCAACTTGCCCTCGGCCCGCACCTGATCACAGCTCGAGTAGTACGCGGGTGCCTTCTCCTTCGACTCCGCGGGCGGCGGCACATTGTTTCCCTTCGGACCCGGCCGATAGCTCGGTATCGGGTGCGAATCATCGGGACTCGATATCGCGGAAGCGGATGGTGTGGCGGCCGAGATCGCAGGCGGCGCGGCGGCAAAGGCGGAGATCGCCAGGCAGGCGGCACCGACAGCGGGCATTACCCGGCGAAGGTTCACTGAGTTGTTCACCCTTCCATCCTGCGCCCGCTGTGGTGCCGTGACGCGGAGTTCACTATTCGCGGGCGATCGGAAAGTCTCGCGTGTCGGATCGGAAGAGCCAGGTATGGTCGTTCGCTTGTGGGGGTACTGCGACGATGTCGAGGGGTCCGCTATGGTCAGGCGTTTATTTGCCGTGCTCGCTGCTGTCGTTTTCGGGGCGGGGGCGTTGGTGTGTGCGGAGCGGACGGCTGTCGCGGACCCCAAGGGTGGTGCGGCGGGGGTCGGTCCCTGTGTGAGTGATCCGGTGGCGGTGCACGAGGCGCTGGTGCCGAAGACGCTCGAGGTTCCTGTTCCGTACCCGGTGGTTACCGCGGTTCCCGCGCAGCCGCCCTTGGTCCCGCCATCGTCCGCGCCGAAGCGGATCGTGATGGAGCTTCCGAGCGATCCGTGTAGCAGTCCGTGTCCGGATCTCACGGACGGGCCGGTGCCGCCGCCGGGGCTTGCGAGTCGGCTGGGGATTCCGGAAATTCTATTGAGCCCCAAGCCTTTCTACTTCGGGATTCCCGGGCCGGGACCGGACCCGGGTACGGTGCCGACGCCGCCCGCGCGGGTCGATCCGCCGACCGAACCCGCCGCGCGGACGCCGCGTCGGCGCGCGCCGCACGTCGGTGCGGTGCGCGAGGTGGCCAAGCAGACCGGCGCGAATTCGGTCAACCGCACCGACAAGCGGTGGCAGGTGGACGGAACCGATCTCGGCATCATGTGGGAGAGCGCGCCGGGCGAGATCGCGACCGCCTTCGGTGACACCGTCGGTCGCGGCTTCCATCCGCCGGGCGGTGTGGGTACGGATTGGCGCAGCAATGTGCTGGCCTTCAGCACAGATCGGGAGCTGTCCGACGGGATGATCTACGACCGGATGGTGACCGACGATCATTGCCACGCCGCGGAGGTACTGTCCAGTCGCAAGCTCGACAACATCGAGGTGACAACGATTCCGACCTCCGGATTCGCGGTCGGTGACCGGCAGTACCTGAGCTACATGGCAATTCGCACCTGGAACAGCGCGCCGGGCACGTTCTTCACCAACTACGGCGGCATCGCCTACTCCGACGACCACGGTCAGTCCTGGACCAAGGACCCGTATGCCCGCTGGGACAACATCTTCGGGCTCGCGAATTTTCAAGTCAGCGCGATGGTTCCGAACGGCGATTTCGTCTACATGTTCGGCACCCCCAACACCCGCCTCGGCGCCATCGGCCTGGCCAGGGTGCCGAAAGGCCAGATCCTCAACACCACCGCCTATCAATACTGGCGGGACGGAAATTGGACGCCAACCGGTGGGTTCGCCGCCGTGACTCCGATTGTCGACGCACCGGCCGGTGAATTGTCGGTCCGCTTCGACACGGCAAGAAACCTCTGGCAGATGAGCTATCTCGATACGGCGAAGGCGGCTGTGGTTGTCCGCGAATCGGATTCACCGCAGGGCGTGTGGTCCGAGAGCGCTCCAACCGTGACGGTGCTCGACTACCCGGAGCTCTACGGTGGATTCATCCACCCCTGGTCGTCGGGTTCCGACCTGTACTTCAATATCTCGACCTGGAGCGACTACAACGTCTACCTGATGCACGCGACTTTGGACTGAGCAGCGCGACAACCCTTCGTTGCCGTTGTGCCTCAGGCGAATCGGATTTCGGCGATCGCTCGTCCGAAGAGTTTGCGTCCCTCCGAGGTACCCGCCATCATGATCGTCGCGGTTCGCCGTGACGGATCCAAAGACTTGATCTTGCCGGTGAATACGATCGCGCTCGGCGCGTCGGTCGTCACCGGAACGAATCCGGAGAACCGCACGCTGAACTTCTCGATCGCGGTCGGATCGCCGACCCACTCGGTCAAATAGCCGGAGGCAAGTCCCATGGTCAGCATGCCGTGCGCCACCACGGTCGGCAGCCCCGCCAGTGTGGCGGCCTGCTCGCTGAAGTGAATAGGGTTCGGATCGCCTGATACTCCCGCGTAGTTGGCCAGGTCGCCCCGGGTGACCTCGGCGGTAGCGGCCGGGAGTCGATCGCCGACTGAGAGCTGGTCGAAATCGGGCAGGCTGTGCACCAGCGCGTTCGGTGGCGGCAGTTGCGCCGCTGTCTCGTCGTCGGTATCGACGGCGACGAGCGAGCCCACCGCCGCGAGGGCCTCGATCGATGGGCGGGGGTGCATCACGATGTTCTCGACCGTGTCGGCGAGATTCGCGTCGACCTCGACGCCACGGCGGGCGACGATCGTCGTCGATCCGGTCTGCACGACCTCGCCGTGCTGGTCGGTCAGCGAGAATCCGACCAGGATGAAATCGTTGTCGCCGAACTGCCGGATCGATTCGATGACGACCTCGGTGGTGAGCCGGTCGCCTGCCAGGATCGGCCGGACGATCTCGAAGACCTGGTCGGTCTGCAAGATCTGGGACAGGTCGTAATCGGTGAGCACCGTATCCAGCAGTGCCCGCGTCGCGGTGATGCCGATGACCGAGGAGAACGTCGGCGGCGCGACGATGCCGTCATAGCCGAGTTCGTGCGCGTCGGGTTCGTATAGGTGCGCGCCATGTTGGGCCTGCACGGCGCGCGCGAACTCGCGGACCTTTTCCCGGCCTACTACGTAGTGGTCGCGGCTGCGGAATCGTCGCCCAGCCATCGTCGGTGTCTTCGCCACATCATCCGATACCGGCTGTGCGATTGTTTGTTCCGTGCCCATGATCCGGGCCATGCTACTGGCGAACCGGTCCATTGACCAGGTGAGTGTGACGCTCGATACGGGATAATGTGGCCCCGCTATGGCGTCGCGGTCGGTGGGTCGCAGACCTTCCAGCCGTCGTCGGTACTCTGCAGATCGAAGGTCCGCGCCGATCGCTTCGATGGATCCGCCTCGGTATAGACGTTGGCCTGCGCGATCGCGGTGTTGTCGGTGATCCGGATCGCGTCGACGCTGTCGACCACCGGAATGCTCTTGCGCTCCACCGACAATTGGTGCACGGCGGTGAACTGATCCGGCGGAATGTCCTTGTAGAAATCGCGCAGCGGACCACACGTGGTGCTGCGCAGCGTCGCCAGGTCGCCGGTCTGCAGGGCCTGGGTGTAGTCGGTGATGGCGGCGCGGATCCTGGCGTCGGGAGAATCGTCGCTGGAACCGCTGATGAGCACCACCGCCAACGTGACGAGTGCCACGACCACTGCCGCCGCGCCGAGCACCGCGGCAAGCCGGTGCTTCGAGCGCCCCGCCGGTGCTTCGGCAGGGGGCGGGGGAGGAGGTGTCTGCGCGGGCGGCGTGATGCGCTGCGGCTGGGCGATCTGTCGTGGCTGCGGCGGACGCGGAGCCGCCGGCGAACCGGACAACGACTGCGCGGGCGTGGTCGCCTGGATGTCCGCGGGCGAGGGCGCCGAGTTGACCTGCCGAGGCTTGGCGGGCGGACGCGGCGGCGAAGGCCAGGTCTGTTCGGCCGGCGGAGTGCCCGGTCCGCTCTGCGGCGGTGCCGAAGGACCCTGCGGTGCAGGCTGTTTCGGGCCGGGCGCGGGCCGAGGTGTGCTCGGCGGCCTGGTGACCGGCGCGGGACGCGCCGACGGCGGCACGACCCGATCGGTGCCGGGTTTGGTCCCCGCACCGGGCTTTTGTATCCGCTGGGTCGTGTCCCGGTCGGCGGGCTTCTGGATTGGAAACGCCGTGGTCGCGGCGTCGTCGGCGGCGGGGTTGGGGTTGGGGACCACCCGCATCACGACGGTTTCCGCGTCGGCGCCCGCGATATTCGGCTGCTCGCCGGGAGCGGGGGCCTGCGGTTTGCCGGTCACCCGGGTGGCTGTGGGCATCGCGACGGTCTTCGCGTCGGCGCCCGCGATGTCCGCTGGTGCGTCGGATGTCGCGTGGTCCTTCGCTGGTGCGTTGGATGTCGCGTCGCCCTTCGCGGATGCGTCTGGTGTATCGGTCACCGGTACGTCGGCCGGGGTTGCCCGACGCATCACCACGGTCGCAGCGCTGGGATCGGCCAGTTCGGCCGCAGCAGAGGCGCGCTGCGCATCGGCGGTTGTCTCGGCATCGGACCCTGGTCGATTCGCTGGCGCGTCGCGCCTGATCACAGCGGGTTCCGCGTCGGCTGCCACGCCTTTTTCGGCGGCGGAGGCGTCGGGCCCTGTCTGGCTCGGCTGAGTGCCGCGCTTGATCACAGCGGTTTCGGCGTCGGCTCCCGCATGGGCGGATGCGCCGCTGGCTGCCGCTGCCGCGCTGGCTGCCGCTGCGCCGCTGATCGCGGTACCGGAGGCCGATGCCGCGTCACCGCTTGCGGCAGGACTCTCTGCCTTACTGGAGGTGTCGGTCTTGCTGGAGGTGTCGGCCTTGCGGGAGGTGTCGGCCTTGCGGGAGGTGTCGGCCGTGCGAGAGGTGTCGGTCTTGCTGGAGGTGTCGGCCTTGCGAGAGTTGTCGGTCTTGCTGGAGGTCTCGGTCTTGCGAGAGGTGTCGGCCGTGCTGGAGGTGTCGGCCTTGCGAGAGTTGTCGGTCTTACTGGAGGTGTCGGCCTTGCGAGAGGTTTCGGTCTTACTGGCGGTGTTGGTCCCGCGGGGGGTGTCGGCTCTGCTGGAGGTGTCGGCCTTGCCGGAGGCGCCGGTCCCGGGGGAGGTGTTGGTCTTGCTGGAGGCGTTGGTCCCGCCGGATGTGTCGGTTGCGGCGGGACGATCGGCTTTGTCGGATGCGGCGCCCGCGGCGAGACCGGTGGTCTTACCGGGCGCGGGTTGAATGGGGTTGCCCGGAACTGTCTGGGCGTCGGGCGCACCGGGTACGGGGGTGTCGGTGGCTGCGGTGGAAGTCTCAGTGCTGGAAGCGGATTCGCTTGTCGGCTTGCCTGCTGCGGATTCTTTCGCGGCGTTGCCGGATTTGATCGGTTTCGTTTTCGGTTCGGAGCCCGAGTTGGCTGGTTCGGACCCGAGGTTCGCGGCGGCGGTCTTGCCGGAGGCGGACGGGATGGGTGTGGTTTTCGGGCTGGTGTCGGCGGGCTTGCCGGATGCGGGAGCGTCGGGTCGGCCCGTCCCTGTGGGTGCCGGAGCGCCTGGGCGACCGGATACCTCAGCGGTCGGCGCGGACGGTGTCGTAGCGCCGGAGGGGGCGGCGTTTTTCGCATCGGCGGTACCTGAAGTGGAAGCGCCCGGAGTGGAAGTTCCGGGAGTAGCCGCCGTGCCAGGAGTAGCCGCCGTGCCAGGAGTAGCCGCCGTGCCAGGGGTGGCCGGCGTGCCGGGGGCGGTGGAAGCGGTGGAAGCGTTCGGCGTCGTGGACGTGCCAGAGGGCGTGGACACGCTAGGCGTCGTGGACGCGCTGGGGGTGGCCGAGGCGCCCGACGGTTCGTCGGCAGCCGCAGCGGAAATGGGCTCAGTGGGTGCGCTGTTCTGCGACGTACCCGACGCGGGTGTCCGTTCAGCGGGCGCGTCCTGGCGCGCGCCGTTCGCGGCCTGGTCGGCGGCACCGGTGCCACGTTGCGCCGGGTTCTTCTCGTCGTTCGGGTCGGACAACTGATACCCCTCGCTCAAGCGAACATTTGAACTCGACGGCCAGCCTAATGGGCACAGCCGTAGGTAGTTCGCCTTTACCCGTCCGGTCACCGTTGGCGATTGCGTGCGAAGGCGCTGTCGAGGACTGCGCGTGGCTGCCGGAGTTGCCGGTCGCGATTGCGTGCGGGTCGCTCGAGAGATACCGCTGGTGATCGCGTGCGGGCGCTCGATGTCAGCGGTTCTGTCCGCCGCTGGTGATTCCCTGTCGTCGCGCTCGGGCGTACCGGGTGCACAATGATTCGCATGACCTCGTTCGGTGACCTGCTCGGACCGCAACCGGTACTCCTACCCGAAAATTCCGAAGCGGAGGAGGCCTTGCTCGACAAGGCCGACCCCGTCCAGGTCGCGGCCGCCCATCCGGCGGCCTCGATCGCCTGGGCTTATCTCGCGGAGGCCGCGCTGGCCCGTGGTGGTATCGACGGCGCGGAGGCGGTGGTCAATCACGACATCGTCGCTGCCTACGCCTTCGCCCGTACCGGATACCACCGTGGGCTCGATTCCTTGCGCCGCAACGGGTGGAAGGGTTTCGGGCCGGTGCCGTGGAGTCATGAACCCAATCAGGGCTTCCTGCGTTGTGTCGGCGCGCTGGCCAAGGCGGCGCGCGCGATCGGCGAGACCGAGGAATACGCCCGTTGCCTGGATCTGCTCGAGGATTGTGACCCGCGTGCCGCGTCCGAGCTCGGTCTCGACTGAGCTGAAGTTGATCGCAACATCGCGTAGCGACTCGATGAGGGGTGGTGGTCCGGCGACGGGTGGGCTGGACCTGAACTCCCGCGTGGATGTCGCGCGGACCAGCAGCGTGGACCGGCTGCGCAGATCGTGGCGTCGGTTGCGACTGTCCGCGCTACCGATCGTCCAGTGCGCCCTCGGTGCCGCACTGGCCTGGTTCATCGCGCACAACGTCATCGGCCACGTGCAACCATTCTTCGCGCCGACCGCGGCCGTGGTGTCGATCGGCATCTCCTTCGGCGCTCGGTTGCGCCGGTCGGTGGAGTTGGTGGTCGGCGTCGCCGTCGGCATCGGTATCGGCGATCTGTTCATCACCCGCGCCGGCACCGGGGTGTGGCAGATCGCCTTGGTTGTGGCTGTTGCCATGGCGGCGACGGTCTTTCTCGACGGCGGCTCGATCATCTCCATGCAGGCCGCCAGTTCCGCGGTGCTCGTCGCGACGCTGCTGCCGCCGTCGGCGGGTGGTGGGTTCTCCCGCATGATCGACGCACTGGTCGGCGGGCTGGTCGGCGTGGTCGTCGTCGCATCGATCCCGCTGCATCCGGTGCGCAGAGCTCGCGATCAGGCCGCGGAAGTTCTTGCGGTGATGGGTAAGTCGCTCACCGGCTGCGCCGACGGCCTGCTCGAACAGGACCCGGACAAGATCCGCACGGCACTAGAAGCGGCTCGCGCGACGCAACCGCAGATCGATGGATTGCGCTCAACGCTGGAGGGCGGCAGGGAGATCAGCAGAATCTCTCCGCTGTACTGGAATTCGCGCACCCGCCTCGACCGCATCACGGCCACCGCCGACCCGCTGGACAATGCGGTGCGCAATACCAGGGTGCTGCTGCGCCGTTCGCTCACGCTGGTGCAGGACGAGGAGATCCTCGACCCGCGGCTGATCGAAGTGGTCGAGCAGCTCGCGCAAGGCGTAGACGTGGTGCGCAAGATGATGCTCGCCGACCCGGGCGATCAGCCCGATCAGGCCGAGGCGGCGCGGGTGTTGCGCTCGGTCGCCAAGAATGCGCGGCCGGAACTCGTTACCGGCGCGGGACTTTCGGCGCATGTGGTGTTCGCGCAGGTGCGTTCCATGGTGGTCGACCTCATGCAGGTGTGCGGCATGCAGCGCATTTCCGCCATGGCGCTGCTGCCGCCGACGGTGCCGCATCCACACGTGCCCCCTGCCGAATGACCCGACTACTCAGCCGATTTCGGACATTCGATCGAACCGCGAATGTCCTGCTGTCGCAGCGAGTGTCCGGACGTTGATCTTTGGGTAGTTCACTACTCGTGTTCTCGCGCGGAGCCGGTCATAGCTTGTGGTGGTCACCGCGGTACGAGGGGTGTTGCGGTACATCTCTTCGCACGACTGCGCACGCTCGATCGGCCATCTCGGTGTGGTGGCCGGGCGGGTAGGGCGCACGGCGGAGATCGGTCGCCCGGTCTCGACTTTCGGACCGGGCGACCTACTCGATCAGGTCCAGAAGCGAGTCAGGAAGCTGCCGTAGCGCGACCAGTTGGACGGAACGCCGGACAGTTCGTACAGCGAGTAGACGGCGTCGAAGAACACGCTGTTGATGGCCGGAGTGAACAGCAGAGCGAACAGGATCAGCATGCCGAACGGCTTGAACTGGTCGAGCGCGCGGCGGGTCTGATAGCTCAGCGACGGCTCGAGCAGTCCGTAGCCGTCGAGGCCGGGCAACGGCAAGATATTCAACAGTGCCGCGGTGACCTGCAGAAACCCGAGGAAGCTGAGCCCGTACCAGAACGCGGGATGGGAATGCGCGCTGCCGAGCAGGCGCACGATCAACAGCAGCACGACCGCGCAGACCGCGTTCACCGCGGGGCCCGCACCGCTGATGATGCGCTGGGTGCGCGGGCTGAAGTTGTGGGTGTGCACGTAGACCGCGCCACCGGGCAGGCCGATGCCGCCGAGTGCGATGAAGACCATCGGCAGCACGATCGACAGCAGCGGGTGGCTGTACTTGAGCGGATTCAGCGTGAGATAGCCACGCAGCTCGACCTCGTTGTCACCCGCCCGCCACGCGGTCCAGGCGTGCGCGAATTCGTGCAGGCAGAGCGTGATGATCCAGCCGAACACCACCATTACGAACACGCCGTACTTCGCCGTGGTCGAGTCGAGGTCGGCGTTCCAGGCGAGTACGCCGCCGACCACCGTGATCGCGACGACGAGCAGGAAGATCGGGCTGGGTCGGACGGCGCCGCGTCCGGCGCGGCGGTCGTTGCGGAACGGGTGGCTCATCGGACCAGCAGCCAGGGTTCGTGGTGCCGGTAGAACGTCGAGCGCGGCAGCACCCGATCGTTGGCGATGCCGTCGCGGGTCACCACCGCGCCTGGGGTGCCGAGCTGTGCGGCACGACCCGCCACCCAGCGGCGTTTGCGTATGCCCTTCTGGAAGGAGGCACGGACGCCCGGCATCTCCAGCGTCGGGGAGACGTGCATGGCGGTTACTTTGCCGGAGAACAGCAGGATGTCGTCCACATAGGCCTCGCCGTCCAGTTTTCCGCCGCGGGGGCCGGTGATGGTCGCGCGGCCGACCAGCACGGTGCCGGTGTCGTCGCGAATGAGCGGTGTCTGCGTCGCCTTGCCCTTCAGCGCCCGTCTGGCCGCTGCATTGCCGGTGCCGGTCAGGTAGGCGCGGGAGCCGTAGGTTTTGTCGACCGGCACGTAGCCGATCTCGACATGCAGCCGTTCGGTCCGCATCAGGTGGGTGAGCACCGCCGCGAGCGCCGCGTCCGCGCCGAGCACGATCAGCCTCGGCAGACTATCGGCGGCGAGCACGGGCAGCAGCTCATCGACTTGGGCGGCATCCGGAATGGCAGCGGTAGGGGAGTTCGGTAGTGACGCGAGGGCAATGGGTACCGGTGCGCCGTCGCAGCGGAGAACATGGGTACTCAAACTGCCGTACACCCTCCTCGATCCAGCCGACGCGTGTCGGTGTCCGCGAACCCCCTGCTGGTCCGCTTCGGGTGTCACCCTAGCCGCGTACGGCTGCGGTCACACGGTCGCCAAGCCTAATCGACGCAGTCGGACGAAGTCCGTCCTCAGACCGCGCATGGCCGGAGCGAAGGCGGAGGTAGGCAGACGGGCTGAACCGGTTCGCTGCCGTTGTCGGCGCTTCGACTAGACTGTGCTTCCGGCCACCGGCTCGATACGGCAGGTAGCTGCAACACTGGGCTTTACCCGCCCCGCCGACTCCGTCGGCTGCCATCCCCCGGGGTGTTGCGCATCGAACCGTAGGAGCGAGACAATGCCGGCAATCGTCCTGATCGGCGCCCAATGGGGCGACGAGGGTAAGGGCAAGGCAACCGATCTGCTCGGTGGCAGGTTGCAGTGGGTGGTCAGGTACCAGGGTGGCAATAATGCCGGCCACACCGTGGTGCTGCCCAACGGCGACAAGTTCGCGCTGCACCTGATCCCCTCCGGCATCCTCACCCCCGGCGTCACCAACGTCATCGGCAACGGTGTCGTCGTCGATCCCGGCGTGCTGCTCGAGGAGCTGGCCGGCCTGGAAGAGCGCGGCGTCGACACCTCGGGCCTGCTGCTCTCCGCCGACGCGCACCTGATCATGCCGTACCACGTGGCCATCGATAAGGTCACCGAACGCTTCCTCGGCAACAAGAAGATCGGCACCACCGGTCGCGGTATCGGCCCGTGTTACCAGGACAAGGTCGCCCGTGTCGGTGTCCGGGTCGCCGATGTGCTCGACGAGAAGATCCTCACCCAGAAGGTCGAAGCGGCCTTGGAGTTCAAGAACCAGGTTCTTGTGAAGATCTACAACCGCCGCGCACTGGAGCCACAGCAGGTCGTCGATGAGGTATTGGAGCAGGCGGAGAGCTTCAAACACCGCATCGCCGACACGCGACTGCAGCTGAACCTGGCGCTCGAGCGTGGCGAGACCGTGCTGCTGGAGGGTTCGCAGGGCACCCTGCTCGACGTGGACCACGGCACCTATCCCTACGTGACCTCGTCCAACCCGACCTCGGGCGGCGCGGCCGTCGGCGCGGGTGTGGGGCCCAACAAGATCAGCACGGTGCTCGGCATCCTCAAGTGCTACACCACCCGCGTCGGTTCGGGTCCGTTCCCGACCGAGCTATTCGACAACTACGGTGAATTCCTGGCCAAACAGGGCGGCGAGGTCGGCGTGACCACCGGCCGGGCCAGGCGTTGTGGCTGGTTCGACGCGGTTATCGCCCGCTACGCGACCCGGGTCAACGGCGTCACCGACTACTTCCTCACCAAGCTCGACGTGCTCTCCAGTCTGGACACGGTGCCGATTTGCGTCGCCTACGAGATCGACGGCGAGCGGGTCGAGCAGATGCCGACCACCCAGACCGAATTCCATCACGCCAAGCCGATTTACGAAGAAATGCCCGGATGGTGGGAAGACATCTCGCAGGCCAAAACTTTCGAAGAATTGCCGGTCAACGCCCAGGCATACGTGCTGCGGCTGGAGCAGCTCTCCGGTGCACGTATCTCGTGCATCGGTGTCGGTCCAGGCCGTGATCAGACCATTGTCAGGCACGACGTCCTCGTTCCGTGACCGAAACTGTCTGATTTGCTGTGGCAGTTCATCGTTCGTTGGCTTCGATCATGATCGGTGAAGAACTACAGTTAGGGCATGGCTCGGAATTGGCCGATGATCGAGCGCGAGACCGAGTTCGAGGCGATCCGCGCAGCGCTCAGTGGTACGCAATATGTCGGCACAGTGCTCACCGGCGATGCCGGAGTGGGCAAAACGACGCTAGCGAGACAGGCGACGGCCGCCATGGGCGGCAATATCCGGTGGGTGGCGGGCACGGAATCGGCCCGCAGCATCCCGCTGGGCGTTTTCGCGCACATGGTCGGGGTGTACACGGCCCATGATCCGGTGACATTCATGTCCGCGGCGCGCGAGGCGCTGCTCGCGGACGGTCACACGATCATCGGCGTCGACGACGCGCACCTGCTCGACCAACTCTCGGCCACGCTGCTACTACAGCTGGCCATCGACAAGGCCGCCCACATCGTGGCCACGGTCCGCAGCGGGGTGCAGGTGCCCGACGCGGTCACCTCGCTGTGGAAAGACGGCCACCTGCTGCGCATCGACCTGAGTCCGTTCAGCGAGAGCCAGAGCGTCGACCTCGTCGAGTCGATGCTCGGCGGACAGCTGGAGGGCTTCACCGCCAACCTCATGTGGGAGTCCTCCGGCGGAAATGCCCTGTTCCTCAGGCATTTGGTGGAGGGCGCGATCGAGGCGGGCACGCTGAAACAGGTCAACGGCGTGTGGCAGCTGCGTGGCCGCGCGGCGGTCACCTCCGAATTGGCCGCGCTGCTGGAGGATCGGGTCGAGCAACTGCCGGAGCCGGTGCTGCGAGTGCTCGAACTGCTCACCTTCTGCGAACCGATCGACCTCGACGTGCTCGCTGAGCTGGCTGGCGAGGAGGCGGTGGAGGCCGCCGAAAACCGTGGTGTGATCAGGGTTGTCGAGAATTCACACCAGTTGATCGTGCGCTACAACCACCCGCTTTTCGGTGAGGTGATCCGGCGCAGGCTCGGTATCGCCTCGGCGAGGCGGCTGCGTGGGCGGCTGTACTCCTCGCTCAAGGAACGGCGGATCAATTCCGCGGCCGACCGTATCCGACTGGCCGAATTGGCCTTGGACAGTGACAAATCCGCCGATCTCGAGCTGTTCGAGGCGGCGGCGGCGGACGCGATCGGGCTGGCGAACCTGCCGCTCGGTGAGCGTTTCGCCAGGGCGGCGGTGGAACGTCAGGGCGGCGTCGAGGCGGCGGATCTGCTTGCGCGCGCACTGCTGTGGCAGGGCCACCGCATCGAGGCGGAGCGCACC
The DNA here is from genome assembly GCF_046764875.1 of Nocardia arseniciresistens. Taxonomy (NCBI): domain Bacteria; kingdom Bacillati; phylum Actinomycetota; class Actinomycetes; order Mycobacteriales; family Nocardiaceae; genus Nocardia; species Nocardia arseniciresistens. Next base: position 235,857 of record NZ_JBKORD010000004.1, read on the forward strand.
CTCGCCACGTTCGACCCCGATGACCTGAACGAAGTACAGCTGGCTCGCTGGGGCAGCACCAGGGTCTCGAATCTGTTGTGGGCGATGGGCGATGCCGATCGCGCCGATGAGGTTCTGGCATTGATCCGTGCCAAGGCCGAGCATCCGAAGATCGTGGCGACGCTCACCGGACTCGCATCGGCGTGCGCGGTCAACGAGAACCGGATCGACGACGCGTTCGCCGATGCCGAATCCGTGATGTCGGCCGAGGGGTCGCCACCGTGGGCGGTGTGGTGGGCGTCGTTCGGCGGTGGACTCGCACTGGCCCTGATGGGCAAAGGCGAGGCCGCCAGGCAGTACGCCCGCCGAGGGCACCAGGTGGAATCCCACATCGACGGGCTCAACCGGTTCATTTCCACCCATGCCGAGGTGCTCGCGCTGACATTGACCGGGGACCTGGAGGCCGCCCGGCGTTGTGCCGCTGCGTATTTCGGTTACTCGGCGCCAGGCCAGTATCTGGCGTGGGGCATGTCCAAGATCCTGCAGGGCACCGTCGATGTGGCCAAGGGCCAATTCTTGCCCGGAATCGAGCATCTCGAGCAAGCGCTCGCCGCCCTTGCCATGGAGGGTGCGGCTGCCTGGATGATCCCCGCGAGAATTCGCCTGGCGGAGGCTTATTCGGCGCTCGGACGCCCCGCCGAGGCGGCCGAGACCATTGCCGAGGCCGCCGCGCGCGGCGGCAGGCACAGCGCGGTCTACGACCCACAACTGGAGATCGCCAGGGCATGCATGGCCGCCGCTGAGGGCACCGTCAGCCCGGCCGTCCGGATGGCATTGGGCGCGGCCGACGCCGCTGCGCGCTCGCACCAGCACGCCATCGAGGCGATGGCACTGCATGTGGCCGCTCGCTTCGGCGATCATTCGGTCGCGGGCAGGCTCGCCGACCTCGCGGTCAAGATCGACGGCAGCCTTGTGCAGGCCCAAGCCAAGCACGCGGTCGCGCTCGCCGCCCACGACGGCGACGGACTCGATGCGTCCGCGGCCGCATTCGAGCAGATCGGCGCGCTGCTCTCGGCCGCCGACGCCGCCGCGCAAGCCGCGTCCGCGCACGAACGCGCGGGTGATCGCCGCCGTCTACTGGAATCCGCCGCCACGGCGAACCGCCTGGCCGCTGCCTGCGGTGGGGCGAGCACCCCGGCCCTTCGCCAAGCCGCGCAGCCGCTGCCACTGACCTCTCGGGAACGCGAAATCGCGAATCTCGTTGCGGCAGGGCTGTCCAACCGCCAAATCGCCGACCGCCTCACCGTCTCGGTCCGTACCGTCGAAGGCCACCTCTATCGCGCCTGCATCAAGATGGACGTGACCGACCGCGAGTCGCTCGGCGCGCTGATGCGCGGAGAGTCACCTTCGGCCTGATTATCTGGTGAGGAATTCCGCGGTGGCGGGAGCCAGGATCTTGGTGGACGGGTTGTGGCTGAGTTTCGCGAGTTCCTGGTGCTCGGCATTGGGGAGCACGGCGGCAATGGCCTTGGCGCCCTTGCGAAGCAGCGGTGCGCTCTTCGCGCCGGAGACGACCAGTGTCGGCACGGTGACATTCGACCAGTCTTCGGTACGCAAGGCTTCCCCGCGCATGAACCGATTCATGACCGCCCAGTCGTGCGGAGTCGAGTTCGCGGTGCCGAGCAGGCCCTTCCAGAACGGGGTGAGCCGCATGACCGCGACCATGGCGCGCGGCAGGCCCATGCCCTTGGTCATGTAGAACCGCACGGTTTCGGCGCGGCGATCGGCGGCAACCAGCTCGTGCAGTTCGGTGTGCAGATCCGAAGGCGGGACATGGTTTTCGTGATCGACGACGAACGGCGGCTCGAAGGCGACGATGCGCGAGATGCCGGGCACCCGGCCGGATTCACCGGCCCGCAGGGCCAGCGCGGCGCCCGAGGACCAGCCGAACAAGGCCGCGGAACCGCCGACCGCCTCGGTAAGCGCGGCGATATCGTCGATCTCGTTCTCGACGTCGTAGATCCCCGGCGTATCGGTGCTGTCGCCACGGCCGCGGCGGTCGTAGTTGATGACGGTCAGACCATAGTGTTCGGCGAGAGTCTCGGACATCTCCACCATCTTGGCGAACTTCCGGAAGCCGAATGCGCCACCGATCAGGATCACCGTCGCGGCGTCGCCGCCGACGTACCTGTCGAACGCGATGACGGTGCCGTCGGCCGAGGTGACTGTCTCCATGGTGTCTTCTCCTGATAGCTGGGGCGCTGCTTCAAGAGGTCAGACGGTGTGGGCCGATCGGACTAATCGGTCTGCGTCAGAACAGGGTCGGTTCGCCGAAACCGGGTGTGCGTTCGATCTCCAAGAGATGCTGCTTGGTGGTGACGCCGCCGGGCGCGGAGAAACCGGTCAGGGCGTTGTCGGCGGCCAGTACGCGGTGGCAGGGGATGATGAGCGGAATCGGGTTGCGGCCCAGGGCTTGTCCGACGGCCTGGGCGGCGCCGGGGGCGTCGATGCGGTCGGCCACCTGTCCATAGGTGAGGGTGTGGCCGGGGTCGATAGCTCGGGTCACCTCGTACACGGCGCGATGAAAGCTGGGAATCGCGCTGGTGTCCAGTGGGATCCAGCGCAGGTCGTCCAGGCCGCCGTCGAGATGGGCGCGAATGCCCGCGATCGCTTCGGCGATCGGTCCGGTCGGTGTCTGCTCGGGAATCTGCGCGCCGTCGGCAATACCGTTGCCGCGCCGGGTGATCCGTGCCCGGGTGGCGGCTGGGTTCGACTCGGGCAGCTGGAAGCGGATGACGGCGCCCTCGCTCCATGCGATCGCGCATATCCCGATCGCGGTATCGAAGAGCGCCGCCCCGGTGGACGGGCGGACGGATGCACTCATACCGTCAGTGTGCCTCCCGCGGCCGACATATTTCCGCATGGCAGTCCAGTTTTGCGCAACTGGACTGGACTGGTCTTTTCGGTCGGAACCGCTTTCGCGCGCGCTGCGGCGACCGGTGTCATCGCGGCGCCGCGCAGGTCGGGATCCGGCACGTCGTTGCGTCCGTAAATGGCGACCAGATCCGAGTATCGACGCTGGTCCTCGTAGTACGAGGGAGACCAGTCCGCCAGTAGGCCCGGCGCGCGGAACCGTTCCAGCCGGAAGGCTTCTCCCGCCCGGTTCGGCGCGAAGTGATGCACGAGGTAAGTGAAGAATGCGATGACGAGCACCGTCACGATTGCGGTCATAACGGTCAGCGTGCGCCGACTGGCCTTGCATTTAAATATCCACTTGGTTGATACTGGACTTTATGTCGACAAGAGTGATCGGTGCCGCCAGCTTGGCTCGGGATCTGGGCCAGTGGCGCAGTGCGGACGAAAACGGGGAAACCGGTGACGCACGCAGGTCCGCGCGCCCGGCGTATCTGGCTCTTGCTGAGGGCATCCGGCTGCTCATCCACGACGGCAGGGCGCCGTTGGGTGTCGCGCTGCCGAGCGAACGAGACCTCGCGACCACCATCGGCGTCAGCCGCACGACCATCACCTCCACCTACGCGCTACTGCGCGAGCACGGCTACCTGATCAGCCGCCAGGGTTCACGCAGCACCGTTGCCCTTCCGCCGGCCATCCAGCACGACGGCACCCGGCCCGCACGCAGCATTCTGGCGATGATGGCGCAGCCGGAACTGCCGACCGTCGACATGACCTATGCCGCGATGGCCGCGCCGCTGGAGATGCAGGACGCGTATTCGACTGCACTGCAAGGACTTCCGCCGTACCTGCTGACGCACGGCATGGACCCGGTCGGCGTGCTCGCGCTGCGCGAGGCGGTGGCTCGCCGCTATGCCGAGCGCGGCCTGCCCACCGAGCCGGACCAGATCCTGATCACCCTCGGCGCGCAGCACGGACTGCGGCTCCTGCTCAACGTGCTCACCGCGCCCGCGGCCCGGGTGTTGATCGATCACCCCACCTATCCCAACGCCATCGAGGCGATCCGTGATGTCGGCGCCCGGCCGGTGCCGGTGCCGTTGCGCCCCGAGACACCGGGATCGGGTTGGGACCTCGACGGAATACGCAGTGCCGCACGGCAAACCGCGGCCACGCTGGCCTATTTGGTGCCCGACTTCAATAACCCGACCGGGTTGCTGCTCGACGCGGAGGGCCGCGCGGAATTGGCGGCCATCGCGCGCGACACCCGCATGACCGTGGTGATCGACGAGTCGATGATGGACCTGCACCTGACCGACGCCACCCCGCCACCGCCCGTCGCGGCCTTTGCCAAGGGCAGCGAAATCGTCACCATCGGCTCCGCCTCGAAGTCCTTCTGGGGCGGCTTGCGCGTCGGCTGGATTCGCACGAACCAGGCGCTGATCACCAAACTGCTCGGCATCCGTTCCACCGTGGACCTCGGCACCCCCGTGATGGACCAGCTGGCAACCACCTATCTGCTCGAGCACGCCGAGACCATCCTCGACCGCCGTCGCGGGCAACTGCTCTCCCAGCGCGCCGCCCTGCTCGCGACCCTCGCCGAGGAACTCCCCGACTGGCGCGTCACCACCGGCTCTGGCGGCATGTCCGTCTGGGCTCAGCTGCCTGCACCCGTCTCCACCGCACTCGCCGCAACGGCCCCCAACCACGGCGTATTACTGGCCGCAGGGCCGAGATTCGGCGTCCAGGGCGCATTCGAACGCTTTCTCCGCCTGCCCTTCACGCACCCGGAACCCGAACTCCAACTCGCGGTCAAGTCGATCGCCGCCGCCTATCAAGCGCTGACCCCCCGAGCGGCCGACCCACTCCAGCCGCTCACCTGCTACTGACTCGTGCTGCTGGCTGCTGGCTCGTGCCGGTGACTGCTGGCTCGTGCCGGTGAAGCTGGCTCGCGCCGGTGGCTGCTGGCTGTGCTGGCTCGCGCTGCCGACCGCTGACCCCAGCTGCCGACCCGCAAGCCGACGGCGGTGTCAGATGCGGCTCGCGAGAACATCCGGCAGTAGCCCAGTGGGTGGGCGCTGAGACCGCCGTCGCCGGAGCGGTGCGGCAGTATCGACGGTATGGGCCCCACCACGGGACCGCGTGTCCCCGAGAACGTCGATGACTTCCGCCTGCTCGCGAGCGAGCGGCTGAGCGAGTTTCCCTATATCGAAGTTCCGGACGCTCCCGGAATCCGTCGCGCTGCCGTATTGCTGTGCGTGGTGCGACAGGCAGAAGGCCGACCGTCGGTGATCGTGATCAAGCGCGCCTATCGTGGCCGCAATGCCGGACAGTGGGCGCTGCCGGGCGGTCGACTCGATGATGGTGAAACCGCCGAGCAGGCCGTATTGCGTGAACTGCACGAGGAACTCGGTTTGACCGCGACCCCCGCCGATCTTCTCGGCAGGCTCGACGACTTCCCCGCCGCATCGGGATTCGTGATCACGCCCTTCGTGGCGGTTCTCGCCGATATGACGGACCTGACGCCGAGCCCAGCTGAGATCCACTCCGTCCACATGGTGGATCTCACTCGACTGGCCGCCGACGACACGCCCCGATGGGTTCACCCCAGCGAGGCGGTGCGCCAATCCGCACTTCGTGACGACGCGCCATTACCCGCCTTGGAAGGCCCCGGCCTGCTTCAGATGCGGCTCGGCGATCAGATGACGATCCACGCCCCAACCGGTGCAATGCTCTGGCAGTTCCGCGAGGTCGTCCTACTCGGTCGAGACCCGTCCGAGGCGCGAATAGCCGACTTCGTTCAGCCCGACTGGACTCGTCATTAGTCGCGCCGATCTGGGTGCCGATGAATTCCTAGTCGGCCCAGACGGATTCGAACGGAGTCGGCACCGTCGGCGGCGGGGTGGGGGTGCTGCTCGGGGTGCGGGAGAAGCGCGGGGCCGGTGCGTGCTGGACGACGCCGTCGAGCTCGATCAGGCCGGTGCGCGCCACGATGTGCGGGTTCTGCTCGGCCTCGGTGAAGGTGAGGACGGGGGTGGTGCACGCGTCGGTGCCGTCGAAGATCTCGGCCCACTCGTCTCGGGTCCTGGTCTTGAACTTCTCGGTGAACAGCTTTTTCAGCTGATCCTGCCCGTTCGGGTCGATCTGCATCGGTAGGCCCGCTGGATCGATCTCGAGGCCCTTCAGTAGTTCCGCGTAGAACTGCGGTTCGATCGCGCCGACCGCCATGTACTTGCCGTCGGAGGTCTCGTAGGTGTCGTAGAAGGCCATGCCGGTATCGAGCAGGTTGGTGCCGCGCTCGTCGGACCACAGGCCCATGCCGCGCATGCCCCAGATCATGTGGGAAAGGGCAAGCGCGCCATCGATCATCGCCGCGTCGATCACCTGTCCCTTGCCGGAGCTCTGCCGCTCGACGAGCGCCGCCAGGATGCCGAACACCAGGAACATCGAGCCGCCGCCGAAGTCGCCGACCATGTTCAGCGGCGGCACCGGGCGCTCACCCTTGCGGCCGATCGCGTTGAGCACGCCGGTCAGTGAGATGTAGTTGATGTCGTGGCCCGCGCGCTCGGCCAGCGGGCCGTCCTGACCCCAGCCGGTCATCCTGCCGTAGACCAGACCGGGGTTGCGTGCCAGTGTGGCCTCCGGTCCGAGACCCATGCGCTCGGTGACACCAGGCCGGAAGCCCTCGATCAGGACATCGGCCTTCTCGACAAGCCCGAGCACCTTCTCGATGTCGGCCGGATCCTTAAGATTCGCCTCGACAATGGTGCGCCCACGCCACTGCGGCCGCTCCATGAAGCCGGGGAGCAGGTTGGGGCGCTGTACCCGCACCACGTCGGCGCCGAGGTCGGCGAGCAGCAGCGCCGCGTGCGGCCCCGGTCCGATACCGGCCAGCTCGATGACCTTGATGCCCGCGAGCGGGCCCTGCTTGGTGGCGGTGGTTGGTGTGCTCACGCCCTACCTCGGTTCGTCGTTGATCCCGCTGTGCGTCCTCCGGACAGTGGCCAGGAGGCTGTATTGACAGTACGACAATAACGTCGAATGGCAATGCGCCACGATCAGGAGGTCTGTGGTGATTGCCAAGGCATCGGCCCGATTTCCGCGCGTGCCCAGGTCTCCGGAGATAAGGGGTAAAACGGCGCGGAACTCCTCTCAGCGGTTCGGGTCGAACGGTTCGGTGCCGAGGACCAGCGAGATTCCCGAGATGCCGGAATGTGCCTGGGCGTAAGCAAGTTCGTGGCTCATGTCACCGATGTTGTTGACGATCGGCAAACCGATGCCCAGAGTCGACAGCGTGCCGAGGGCATAGCCGTTGCGGTCGAGGAAGGCACTGCCGCTGTCGCCGGGTATCCCTGGCATGGCCACGGTCAGCGCGTGTGTCCAGCCGGCGGCAACAAGCCCGTTGGCCTTGCTCTGGCCGATACGAGGGCACAGTTCGGCGATTCCGAACCGCAGGGCGGAGTTGCCGTAACCGTAAACGCGGTCACCGATGCCGGTTCCTGTGAGGTTTATGCCGACGGGACCACCCCAGTACGGCACGCTCGGGTTGACCTTTCCGACGTCCTCGGGGGCGACCTTCACCAACGCGAAATCGTTGTAGGCGCAGGTATTGCGGTCCTGCTCGCCGTTCTGCCGCATGGCCAGCCAGCTGCTATAGACCAGATGACCGGTGCCGACGAACTCACCCGGGGACATCGGTAGGCCGCCGCGGTTGAAGGTTACCTCGGCGCCGAGGGGGAGACTGTCGGCGGTGCAGCCGTCGGGGTCGCTCAGGTTGCCGATACCCGTACCTGCGCAGTGCGCGGCCTGACCGAGGTACACGTTGCCGGCATCGTCGACGAAGGTGTAGTTCGCCGTGCACTGTCTCGCACCCTGGGTGTTGGTCTGCACCCCGGGCGTTATGGTGGCGGACGCGGCGGACGCCCATCGGTGCCCCGACTTGTCTGCGGCAAGGGTGAACTGCTCGGCGCTACCGCTACCGGCCCACGGCTGTGTCGACGCAGTGCCCCCGGCTATGAGATGCGCGCCGACGACGGCGGTCGCGGTGACTGCGAGCGCACGGTAGAGACTGGATCGCTGCATGAAATTTCCCTTTCACTGTGATGTCCGACTGCTCTACTGCGCCGTGGCCTCCTGGCATGGCACCCACGGCGATAGTAGTAGCTGATGCTTAGCGGAATGTCAGATATGGTCGCGGGAACGCGGACCTGTTGTCGGCTGGCAACAGGTTCTCGGCGCATGCTACGTGGACCCGAAATAGAGCAGGGGCAGGCCGCGCAAGACCGATCAGGCGACCTGAGAGCGTGTCGGTCGAATCGCTCGGTGCCGTCCCCGTGACCTGCCGTTCTCGGTGCGAAGCTTCGTGACTGCCTGCGCCTCAACAAGTTTGCCGATATCAGTGATAAGACAGTGCGCCTGCCTGCCGCCCTGGGCACCGACGAACCGGCCGCCTTCATTCGCACTTCGCGGGGTGGTGTGCCGCATCACGACGCACCACTACTAGGGCTTAGGCCGCCGGTGGCGGGTGACGATAGCGAGTCGATTGCCTGAGGTGTCCACGAGGTGAGCGAAGACCAAGCCGGATTTGTTCGTCGTGGGCGGCATCAACTGTCATGCGGCGGCACGTTCTTGGAACTCGGTGCCCGCACCCAATCCGCTTGAATCGCAGCGTTTCCGCAGTGGTGAATGGCCGATTCTCGCCTCACCGGGTTACCTCCGCCTCCCTGAGCGTCGCCCGCCTGGGCGCCAGCTGGCTATCTCGCGCACGGCGACGGTCGGCTATAGGCTTCACCAGTGGAAACGTACGCAAGCCAGGGGTGGTTTTTAGTACTGATCGGCCTCGTAATTCTCGTCGGGTTGCTTGGGATTATCGTCCCCATCCTGCCCGGGGTCATTCTGATCTTCGGTGCCATCGCGGTCTGGGCCTTCGTCGAAGGCGGCGCCACCGCCTGGACCGTCTTCGCTGTCAGCACGGTGTTCCTGGTGCTCTCCGGCATCATCAAATACACCTGGCCCGGTCGGAAGATGAAGGACGCGGGGGTCTCCAATCGGGCCCTGTTCTTCGGCGCGGTCCTTGGGATCGTCGGTTTCTTCGTCATCCCGATCGTCGGCCTGTTCGTGGGATTCGTTCTCGGCGTCTATCTTTCGGAATTCCATCGGCTGCGTGAGCACCAAAAGGCTTGGCAGGCGACAGTTCACGCGCTCAAAGGCGTCGGACTTTCCATGCTCATCGAGCTTTTCGGTGCGCTGCTTGCCTCCGGAGTCTGGCTCGCCGGCGTAATCCTGACCTAGCCCAGGCGCGTTTTCCGCGCCGAGCGCGGGTTGATGGATGCCTCAGCAAACATAGTTTGCTAGCAACGAGTAAGGTAACAGGAGCGTCTCGATGCCTTCGATTCGAAGTAATAGGCATATCACATTACTGATGTGAAGCAGGAGTTAGTGAGTATGAATACGAAGGTGGTCACTGCCGCCGAGGCCGGATTTCGCGTCACCGCCGAACAATTGACGCCACGCGACGCCGTGTTCGTCTACGACGAGTTCGAGCGGCATCCTTCGAATATTGTCGCGGCCTACGTATTCGACCCATCCGCAGACGGGGCTGTGTCGCCGAGTTCGGAGCAGGTGCGGGCCTGGGTGCGGGATCGTCTCGGATGCTCGAAGCTTTTTCATCGGCGGCTAGAGCGGATGTCAGGGGATATCGATCTGCCGTACTGGGTGCCCGATTCCGGTTTCGACAGCAGTGATCACGTGCGGGTCAGCGGGCCGGAACTGCTCGATTGGCCCGACGTTCGGCGACAGATCGGTGATATCGCGTCGACGCGAATGGATCTTTCGCGGCCGCCGTGGGAGATCCACATCTTCGAACAAGTTGTCGGCTTTCCAGGAAATTCCGCGGTGACGATCGTCGTACTGAAGTTTCATCACAGCGTCGGCGACGGTGTCGCCACTCGGGAACTGGAGCTGATGTTGTTCGGCGGCAGGGGCCTCCCGCCGTCCGTCCCTGTCGTCGATGGCCGTGCATGGTCCGCCTCGGCCGCCCTGATTCGCGCCGTCGGCGTCCTTCCCTATCGGTGCGCACGCTTCGCCGGGGGGCTGATTCGCACCCGCTCGGCCGCGAAAACGGTGGCAGCACGCGCCGCGGCGAACGCGATCTGTGAACCGATCGCCCTTCGGCCCGCCACCCGCTTCAATCGCCGTGTCGGTCCCGACCTCACCTTCGACCTGGTTGCCATTCCGCTGCGGGCGGTGCTCGACGCGAAAAACGCGTTCGCCGAACGTATTACCGTCAACGACCTCATGTTGACCGTGGTGTCCGGCGCGCTCTCGACCTACCTGGCCGAGCAGGACGAGGCACCGACCGCGTCGCTCGCCGCCATGGTCCCGATTTCGATGCGCGGTATCGCACAATGGAATTCGGTGAATCAGCTCTGCCAGATGTCGGTTGACCTGCATACCGATAGCACCGACCCGCTGGACCGCCTGCGCGAGATCCGGATTTCCGCGGGGCACGAAAAGCATCGCTACGCCGACGACGCGGTGATCCGCAAGGAGTCTCGCGTGCAGACCTCTCCCGCGTGGCTGCTGCGGTTGGCAGGCTGGGCCAGGTCGCAGCGGGTTTTCGACGACGTCGAGACGGTGCCGCTGACCAACACCACGATCAGCAATGTGCCGCCGGTGAGCGAGCGGCTCGAATTCCTCGGTGCGCCGGTGGTCAGCGTATTCGGGGTGCTTCCGATCATGGACGGCGACGGCCTGCGTCACCTGATCACCTCGCAGGGCGAAGAACTCGTGATCTCATACAGTGTCGATTCCGCGATGATGCCGGACCCCGAGCATTACGGCGACCTGCTGGTGCGGGCGTTTCACGAGCTGTCCGAGGCGATCGGCGCGCGTCGCGACTGAGGCGCGAGAGCGCCTTACAGTCCGATCGCCGCCGCGAGCATCGGCCACGACTTGTGCAGGTCGTCCTGCCAGTAGCTCCACGAGTGGGTGCCTACCGAGCGGAAGTCATAGGTGATATTGGTGCGGCCGAGTTCGTGGGTCCGCTCGGCGAGTTCGGCGGTGCAATAGTTCGTCGCCGATTCGATACCGCCGCCGAGTATCACCTGGTTCGCCAGTAGCCGGGTGTCCTCACTCACGCTGGGATCGGCAAGGGTGTCGTGCATGCCGGGCAATCCGGACCCGCTGGATATGTACATCGGAATGTTCGGCAGACGGTCCGCGTGCAGGTACGGGTCGTGTTCGCGCCAGCCATCGCCGCCGGTCGGACCCCACATATTCTTCGCGTTTCCCTTGCCGAGGCTGATGACGAGGGTGATGATCGCCTGCCCGATGGGGTCACTCGTCATCGCGCAGCCGCTGTACGCGGCGACGCTGCGGTAGAGCTCGGGCGATGTGATCGCGAGATCGAGTACCGAAGTGCCCGCCATGGATATGCCCGCTATGGCGTTGACGCGGGTCGTCGCGAACGCGGCGTCGATCACCGGTGGCAACTCCTCGGTGAGGAAGGTCGACCACATATTCTTGCCGTTGTTGCCCAGCTTCGCGGCCAGGCCCTCATCGACCTGCTGCCAATCGGTGTAGTAGCTGAACGCGCCTTCCATCGGGATCACGACATTGACCTGTTTGTCGGCGAAGAACGCGGCCGCGTCGGTGCGCGCCAGCCACGTCGCGGCATCCTGGCCGCCGCCCGCGCCGTTGAGCAGATACAACGTCGGAGCCGGTAGATCCGTGTTCCTCGGACGCAGCACCTGTAGCGGTATCGCGCGATCCATGGACGGCGAGTACACACTGATTTCAACCAACTGGCCGGGCTTGGAAGTTCGACTCACCAGCCACGCCGCGGAGGCGGATGCGGTCGGCGCGGCGAGAACCCACAGCATTGCGGATGCCGATAGGTATGCCACCAGATATGCAAAGCCGCGCAACAGATCAGTCTCCTGGAATCGCCCGAGTGGTTATGACATCAATTCGGGGGTCCATCCGAAGATCCGGATGAACCCCCGACCATTGATTACCGGATTATTTTCCGGGAGCGGGTGTGCCACCGCTGAGGCTGACGAGCGCATTAATGAGCGTGGTCCCGATCGAGCCGGCGCTAGCCGTTCCGAGGCCCAGAATATCGATGAGCGATCCCATGTGTTTCTCCTGACTTCTTGGTTTTTCTTTACTTAACGATATTTCCGAGCGAGCCGAGGAAGACGGCCCACAGGCCATCACCTGCGACAGCGGAACCCAGGGCCGGAATCAATGCGCCGATTAGGTCGCTCAACGAACCCATAATGAATCTCCTTTGTGAGCATGTTCGAGCACCCCTCAGCCGCCGGAATCCTAGGCATGAGGGGGAAGTCACAGTCAGGTATAGATGGTGACGGAGGGAACATATCAAGCGTCCACTTTTATGGCAAGACTTTCCTCTAAAAACATCCGACGGCTCGGAGGTCTGATTCAGCAAACCTTCAGCAACTGATGCTGTGCTGGCAAAAGCCGGGTCCTCGGCAAGCGAGCTGGGAGCTCCAGCTGCCGGTTCGCAATCAGTTCGTGTCGGCGGCGAGTTCAGTCATCGCCGTAGCTACCGGTGTGGACTATTCGACGATCGGGAACGGAATCGTGTCCGGCACTTCGCGTTCGAGACGTTCGACTCGGCGCAGCGGCAACGTCGGTTGATCCGATCGGAATATCGGTGTGGTGGGGAGTGGGGGTTCGGGGATCGTACGCGCTCGTGCCGGGAGGCGGTAGAAGGCTCGGGCGTTGTCTTCGAGGACCTTGGACATGTCGGTGCCGACCACATCGCAGATCAGGTCCACGTCGGAATCCATGAACGGGCGGCCCGCCCTGGTTCCGGGAAGATCGGTGCCGAACATGAGGGCTTCCGGGTTCACGGCGTGAATGCGCCGCAGCGTGTCGGCGACGTTCATGGCGACGCGACCGAAGCCCGTTGCCTTCACCCGGGCGCCGCGGTCGACCAGGTCGAGCAGGTACGGCAGGCCCTCCGCCGACATGCCGAGGTGGTCGATGGAGAGGGCGGGGAGTTTGGAGATGACGGGCTGGAGTGATCCGAGCATCTGGCCGTCGATGTAGACCTCGACGTGCCAGCCGACAAGCTCGTGGGCGCGCAGCGCCTGCAGAGTCATGCCGGTGATGTCGGCGGCGGCGCGCTTGAGATTGAAGCGCAGCGCGCGCACGCCGATGCGGTCGAGTTCGATGATCTCCTCGTCGGTGGCGTCGAGATCGAGGCGGGTCACGCCGACCCAGCCGTCACCCAGCTCGGCGAGCGCGGCCTCGAGATAGGTCTGGTCGCTGCCCTGGAAGGAGCCGCTGACCACGGCACCACCGCCGATATCGTAGCGCGACATGCGCTTTCGGTAGTTGGCGATGGTGAAGGGGTCGGGCAGGTAACCCTCGTTCTCGGCCAGCGGGAACCGCGGGTCGAAGATGTGGAGGTGGGCATCGAACACGTGTACAGAATGCCTCAGTGTCGGACTTTCCGCCTCCCCATCCGCGACGATCAGACCTTGTTCGGCTCGCTGGCCCGCAGCATGTCTTCCCGCTCGACGACCTTGACCCGCTCGCGGCCCTCGGGCTCGCCGAGTGCGCGCTCGTGCGCGTCGAGGCGGTACCAGCCCTGCCAGGTGGTGAACGGGATGCCCTTGCCCTCGAGGAACGTGGTCACCGCGTCCAGCTCCGGCTCGGCAGCGGGGGTGAAGTTCGTGCTGTCGTCGAGCAGGCAGGCCACGGTCTCGTTGGCATCGCCCTTGGTATGGCCGATCAGGCCGACCGGGCCACGCTTGATCCACCCGGTGACGTAGGTGGCGGGCAGGTAACGCTCGGCGCCGTCCGCGTTCTCGTCGCCGATCACGCGACCGGCCTCGTTGGGCACGGTGCCTGCCTGGTCGTCGAACGGCAGGTTGGTGAGGTTCTGCGACAGGTAGCCGACAGCGCGGTACACGGCCTGCACATCCCAGTCGTTGTACACGCCGGTGCCCTTGACGTTGCCGGTGCCGTCGAGTTGGGTCCGCTCGGTACGCAGGCCGACGACCTGGCCGTTCTCGCCGATGATCTCGGTGGGGGACTCGAAGAAGTGCAGGAACAGCCGGTGCGGCCGGTTTCCCGCGTCGCGGATGGCCCACTGCTCGAGGGTGTTCGAGATCATGTCGACCTGCTTGGAGTGCCTGCGCGCGGCCTCGGAGCCTTCGTCGTAGTCGATGTCTTCCGGAGCGACGATGACCTCGATGGTCGGGGAATGGTCCAGCTCGCGGAGTTCCAGCGGGGTGAACTTCGCCTGGGCCGGACCGCGGCGGCCGAACACGTGGACCTCGATCGCCTTGTTTGCCTTGAGGCCCTCGTAGACGTTCGGCGGGATCTCGGTGGGCAGCAGTTCGTCGCCGGTCTTGGCCAGCACCCGCGCCACGTCGAGCGCGACATTGCCGACACCGAGCACGGCGACCTTCTCGGCCTCCAGCGGCCAGGTGCGCGGCACGTCGGGGTGCCCGTCGTACCAGGAGACGAAGTCCGCGGCGCCGTAGCTGCCGTCCAGGCCGATGCCGGGGATCTCCAGCGCCCTGTCGGCGTTGGCGCCGGTGGAGAAGATGACCGCGTCATAGAAGGTGCGCAGGTCGTCGAGGGTGATGTCGGTGCCGTAGTCGATGTTGCCGAGCAGGCGAACCTGCGGCTTGTCGAGCACCTTGTGCAGGGCGGTGATGATGCCCTTGATGCGCGGATGGTCCGGCGCGACGCCGTAGCGAATCAGCCCGAAGGGGGCAGGCATACGCTCGAACAAGTCGATCGACACTTCCGCATCGGACTTCATCAATGCGTCAGCGGCGTAGATACCGGCCGGCCCCGCACCCACGATCGCGATGCGGAGCGGGCGGGTCGCTGCACTCTGTTCGGTCATCTCTTACGCGCACCTTATGGTCGAAAACAGTTTATGGCGTCAGTCTTAGCCTAGGCTAACTCGGCGCAGTGGCTCGCTGGCCTATCGGCTATGACAGCAGGCCGCAGTCTCGCGATTCTATCGGTGTTGCGATGGGTCACCCGCGCCGGTGCGGTGACCGGCCGGATCCCTCTCGGGCCAGTCCATCGTTGCGTACCCACTGTGTGCCCCGAGATAACGGTCGCACACCAGGACGTGACGCTGATCATCGGTGGCGTGTCGCCGAGTTCGGGGGCGGCCGCCGGATAACCCCGCCGACCAGGGATCATGTGGACATGACCGACCAGCAGGCCGCCGAAGGCGACGACGTTATCGAGATCGATCAGACCGACTCCCGCTCGGCGTGGCCGTTCATCGCGGCCGCGGTGGTCGCGGTCGTCGTGATCGTCGCGATCGTGCTCGGCGGGCTGCTGACCCCCGCTGAGAAAAATGTCACAGAAGCCGACCGCATCGCGGCGGCGGTTCGCAACTACGCGGATGCGCGCGGCCGTTCCGAGATCACGCCGCCGCCCGGTGTGGCATGCGAGGGATTCGACGAGGGGAAGTCGTCGCTGACAGTTCAGCTCGGTGGCCTCGAAACCGGAAAGTCGGTCGAGATAACCAAAATCGAGAATCCGATGGTCGACGGTGACAGGGCGAAGGTCACGGTCACCACTGATGTCGACGGCAAACAGACGCCCGCTACCTGGAATCTGACGCGATCCGGCGACGGCTGGCTCATCTGCGGTTGATGCGTCCCATGTCGTGAACTGGTGTTTGACAGGGCGACCCCCGCCCAGGCAATCTCAGAACCAGGTCATGAGAATCAGCGTCAAGCCCCGGCTTGCTGGTCGGCAACCCTCCTCCGCGGCGGGGTGCTCCGGGTGACGACCTGGCCGCGCACCGAAACCCAGGTGCGGCAAGAGCGGATTCACAGGAGGTCCACATGAGTTATGCCGGTGACATCACCCCGCAGCAGGCATGGGAGTTATTGCGGGACAACCCCGAAGCCGTCCTCGTCGACGTGCGCACCGAAGCCGAATGGCGCTTCGTCGGCGTTCCCGACACCACCTCGATCGAGCGGCCGACCGTGCTGATCGAGTGGGTCGACGGCACCGGCACCCGAAACAGCGCGTTCGAGCAGCAGCTGACCGAAGCCCTCGAGGGCCGCGGCAAGGAAACCCCCGTGGTGTTCCTGTGTCGCTCCGGCCAGCGTTCCGCGCATGCCGCGAACCTCGCGACCGGCCTCGGGATCGAACCGTCCTACAACGTGCTCGAGGGCTTCGAGGGCGGCCTCGACGCCACCGGCCATCGCGGCGGTTCCGGCTGGCGTGCCATCGGACTCCCCTGGCGGCAGTCGTGATCACCGGCGGGTCCTTCGACAAGCCGCTGCCCGAAGGCGTCGGTCCCGCGACCCTCGGTGTGCGAGGTGGCTTGCGCCGCTCCGGTTTCGAGGAGACGACCGAGGCCCTGTACCTGACCTCCGGCTTTGTCTATGAGAGTGCCGAGGCCGCCGAGGCCGCCTTCACCGGCGAGGTCGAACACTTCGTCTACTCGCGCTACGGCAACCCGACGGTCGCCATGTTCGAAGAGCGGCTGCGTCTGATGGACGGCGCCGAAGCCTGCTTCGCGACGGCGAGCGGCATGTCCGCGGTCTTCACCGCGCTGGGTGCGCTACTGGCGAAGGGCGATCGACTTGTGGCCGCGCGCAGTCTGTTCGGCTCCTGCTTCGTGGTGTGCAATGAGATTCTGCCGCGCTGGGGTATCGAGACCGTCTTCGTAGACGGCGACGACCTCGACCAGTGGGAGCAGGCGCTGTCGGTGCCAACCCAGGCGGTGTTCTTCGAGACACCGGCCAACCCCATGCAGACGCTGGTCGACGTGCGCAGGGTCACCGAGCTCGCGCACGCGGCGGGCGCGAAGGTGGTGCTGGACAACGTCTTCGCCACCCCGCTGCTGCAGCGCGGCTTCGAACTCGGCGCCGACGTCGTCGTATATTCCGGCACCAAGCACATCGACGGCCAGGGCCGCGTGCTCGGTGGCGCGATTCTCGGCGAGCACGACTACATCGACGGCCCGGTGAAAAATCTGATGCGCCATACCGGTCCCGCGCTGAGCCCGTTCAATGCGTGGACGCTGCTCAAGGGGCTGGAGACGATGCCGCTGCGGGTGCGTCATTCGACCGAATCCGCGCTGCGCATCGCGAAGTTCCTCGAGGGCAACCAATCCGTCAGCTGGGTGAAATACCCCTTCCTGGAGTCACATCCGCAGCACGCGCTCGCCGCCGAGCAGATGAGCGGTGGCGGCACGGTGGTCACTTTCGAGCTGAACTCGCCCGAGGGGGAAGGCAAGAAGCGCGCCTTCGAGGTGCTCAACCGACTGCGCATCGTGGACATCTCCAACAACCTCGGTGACTCCAAGTCTCTGATCACCCACCCGGCCACCACCACCCACCGTGCCATGGGCCCGGAGGGGCGCGCCACCATCGGTCTGACCGACGGTGTCGTTCGCATCTCGGTCGGCCTCGAGGACGTCGAGGACCTCCTCGACGATCTGGACCACGCGCTGAGCTGAGTTCCGTTCGGCGAGCGGGGCCTCGTCGCGCCGAAGCGCTACGACGGTGTCCTGTTCGCCGACCTGCTGTGCTCGCAACGCCGGGCCCTTACCCTGGACATATGCAAATTTCGGTGGCGGCGGACGAACGTGTCGGGGTGGCCGAGGAGCTGGTCGAGCAGCTACGCAGGCGTGGGCTGGAGCCGGTTGTGCACGGCGCGCTATCGGCGACCGAGCGCGACGATTGGGCCTGGGCCAGTGAGGCGGCGGCGCGCGATGTCGCCGCCGGGCGGGCCGAACAGGGCATCGTCTGCTGCTGGACCGGAACCGGTGCGTCCATCGCCGCGAACAAGGTGGCCGGTATCAGGGCCGCGTTGTGCGCCGATGCCTTCACCGCCGCCGGTGCGCGCAGGTGGAACGACGCGAATGTTCTCGCGCTGAGCCTGCGTACGACCTCGAGTGCGGTGTTGACGGAGATTCTCGACGCCTGGTTCGGGGCGGACCCGAGCTCTGCCTCTGAAGATCAAGCCAATATCGCTCACCTCGCGGAGATCGAGCGCACCGACTGAGCGACTCGGAGGCGGCTCTTCGATCGCGCAATTGACAGTATCCTGTCAAACATGACAGGATACTGTCATGGGAACGCAGACAGTGCACATGGCCGTTTACGACACTCTCGCCGACTGGGAGGTGGGTGCCGCTACCGCGCATATCAACAAGCAGACTTGGCACAAGGAGCCCGGCAAGTTCCAGGTCGAGACTGTCGGGCCGACGTTGGAACCGATCACCACCATGGGTGGAATGCGGATCGTGCCGGATGTGGCGCTCGCCGACCTCGCCCCCGCGGACAGCGCGATGCTGATCCTGCCCGGCGCGGAAACCTGGGACTCCGGCGAACTCGTTCCGTTCGCGCGCAAGGCGAGGGAGTTCCTCGACGCGGGCGTTCCGGTCGCGGCCATCTGCGGTGCGACTTTCGGACTGGCGAAGGAGGGTCTGCTCGACACTCGTGCGCACACCAGCAATGTCGCGGAATACCTTGCCTACAGCGGATATTCGGGTGGCGACCGCTACTTGAACGAACCAGCGGTGACCGACGGCGATCTGATCACCGCGAGCGCGACCGCGCCTTTCGAGTTCGCCCGCGAGGTATTGCGCAGGCTCGGGGTGTACGAGCCGCATGTGCTCGACGGCTGGTATCGGCTTTACGCACACAGTGATCCGGCGGGCTACGCGGTCCTGGCCGAGTACGAGGCGCAGATGGCGGGGGCGTCCCACTGAGAGGCGATTTCACGGTATGAGTGACACACCCGAACAAGAGCTCTTCAGCTCCGCCGCGATCACCACCTTCCGGCTCAACGGCCAATTCCTCGCCATCGCGGAGGAAATGGCGCGGCCGGCGGGCATTACGGCGGCCTGGTGGCAGGTGCTCGGCGCGGTGCTGCGCGAACCGCTTCCGGTGGCGGGCATCGCCAGGGAGATGGGCATCACCCGCCAGAGCGTGCAGCGCATAGCGGATCTGTTGGTGGACAAGGGACTCGCCGAATATCGCCCGAACCCGGCCCATCGCCGCGCGAAACTGGTCATGGTCACCGACGCGGGCCGCGCCGCGATAGCGCGCATCAATCCTCAGCACGCCGTCCTCGCCGACCGCCTCACAGCCGAACTCGGCGTTGAACAACTCGCCTCGACCGTCGACGCCTTGACCAAGCTGGCGGCTGCCCTCGACGCGATCGCCGCCACCGAATCCTGATCGCCCCGAACGCATCTCAGGACGGACACGACTGTGGCAACCGTCGAGTGGCACGCTCGGTGGTGTGCCGCTCGCGCGGTTGGTGTCGGCTAGTCGAAGGGGGTGCCGGTGCGGCCGACCAGGTCGGCGACGGAGTCGACTACCAGGGTCGGGCGGTAGGGGTACTGCTCCACGGAGGCTCGGGTGGAGATGCCGGTGGTGACGAGGATGGTGCGCATGCCTGCTTCGAGGCCGGAGATGACGTCGGTGTCCATTCGGTCGCCGATCATCACGGTGGACTGGGAGTGGGCGCCGATGCGGCGTAGCGCCGAGCGCATCATCAGTGAGTTCGGCTTGCCGACGTAGTAGGGATCGCGGCCTGTCGCGCGGGTGATCAGGGCGGCGACCGAGCCGGTGGCGGGCAATAGGCCGTCACGGGAGGGGCCGGTCGCGTCCGGGTTGGTCGCGATGAAACGCGCGCCGCGGTCGACGAGACGGATCGCGGTGGTGATCGCCTCGAAGGAGTAGGTGCGGGTTTCGCCGAGTACGACGTAGTCGGGGTCGCTGTCGGTGAGGACGTAGCCGATCTCGTGCAGCGCGGTGGTGAGCCCGGATTCGCCGACCACATAGGCGGTTCCGTTGGGGCGCTGGTCGTTGAGGAAGGTCGCGGTGGCCAGTGCCGAGGTCCAGATCGCTTCCTGTGGGATGTCCAGTCCGGTGTGGCGCAGCCGTGCCTGTAAGTCGCGCGGTGTGCGGATCGAATTGTTGGTTAGCACCAGGAACGGGATCTTGTTGGAGCGCAGCTCCGCCAGGAACTTGTCCGCGCCGGGGATCATATGGTCCTCGTGCACAAGCACGCCGTCCATATCGGTGAGATAGGACAGGATGGGTTCATCGATGGCGGTCACCAGTTGATTGTCCGCTAATCGGCGCGAACGTGGGGACCGACCGGTTCGGTGCGACCCTTCACGCACCGGCGAGCGTCGCTGACTATGGTCGAAGGCGGTCGTGTGAAACGTGTGCGCAGTGCGGCCGTCGGTCGGCGGAAGTCCGCTCGGCATGGCGGCCGAGCGTCGCGCCGTCGTGCGGCGCTGCGGTCGCTGAGGCGGACTACAGCGCGATGACGCAGCGTTGATACGGCCGAAACGGTGTGCGGGAATGCCCGCACACGAACCGTGGCAGCTAGGCGACAGGAGTGGCGCACATGGGTGAGCTCAAGCTCGGGTACAAGGCATCAGCAGAGCAGTTCGGTCCCCGCGAGCTGGTCGAGATCGCGGTGCTCGCCGAGGAACACGGTCTCGACAGTGCCACCGTGAGCGACCACTTCCAGCCCTGGCGGCACAAGGGCGGGCACGCGCCGTTCTCGCTGGTCTGGATGGCCGCGGTCGGCGAGCGCACCAAGCGTATCCAGCTCGGTACCTCCGTGCTGACCCCGACCTTCCGCTACAACCCCGCTGTGGTCGCGCAGGCCTTCGCGACCATGGGTTGTCTGTATCCGGATCGGATCATGCTCGGTGTCGGCTCGGGGGAGGCGCTCAACGAGATCGCCACCGGGTACACCGGCGAATGGCCGGAATTCAAGGAGCGCTTCGCCCGCCTGCGCGAAGCGGTCGATCTGATGCGCGCGCTGTGGACCGGCGAGCGCACCGACTTCGACGGCCAGTACTACCGCACGGTCGGCGCTTCGATCTACGACGTCCCCAAGGGCGGCATCCCCGTCTATATCGCCGCGGGCGGCCCGTTGGTGGCCCGCTACGCAGGCCGCGCCGGTGACGGCTTCATCTGCACCTCCGGTAAGGGCATGGAGCTCTACACCGAGAAGCTGATGCCCGCCGTCGCCGAGGGCGCCGCGAAGGCGGGGCGCACCGTCGACGATATCGACAGGATGATCGAGATCAAGATCTCCTACGACACCGATCCCGAACTGGCACTGGAGAACACCCGCTTCTGGGCGCCGCTGTCGCTGTCCCCTGAGCAGAAGCACAGCATCACCGATCCGATCGAAATGGAAGCGGCCGCCGACGCGCTGCCGATCGATCAGATCGCCAAGCGCTGGATCGTCGCGAGCGATCCGGACCAGACCGTCGACCTCATCAAGCCCTATCTGGACGCGGGCCTCAACCACCTGGTCTTCCACGCCCCCGGCCACGACCAGCGCCGCTTCCTCGACCTCTTCCAGCGCGACCTGGCTCCCCGCCTGCGCGCGCTCGGCTGAGCGACGATATATCTCAGGCGCGGGTGAGTGCGAAGATGCGCAGTTCGCGGGTCGTGCGGGAGCGGTAGGCGTCGTACGCGCCGGTGAGTTCGACAAAGCGGGCGAAGACCGCGTCCTTGTCGGTATCGGCGACCGGTGTGGCTCGGACGGGGATGCGTTCGCCCGCGATGGCAACGGTGGCCTGCGGGTTCGCCAGCAGGTTCCCCGTCCAGGCGGGGTGCTCGGCCCGGCCGAAGTTGCTGCCGATCACATACAAGGTGTCGCCGTCGTGCACGTAGAGCAGCGGTTGGGTGCGTGGCTCGCCGGACTTGCGGCCGATGCTGGTCAGCAGGATGACAGGGGCGCCGATAGGGCCGAGCACGGTGTACTTGGCGTCGGTGCGTTCGAGCAGCGCGCGATCCAGCGGCGTGATCTTGCGGATGAACCACGAACCGGGCTCGGTCGCGGCGAACTTGTTCGCGGCGCGGGAAATAACATTGGTGCGCGAACCCCATTGCCGGTTCGGGAACTGCTCAGCCATGCCGGGACTATAAGCGAAGGACTGAGCCAGGCCGCCCTCGCTGAGCCAGGCCGCCCTCGCTGAGCCAGGCCGCCCTCGCTGAGCGTGGTTCCTGGCCGCACGCAAGAGTCAGGGTTTGGCCCAGTCGGAGCTGGCTTCCCGCGCGGGTGTCGCGCAGAGCGGGTTAGGTCACAAGGAGAGAACCCCAGACCCTCGACGGGGGGAATCTCAAATCAGCCGCGATTACGCGGAGCGCCTGCTCGATGGGCTCGATGCCCCTGAGCATGTGAGAGCACCGGTCCTGAACAGGTTCTATCCTGACGCGACATCGGATACGTGAGATCACCCATGGCCATGGATGAGGCACTCGGCCCGACCAAGAGCGGGTTCTGTGGCCACTAAGCTCGCGCGTATGGCCGATTTTGCTCCGTCCGCTGTGTATATCGCGTCCCCGGAGGGTGACACCGGAAAATCGACGGTGGCGCTCGGGGTGCTCCAGATGCTGTGCGCGACCGCCGCCAGGGTGGGGGTTTTCCGGCCCATCACCCGCTCGACCACCGAGCCGGACTACATCCTCGAGTTGCTGCTCGAGCACAGCACGGCCGATATCGACTACGCGCAGGCCACCGGCGTCACCTACGAACAGGTGCACGCCGACCCTGATGCCGCCATCAGCGAGATCGTGATGCGCTTCCACGAGGTCGCCAAGGTGTGTGACGCGGTGGTTGTGGTCGGCAGCGACTACACCGATGTGGCAAGCCCGAGCGAGCTGCGCTTCAACGCCAGGATCGCCGTGAACCTCGGCGCCCCGGTGCTACTGGTGGTCCGTGGCTCCGGCCGCACCGCGGACGAGGTGCACCATCTCGTCGATCTGTGCGTGAGCGAGCTGGCGCTCGAGCACGCGCAGCTGGTCGCGATCATCGCCAACCGTTGCGAGCCGACCCAGCTCGACGAGGTGTGTTCCGCGTTGCAGGGCTTCGATGTGCCGTCCTGGACGTTGCCCGAAGTTCCGCTGCTGATCTCGCCGACCATGGCCGAGCTGTGTACCGCGATCGACGGCGAAATGTACAGCGGCGACCCGGAATTGCTGCAACGCGAGGCGCTGAAGGTCATGGTCGGCGGCATGACGGCCGAGCACATTCTGGAGCGCCTCGTCGAAGGCGTCGTTGTCATCGCGCCGGGCGACCGCTCGGATGTCCTGCTCAGTGTGGTGAACGCGCATGAGGCAGCGGGCTTTCCGTCGCTGTCGGGCATCATCATGAACGGCGGCATGCTGCCGCATCCCGCGGTCGCGCGACTGATGGCAGGTCTCGAGCCGAAGCTGCCCATCCTCACCACCGAGCTCGGCACCTACGACACCGCGAGCGCCGCCTACCGGACTCGCGGCCGGATGGCGACGGGCAGCCCGCGCAAGGTCGACACCGCCCTCGCCCTGATGGAGCAGCGGGTCGACGCTCCGGAGTTGTTGCGGCGCATCGACGTTCCGCGCAGCTCGGTGGTAACGCCGCAGATGTTCGAGTACCAGCTGATCGAGCGGGCCCGCGCCGACCGCAAGCGCATCGTGCTGCCCGAGGGCAGCGACGACCGCATCCTGCGCGCAGCGGGCCGAGTGCTGCAACGCAAGATCGCCGACCTCGTCATTCTCGGCGACGAGGCGTCGATCCGTGCCCGTGCCGCCGAACTCGGCGTCGACATCGCCGCCGCGCAGGTGCTCGACCCGGCGACTTCGGAGTATCTGGAAGATTTCGCCGCTGAGTACACCGAGCTGCGCGCACACAAGGGCATGACCATCGAGCGGGCCCGCGAAACCATCACCGACATCTCGTATTTCGGCACCATGATGGTCCACAAGGGCATCGCCGACGGCATGGTCTCCGGCGCCGCGCACACGACGGCCCACACCATCCGGCCGTCGTTCGAGATCATCAAGACCACCCCCGGCGTCGCGACAGTTTCCAGCGTGTTCCTGATGTGTCTGGCCGACAGGGTGCTCGCCTATGGCGACTGCGCGGTGGTCCCCGATCCGACCTCCGAGCAGCTGGCCGATATCGCCATCTCCTCGGCGGCCACCGCGGCCAGGTTCGGCGTGGAGCCACGGGTGGCGATGTTGTCGTACTCGACGGGAGAATCCGGGAGCGGCGCGGATGTGGACAAGGTCAGGGTGGCGACCAAGCTGGTCCGCGAACGCGCGCCGGAACTGTTGGTAGAGGGCCCTATTCAATACGACGCGGCGATCGAGCCGACTGTCGCCACCACGAAGCTGCCGGATTCGGTGGTGGCCGGGCGCGCGACGGTGTTCGTGTTTCCCGACCTCAATACCGGTAACAACACCTACAAGGCGGTCCAGCGCAGCGCCGGTGCGATCGCGATCGGACCGGTGTTGCAGGGCCTGCGCAAGCCGGTCAACGATCTGTCGCGCGGGGCCTTGGTCGCCGATATCGTCAATACCGTGGCGATCACCGCGATTCAGGCGCAGGAACAGTGAGCGGCGCCGATGACCTCGTGCTGGTGATCAATTCCGGCTCGTCGTCGATCAAATATCAACTGCTCGACCCGGAGTCGAGCTTTGTCGCCGCCTCCGGCATGGTCGACCGGATCGGCGAGAAGAACGCCGGGATCGAGCATCACATCGAAGGAACGACCGTCGAGCGGCACGTGCCGCTCGCCGATCACACCGCGGGGCTGCGACTGGTCTTCGAAACGTTCGCCGAGACCGGACACGACCTGGCGAGTCAGGGCGTGCACGCGGTCGGGCATCGAGTGGTGCACGGCGGCGAGGTGTTCTACCGGCCGACGCTGATCGACGATTCCGTGGTCGAGGCGATTTCGAACCTGTCTTCGCTTGCGCCGCTGCACAACCCGGCGAATGTGGCGGGCATCGAGAGCGCCAGGAAACTGCTGCCCGGTGTGCCGCAGGTCGCGGTTTTCGATACGGCGTTCTTCCACGGCCTGCCCGATGCCGCCAAGACTTACGCCATCGACGCGAAGGTAGCTGCGGCACAAGGTATTCGGAAGTACGGTTTTCACGGCACCTCGCACGAGTATGTCTCGGGCCGGGTCGCGCAGCTGCTCGAACGCGATCCCGCCGACCTGAATCAGATTGTCTTCCACCTGGGTAACGGGGCTTCGGCATCGGCGATCAGAGGTGGCCACCCTGTCGATACGACCATGGGGCTGACTCCGCTGGAGGGTCTGGTGATGGGCACCAGGTCCGGCGATCTGGACCCCGGCATCGTGCCGCATCTGATGCGCTCGGCTCATCTGGACATCGATCAGGTCGACGAGCTGCTCAACCGTAACTCGGGCCTCAAGGGCCTCTCGGGTGTCAACGATTTCCGTGAGCTGCAAGGGCTGATCGACGAGGGCGACGCCGCGGCGAAGCTCGCCTACGATGTGTACATCCATCGACTGCGCCGCTACCTCGGCGCCTACCTGATCGGGTTGGGCGGCGTCGATGCCATCACCTTCACCGCGGGTGTCGGCGAGAACAGCCCGCAGGTGCGCGCCGACGCCCTCGCCGAGCTCTCCCGCTTCGGCATCACGGTCGACCCCGCACTCAATAACGCGAAAGATCGTGCCGCCCGGCATATTTCGGTGCCAGGGGCCGAGGTGGCCGTGCTGGTTGTTCCGACCAACGAGGAGCTGGCAATCGCGCGCGCCGCGCACGAGGTGGTGGTGGCGGCCGCACAGCTCTAGAAACCTTCACGAAAACCTCATGATCGGCGCGGCAGTATGGGTCTCGGATCAAGTTCGCCTGCCCACCGAGATCCCGGGGCGAACCGATCCGCGTGCTATCGGGTCCGCGATGCCCTCGCCGCTCCCGAGTTGCTCGCTCCGGCTGCCCCCGGAGCTCGCTCGAGGCACGCGGGCCCCGGGGTCTCGGTGTGTAGATAGGTAGCGATTCGCCCGGCCGGTCTGCCCCCGGCCGGGTTCTTTTCATTGGATCCGGCTTCTCAGATCCAGCTCTTGGCTCGGATGGCGTTCGCCAGATCGACCAGGGCGTAGCGATGGTTTCGGCCCGGTGCGCCGCGGGCCAACGCGCGCAGGCTCTTCTCGGTGCCCGCACGCAGGTCACGATCGGTGAAGGGGGCGCCGAACAGGGTGGCGTCCGGTCGCTTCGGCGTATTGCCCGCCTGCAACCAAGCCAGCGCCGCCCCGTGGACGAGCACGCGCATCTGGAGGGCGCGGCTCTCGCCCTTCTGGATGGCAAGGACTCGGGAGGCCGCGATGTGCAGCGTCGCTTCCTCGAGTTCGCCGACCGGTGCGGCGGTGAGCAGGAGCAACACCGCGGTCATTCGAGCCGTGGTGTAGTGCCGTGACGCGGCGGGGACCTCGTCGAGTGCGTGCACCGCATCGGCGAACCTGCCCGCCGCCGCCAGCTGCCTTGCCAGGCCGAAGGCCGCGCTCACCACCGAGCGGTCGGTGCGCCACACCGTGGCGTAGAACTTCTCGGTGTAGTCCCGCCATTGCTCGGGATCATCGGAATCCCACTGTTGCAGTATCAGTTCCGCCGTCGCGGCCAGCGCCAGCTTCGGCGCTATCTCACCGGGCAGCACCTGTAGCACCGCGTCGAAACTGGCGAAAGCCTTTTCGTAGTCCAGTTCCAGCAGCTCGGCCTGGCCGATGAACCAGTCGATGCGCCAATCGTGATCGGCGGGTGCCCAGGACAGCATGTCCAACGCGGTGGCGGATTCGCCGAGGTCGAGGCGCACCCGCACCTCAGCGAGTGTCAGCTCCAGATGCATTGTCTCGGTGTCATTGCCGGGATCGGATTCGGCACGTTCACGCACTTCGCGCAGTGCTTCCAATGCCTCCTGCGGCTCCAGGTGCACTGCGGCGGCCAGCAACGGTGCGGCGATGTCGCCCGGATCGATGAGCGGAATGGGAAGTGCCGCGACGACTTCGGACGCCGGAAGCAGGCTGCTGCGGCCGATGCCGTCGGCGTAGGCATCGGTTTGGCTGATCAGCTCCTCGGTGCCGAAGCTGGCGCGCTGCGGGCTGAATACCGTGGAAAGCTGTGGATGTTCGTCGCCGGTCTCGATGGCCAGGATCTCCCGTAGCACGCCTGCCAACTGCGCGGACATGGCGCGCGCCGAGGGGAAGCGGCGGTCGGGGTCGGGGTCGGTCGCCGACAGCAGCAACCGGTGGAAGAACTCGTGGCGCTCGAGGACCGGGTGGTTTGCGGGGGCGGGAATCCCGTCGAGATAGCGGCCCTGTTCCATCGGCATGCTCAATGTCAGCACGGCGAGCGTCCGCCCGACGGTGTATATGTCCGACGCCACAGTCGGCCCGGTCCTGGCTATCTCCGGCGCCTGGAAGCCCCTGGTGCCGTACAGGTTTCCGTAGGCTTCCAGGGTGGCGACCGCACCGAGGTCGATCAGCTTGACCTGATCGTCGGTGACCATGATGTTGTCGGGCTTGAGGTCGTTGTAGGTCAATCCGATCGAATGCAGGTAGTCCAGCGCGGGCAGGATCTCCAGCAGGTAGGCAATGGCCTCGGCGACCGGCATTCGCTGCGGCCGCGGATAACCGTCGAGGATGTCGCGTAGCGATTTTCCACCGACGTATTCCATGACGATGTAACCGATCGTCTCCCCGTCATCGTCGGTGTACTCGACGAAGTTGTGGATCTTGACGATGCTGGGATGCGCTACCTCGGCGAGGAATTGGCGCTCGGCGACGGCAACCGCCTGTGCCTCGGCATCGCCCGCGTGCAGCAAGCCCTTGAGCACCACCCAGCGGTCGCTGACATTGCGGTCGATGGCCAGGTAGATCCAGCCGAGCCCGCCGTGCGCGATGCAGCCCTGGATCTCGTACTGGCTCGACACCAGGTCGCCCGGGTGCAGCGAGGGCCGGAAATCGTAGGCCGCGCCGCAGGTCGCGCAGGTTCCCTCGGTCATGGCGGGCCGGACCGCGGTGGCCCTGCCGACCGGGCTGCCGCAGCGCCAGCAGAAGCGTCGGCCTTCGGAGACAACGGGATCGATGAGCACCGCGTCGAGTGGATCCGCGGGCGCGATGGTCGGGATCTGCACAAGTCCCGCGCCGAGCCTGCGCACCGTCGGGCGCGATCGGACGGTGCGTACGCTGCGGCCGGAGGTCCGCATCGTGGCATTCGAGTTCGGCTGTGACTGCGACTGCGGGCGGCGAGTGCCGACTGTGACGTCGTCTGGTCTCGCGCCCCCCGCGGGGGGCGCGGCGGCCATCGTGCCTGGGCCGATTTCCTGCTCGGGTACTCGTCGAACCGCCTCGGTACCCACTAGGTGGACATCGGCCGAATCCTCCTGCTGTGCAGGCGATTCATCCCTGTCGGAAGCCGTGCAATCGCCGCGGGGTACGTCGTGTTCGTTGGTCATGGCCGATCAATCCAGGTAGGTCGGGTTAGGTGGCTCTGGTGGGGGACCGAGCACCGAAAGCCACTGCCGATAGATCTTGGTCCAGGTGCCGTCGGCGCGGATCCGCTCCAGCGTTCCGTTGACGAAACGCACCAGATCGTCGTCGCCCTTCGGGATTCCGATGCCGTACGGCTCGACGCTGATGCCGCCGCCGACCAGTTGGGTGTAGTAGGGGTCCTGCGCGGCGAGCCCGGCCAGGATGGCGTCGTCGGTGCTCACCGCGTCGACCTGGCGTTGCTGCAATACCACAAGGCAATCCGCCCAGGTCGGCACCGAGACCACGGTGGCGCCCGGCTGTTCGTGGCGGATCCGGTCGAGGGATGTGGTGCCGCGGACCACGCACACCCGCCTGCCCGCGAGATCATTGAGGCTGTTGATGCCCGAGTTCTTCACCGCGAGTACCCGCTGGTAGGCGCGCAAGTACACGGTCGAGAACGAAACCCGCTGCCGCCGTTCACAGGTGATCGTCATGGTCTTGGCGATCAGGTCG
Source organism: Nocardia arseniciresistens (assembly GCF_046764875.1). NCBI lineage: Bacteria > Bacillati > Actinomycetota > Actinomycetes > Mycobacteriales > Nocardiaceae > Nocardia > Nocardia arseniciresistens. The sequence continues at coordinate 264,538 of NZ_JBKORD010000004.1, forward strand.
ACGGTGTGATTCTGTAGCGCGTCCTCCCGCTCGGCGGAACCGAGACTGCGGTATTCGATCAGGTCCGGGCTGCCGAGCAGATCGCGCGCGATCTCTCTGGCGATGTCGGCGTCGAAACCGACGACGGAGCCGCTGATCGGATCGCGGAAGCTGAACAGGTTGCTGCCCGTGTCGAGGCCGACCAGAAGCCGGCCGCGGGCCCGGATGTCGTCGATGTTCGGGCCGCTGGCCCCCGAGCGGGGGCGCAGGCTGGCGGTCGGATCGCCGCACTGCGGTTCGACCTGCGGCGTGATCGGCGTATTCGGCAGCACCGGAATGGCTTTCGCGGGCAGCGGCGGTTCGTTGTATCGGACGGTCTTGGTCGGCGCGGACGAGAGCGAGTCGTTCGCGCAACCGCTGACGAAAGCGACGGCGGCGAGGGTGGCGGCCAGGATGGCACGGGTGGTGTTCATCGGTACTCCCGCAGTCGAGGCCAGATGCCGAGGCCGACCCAACCCGCGGCGAGAATGCCGAGCACCAGGGCGCCGGGGGCGAGGAAGTCGAGTACTCGGGCGCCTTGGGATATCTTGTCGCGCAAGGTATTCCGTGTTTCGGAAAGTGCCTGGCCCAGTGAAGTGTCCAGTGCGTCGACTTGGGCGGCGGCATCCGCGGTGCCTGGGCCGGTCGCGACCGTCGCGGCGCCGTTGAAGTCGCCGTGGGCGAGGGTTTCGTTCATTCGTTCATGCGCGGATCGCCAACGCGAGAGTGCGGCACGGGCATTGGTGACCTCCGCGTTGGCGGGCGCGTGCGATGGATAGCCCTCGAGCAGTTCGGTGAGCCTGGCGATGCTGTAATCGTAGGTGCGGTCGTAGTCGCCGGTCGCGTCGCGCCGCACCAGTTTCAGTGTTTCGGCGGAACGCGCCTGCTGGGTCAGGATGCGGCTCTCGGTCAGCCGGGAGGCGGGCACCGCGGCGCCGTCGCGGCCACTGATCATCGACACGGCCGAGATCGACCCGGCGATAACCGTCCACGCCAACAGGATCAGCATCGCGCCGGAGGCGAGCAGCAGTCCGGGATTGACAACGCGGTGCCAACGTTTGGCCAGCTCGAGCTGCGCCCAGACCAAGAACGCCAACGCGAGTATCAGCAGCACGATCGCGGGCCAAGGCGGGCGCACATGATGACGTTGGGCCGCGTCGACCGCGCCGGACCGATGGTCCTGTAGTTCCTGAGCCATCGGCAGCATCGTCGTCTGCATCTGATTCGATGCCTCGCTCAAATACGCGGCGCCGACCGGGTATCCGTTGCGATTGTTCGCGCGCGCGGTCTCGATAAGACCCGAATACACCGGAAGACCGGTGGCGATGCCCGTCCGCAGCCGGGTATCGGGGTCGGCGGCGGACGCGGACACGTGACCCGACTGGGGCACCAGCTCCGCGGACGCTTCGCCGAGGGCCTGGCTGTAGCGGTTGCGCACGGCCTCCGGTTCCAGGCCGCCCGAGATGAACGCGGTGCTCGCCGCGGCGTCCGCGATCGACAGGTTGGTGTAGAGACGCTGGGCGGACTGCGCGTCGGGTTCGGTGTCGTTGAGCAGGATGTCGAGCGCCCGCTGGCGATCGCTCACCGTCGCCGCTGCCACGACGCCCGAGCCGAGGCATAGCCCGATCAGGACAAGGCCGATGGCGATGAGTCGCCCCGGCGAGGACTGCGCGAACGATCGTAGGTTGGCCGGGTCGAGATGCTCGCGCATTGCCGAGCTGCGCGCGGCACCGAGATGCTTGCGCGCGGGCTCGGCATCGACCGACGGCGGCGGCACGGCCGTCGCCTGCTCGGTGCGAGCCATCTTTACCTCCCCGGTTTTGTGGCGCACGTACGCGCCGTGTCGGAGTTTATTGTGGTCTTACCGGCGCCGTGGCGTGTGAAACACCCCTGCCACGGCTGGATGAGGATGGGTTGGCAGATGCGTGGTGACGGTGACGGTTGGTCGCGTGACCCGGACGGCTTGCGGCATTGGGGCCGCTTCGGTGCCGCTGGGCTGCTGCTTCGTGCTCCGCTCGCGGGCGGTGGTTCCGCGGTGTTGCTGCAACATCGCGCGCTGTGGAGTCATCAGGGCGGCACCTGGGCGTTGCCGGGCGGCGCGCGCGACAGCCATGAAACTTCCGTGCACGCCGCGGTCCGCGAGGCATGGGAAGAGGCGGGTATCGATCCCGCCGATGTCCTGGTGCGCGGGGAGCGCGTCACCGCGACCTCGTCGAGCGGCTGGACCTATACGACGGTGGTCGCCGATGCCGTCATGACCCTGCCGACCAGTCTCAATCGTGAGAGCGCCGCGTTGGCGTGGGTGCCGGAGGACGAGGTCGAGGACCGTCCGCTGCACCCAGGCTTCGCTGCCTCGTGGCCGTCGCTGCGCGCGGCACCGGCCCGCGTTTGTCTCACCGATGTTCCTGACGCTCCGGTCATCACGGCGGCGCTGCCACGGACCGTCGACCTGGCCGACGAAGGCTTCGTTTGGCTGCATTCGGAGCCCGACGGCCCCGGCGGCTACGCCCGCATCGTCGATCCGGTCGAGGTCGCCCCCGACGGGGCGGCCGATCAAGCCCCGGTCACCGTTGTGGTCGAGTCGATCCTCTCGCTCACCCGCGTTCAGGTGCTGTCCTGACCGCCGGTCGCGCTCGGCCGCGGTGTCTGCGTCGTTCGTCATGGGTTGGGCAGCCGACCTAAACGTTGTCGAGCAGTGCGGCCGCGAGCTCGCGCGCCGCGGCCTCTGGATCACGGGCTTCGGTAATGGCCCGCACCACGACAATTCGATCGGCGCCCGCTTCGAGCAGCTCAGGTAATCGCGCGCCGTCGATGCCGCCGATCGCGAACCAGGGCCGGGTGGGGTGCGCGTCGGCGGTGGAGCGCACCAGATCCAGCCCGGCGGCCTGACGGCTCGGCTTGGTCGGTGTCGCCCACACCGGGCCGGTGCAGAAGTAGTCGATGTGTTCGTCGATCGCGGCGAGCCCGGCCTGCGCGCGATTGTGGGTCGAGCGCCCGATCACCACGTCGGGTCCGAGGATGTGCCGGGCGTGCCAGGGCGGCAGGTCGCCCTGGCCGAGGTGCAACACATCGGCGCCCGCCGCGAGCGCGATATCGGCCCGGTCGTTCACCGCGACCAGCGCACCGTGCCTGCGCGCCGCGCCTTTGAGTTCAGCGATGGCGCCGAGCTCGGCCTTCGCTTCCAAAGGGCCGAACTCCGCCTCACCGGGCGAGCCCTTATCCCTGAGCTGAATGATGTCGACACCACCCGCGAGCGCCGCTTCGGCGAACTCGGCCAGATCGCCGCGTTCCCGGCGAGCGTCGGTACAGAGATAGAGCCGCGCGGTCGCCAGCCGCTCCCTGGGCGGTAGGGACCGGGACAGGTGGGAGGGTTGCACGCCATCGACCGTAGCCGCGCTACCGTGGGGATGCGAATAGAAGGCAGGTGGATCGGATGCGGACTTTGGCTGTCGTCGGTGGCGGCGCCATCGGACTCGCGGTGGCCTGGCGGGCCGCACAGGCGGGCTGGACGGTCACGCTTTTCGACCCCGCCGTCGGATCGGGTGCCTCCTGGGTCGCCGGTGGCATGCTCGCACCGTTGTCGGAAGGCTGGCCGGGGGAGGATCTCGTCCTCGCGTTCGGCGCTGCCTCGCTGGCCCGCTGGCCGGAATTCGCCGAACGTATTCATGCCGAAACCGGAGTCTCGGTATTCGTCGCCGATGAGACACTGACCGTCGCGCTGGACGGTGCCGATGCCGCTGATCTGCGCACGGTGGCCGACTGGGTGAACGGTCACGGCAACGAGCTGCGGCTTTTGGATCGGGCCGGTGTGCGTGCGCTCGAGCCCGCGCTGGCCCGCACCGTGCGCGCCGGGCTGCTGGCATCCGCCGAGCCCGCCATCGACAATCGGCGGCTGCTCGATGCGCTGCGGCAGGCGTGCACCGGCGCGGGAGTCGAGTTCCGCGCCGAATCGGTGGCCGATCTCGACGCGCTCTCGCACGATCAGATCGTGCTCGCGACGGGCGCTGCCGCCGCGACGCTGTGGCCGCGGCTGCCGGTGCGCCCGGTCAAGGGTGAGATCCTGCGACTGCGACACCGACCGGGCGCGACACCGCCGCCACGGCGGGTGATCCGGGCGAGGGTGCACGGCAGGGCCGTCTACTTTGTGCCTCGTGCTGACGGAATTGTCGTCGGCGCAACGCAATACGAGGCGGGCTTCGACACAACGGTGACCGTGGCCGGCGTCCGCGACCTGATCGCGGATGCCGAGGCGGTGCTGCCGGGCATCGGCGAATACGAGCTGGCCGAGGCCGGTGCGGGTTCCCGGCCGGGCACCCCGGACAACCTGCCCCTGATCGGCAGGCTCGCCGACCGGATCGTCGCGGCGACCGGACACGGCCGCAACGGCATGCTCGCTATACCGCTCACCGTCGACGCGGTGCTGAGCCTGCTCGACGGCGCCGTGCTCGCCGACGCGGAAGCCGCAGATCCGCAACGCTTTTCGGCGCCGGGTGCGCCGTCCCTATCGTCGTCCGCAGGAGGAATTCGATGACCGCGACCGCAATCCCCATCGGTGTCACCGTGAACGGCACGGACCACGAGTTCGCCGAAGCGCTCACCGTCGGTGAGCTGCTCGAGCGTCTCGGGCTGCCGAACAAGGGCGTCGCGCTCGCGGTGGACGGTGCGGTGTTCCCGAAGTCCCGCTGGGGCGAGCCGGTCGGTCGCGGCTGGCAGATCGAGGTCCTCACGGCGGTTCAGGGTGGCTGACGTGCTGGAGATCGCGGGGAAACAGTTCGGCTCCCGGCTGATCATGGGTACCGGCGGCGCGGACAACCTCGCCGTGCTCGAGGAGGCGTTGATCGCCTCCGGCACCGAACTCACCACGGTCGCGATGCGTCGAGTGGACGCCGCGGGCGGCACCGGTGTGCTCGATCTGTTGAAGCGTCTCGACATCACCGCGTTGCCCAACACGGCGGGCTGTCGCACCGCCGCCGAAGCGGTGCTCACCGCGCAGCTGGCCGCCGAGGCCCTCGACACCAACTGGGTGAAGCTCGAGGTCATCGCCGACGAGCGCACCCTGCTGCCCGACCCTATCGAATTGCTCACCGCCGCAGAACAATTGGTCGACGCAGGTTTCGTGGTGCTGCCCTACACCACCGACGACCCGATCCTGGCCCGCAGGCTGGAGGAGGCGGGCTGCGCCGCGGTCATGCCGCTCGGCGCCCCGATCGGCACCGGCCTCGGCATCGGCAACCCGCACAATATCGAGATGATCGTGGCCGGCGCCGGTGTACCGGTCATCCTCGACGCGGGCATCGGCACCGCGAGCGACGCCGCACTCGCCATGGAACTGGGCTGCTCGGCGGTCCTGCTCGCCACCGCGGTGACAAGGGCGCAGCGCCCCGCGCTGATGGCCGCCGCCATGGCCGACGCTGTGCGCGCGGGCTACCTGGCCCGTCAGGCCGGGCGTATCCCGAAGCGATTCTGGGCACAGGCTTCGTCGCCGGCGGTATAAGGGAGAATCCGCAGCCCCCTCAGGGCCGAGGTAGTCCTCGAGGATGAGACGACTCGGCACTTTCTGTTGACGCGCTCGGCCCGTTTTTACGCAATGCTGGTGCTCATGATCGAACTGAGGGGCCTGACCAAGCACTACGGGCAGACCGTCGCGGTTCAGGATCTGTCCTTCACCGTCCGACCAGGACAGGTGACAGGCTTCCTTGGACCCAACGGCGCCGGTAAATCGACCACTATGCGGATGATCCTCGGGCTGGACAAGCCCACCTCGGGAACCGCACTGATCAACGGCAAGCACTACCACGAGCTCGACCATCCACTGCGCGAGGTCGGCGCGCTGCTCGACGCGAAATGGGTGCATCCCAATCGCTCGGCGCGCGCCCACCTGCAATGGATGGCCGCATCCAACGACATCGCCGCAGCCCGCGTCGACGAGGTATTGCGCCTTGTCGGCCTCTCCGAGGTGGCGGGCAAGACCGCGGGTGGCTTCTCGCTCGGTATGTCACAGCGGCTCGGCCTGGCGGGCGCACTGCTCGGTGATCCGCAGGTGCTGCTGTTCGACGAGCCGGTCAACGGCCTCGACCCGGAGGGCATTCTCTGGATCCGCCGCTTCATGCAGCGGCTGGCCACCGAGGGCCGCACCGTGCTGGTGTCGAGCCACCTGCTCTCGGAGATGGCACAGACCGCCGAGCACCTCGTCGTCATCGGCAAGGGGCAGTTGATCTCCGATACGACCACTCAGGAATTCATCGAGCGCGCTTCGGAGGCCTCGGTGCGGGTGCGCAGCCCGCAGCTCGAGCAGTTGCGCAGCGTACTCACCTCCAACGGCATGACCGTGCGCGAAGACGGTGCGGCCACCGACGGCCCAGCACTCGTCGTTGCGGGGGTGACCAGCGACGATGTCGGCAAGCTCGCGGGTGCGAACGACATCACGTTGTTCGAGCTCGCGCCGCAGCGGGCCTCGTTGGAAGAGGCATTCATGCGGATGACCGGCGGCGCGGTGGAATACCACGGCGAAGGCTTCGATCAGGTGATGGGAGGTGCGCTCTGATGGGCGTGCTGGCAGCAGAACGAATCAAGCTCACCTCGACCAGGTCACCCTGGTGGTGCTCGGCAACCATCGTGGTACTCGGCATCGGGCTCTCGGCGCTCTTCGCGCTGGTCGTGCGTTCCGCGGGTGACAATCCCGAGGAAGGAACACCGACACTGGACATCGGCACCGCGACCGCGGGTGTGACCGGCTTCGGCATCATGGTCCTGATGATCATGGCCGCGCTGACGGTGACGAGCGAATACCGCTTCGGCGTCATCAGGACGACCTTCCAGGCCGTACCCAATCGGACCAAGGTTCTCGTGACGAAGACCGCTCTTGTCGGCGGCTTCGGTGCGGTGCTCACCACGATCATCGCGCTGATCGCCATCGCCGTCGCGAAGGTGGTCGGTGGTTCGAAGGCGGCCGCCGATGTGGTCCTCGAGGACCATTGGCGCTCGGTGTACGGCATCCCGATCTACGCGTTCTTCGCCGTGGCGCTCGCCATCGCCATCGGTGTGCTCGTCCGGCAATCCGCCGCGGCGATCTCCCTTGTCGTGTTGTGGTCATTGCTGATCGAGCCGCTGCTGAGCGCCTTCGGCAGCTTCGGTCGCAATGTGGCGCCGTTCCTGCCCTTCCAGAACATCACTCGCTTCGTGAGCTCCTCGGAGTCCACCGCGAATTGGCACTGGGGAGTCTGGGGCAGCCTGGTCTACTTCATCGCTTTCGTGGCGATCGTCTTCGCCGCGGCGCTTGTCGCGGTGAACCAGCGCGACGCCTGATCTACCGGCTACCCGAGTCGCAACTCCCTCGCTGCTCGGGTATCGGGCGCGTGACCTTGTCAGGAGGCATCGCGCGCCCGCGCACCGCCTGCCACTGCCCGGTGGACGGTGTGATCACCGGTCCGGTGTGTGAATTCCCTTCCACACCGGGCCGGTCTTCTCGTTTCCGGACGATCGGGACCACTTGTGAACATCCCGAAAACTGTGAAGTACGACGCTTCCATCCAGAATCCGTCGTCGGTAGCATCGGGCCGAGCAACCATCAAGTTATCCATCGGCGGCCCCGACGTAGTGCCCGCTTCGATCGGTCGAGAGGTGGCAGGTGGCGATAATACGTAACCCGCCGACGGTGGGACGGCTGAGATACGCTCGGGGCGTGAGCGAAACACCTTCCGGTGGTGGCGAGCCGCCCGAGGTAGTCATACCGCTGGTACCTGCCGATGAGGACGGTTCTCCTCGTCGATCGGGTCCGGGACTTCGCAGGGGGCAACTTTCCACACTGATGAACGTGGCGAATTCGCGACCGGACTTCATCGGTGCACTGCGCAAGGCGCGCGAACAGCTTCCCGGTGATCCGGCTTTCGGTGACCCACTGTCGGTTTCGGGTCCTGGCGGCGCTCGGGCGGTCGCCCGCGCCGCCGACAAACTCGTCGGTGACACACCGAGTGCGGCCCGTGAGATCGGCTTCGGCGCATTGCAGGTCTGGCAGGCGATGCTGGAGCGAGTCGGCCGCGGCAAAGGTAGCCAAGAGGTAACTGTAATGTTCACCGATCTGGTGGCGTTCTCGGGTTGGTCGCTATCGGCGGGCGATGCGGCGACCCTCGAACTATTGCGGGTGGTAGCCAAGGCCATCGAGCCGCCGATCGCCGACCGTGGCGGGCATGTCGTCAAGCGCATGGGTGACGGCGTGATGGCCGTGTTCACCTCGGCCGATCGCGCGGTACGCGCCGCGCAGCATGCCAAGCGCAACCTGGCCGCGGTCGAGGTTCGCGGCTACCGCCCGCAGATGCGGGTTGGACTGCATACCGGCTCGCCACGCGAGATCGGTGGGGACTGGCTCGGTGTGGACGTCACCATCGCCGCTCGGGTGATGGAGGCGGGTGGCAATGGGAACATGATGCTCTCGCAGGCGACGCTGGAGTCGCTGCGGCCCGAGACCCTGGAGGAACTGGGCTACACGGTGAAGCCGTATCGCCGCAGTTTCTTCGCGGCTCCGCTGAGCGGGGTGCCTGAGGATCTACGGATCTTCCGGCTGGATTGATCTCGTCGCGCCGGGAGCTAGTTCCACCAGGTGATTGCGCCTGCCACTGCCAGGGCCGCGCATACGGCTAGCGCGATCGACAGGGGGCGGAGGGTCTTCCAGGTGGAGTAGGTCCCGCCGAGCAGAAAACCGGCCAGGGCGAGGAGCAGGATGGAGGACACGCGGGGAGCTTACTCCCAGCGTGTGGGGGTAAAGCGAAGCATGTGTCATTAACAAGCACGCGTGCTTGCTTTTTTCTTCATCGGATGTGATGCTGGTCTCCGGTACGCGAACTTCACTGGTGCGGCAACGCGGCGGCACCGGGACGGTTCGCCGCACAGGAGGGCCTCCAGCTGATGACCATGCTGGCCGCCGATCCGGATGTGATCCGGATCGGCAACTGTTCCGGTTTCTACGGCGATCGGCTCAGTGCGATGCGCGAGATGCTCGAGGGCGGGCAGCTCGACGTGCTCACCGGCGACTATCTCGCCGAGCTGACCATGCTGATTCTCGGCCGCGACCGGATGAAGGATCCGAGCCTCGGCTACGCCAAGACTTTCGTTCGCCAGATCGAGGACTGCCTCGGGCTCGCGCTGGAGCGCAACGTCCAGATCGTCACGAACGCGGGCGGTCTCAATCCCGCGGGTCTCGCCGAGAAGCTGCGCAAGATCGCCGCCGATCTGGGCCTCGACGCCAAGATCGCCCACGTCGAAGGCGACGACTTGCTCGGCAGGGCAGCCGAACTCGACCTCGGCGCACCCCTGACGGCCAACGCCTACCTCGGTGCTTGGGGCATCGTCGAATGCCTGAACGCGGGTGCGGACATCGTGGTCACCGGGCGGGTCACCGACGCCTCGGTGGTCGTCGGCCCCGCAGCGGCTCACTTCGGTTGGGGGCGAACGGATTACGACGCGCTGGCCGGTGCGGTCATCGCGGGGCACGTCATCGAATGCAGCACCCAGGCCACCGGCGGCAACTTCGCCTTCTTCAAGGAATTGGGCGACCTCGGCCGCCCCGGCTTCCCGATCGCCGAGGTGCGCAGGGACGGCGGCAGTGTCATCACCAAGCATCACGGCACCGGCGGCGCGGTCACCGTCGACACCGTCGAGGCGCAGCTGATGTACGAGATCCAGGGCGCGCGCTACGCGGGACCGGATGTCACCGCGCGCCTCGACACCATCCAGCTCGCCCAGCAGGCCCCCGACCGCGTGCTGATCAGCGGCGTGACCGGCGAGGCGCCACCGCCGCGGCTGAAGGTCTCGTTGAACACCCTCGGCGGCTTCCGCAACGAGATGGAGTTCATCCTCACCGGATTGGATATCGAGGCGAAAGCCGAACTGGCGCAACGTCAGTTGGAGTCCTGGCTGCCCGTGCGGCCCGAGGAACTGAGCTGGACGCTCGCGCGCCTCGACCGGCCGGACGCCGAAACCGAGGAGCGGGCCAGCGCGCTGCTGCGCTGTGTGGTTCGCGACCCCGACCCCAACAAGGTCGGTCGCTCCTTCGCCGATGTCGCGGTCGAACTGGCCCTTGCGAGTTATCCGGGCGCCAGTTTCACCAGCCTGCCCGGCAACGGTTCCCCCTACGGCGTGTACACACCGGGATTCGTCGACGCCACCGAGGTGCCGCACGCGGCGGTGCTGCCTGCGGGCACCCGGGTCGATATCGCGGCCGCGACAGAAACTCTGGAATTGGCCGATGTCGCCGAACCCGAACTTCCGGAACCATTGCCGACCAGCGGGACTCGTCGGGCACCGCTCGGCACGATCGTGCTGGCGCGCAGCGGCGACAAGGGCGGCAACGCGAACATCGGCGTCTGGGTGCGCACCGACGACCAATGGCGTTGGCTGGTCAACACTCTCACGGTCGATCGGATCAAAGAGTTGCTCCCCGAGACCGCGCCGCTGATCGTCACTCGGCATGTGCTGCCGAATCTGCGTGCGGTGAACTTCATCATCGAGGGCCTACTCGGGAAGGGCGTGGCCTACCAGGCCCGTTTCGACCCGCAGGCCAAGGGGCTCGGCGAATGGCTGCGCTCGCGTCACATCGACATCCCATCGGAGCTGTTGCCATGAATGCCGTGACGAGTCCGTGGAACACCCAGGAGCGCCGCGAATTGCGCTCCACAGTACGAGGTTTCGCCGACCGTGAAGTCCTGCCGTTCATGGACCAATGGGAGCGGGCCGGTGAGATCCCGCGCGAACTGCATAAGAAGGCCGGCGCGCTCGGCCTGCTCGGTATCCAGTTCCCCGAAGCGGTGGGCGGTTCCGGCGGCGACGGCATCGACGCGATGATCGTCTGCGAGGAACTGCACCAGGCCGGCGGTTCCGGCGGCCTTTTCGCCTCGCTGTTCACCTGCGGTATCGCGGTGCCGCACATCATCGCCTCCGGCAACGAAGACCTGATCGAGCGTTTCGCGCGCCCGACGCTGGCCGGTGCGAAGATCGGCTCGCTCGCCATTACCGAGCCGGGCGGCGGCTCCGATGTCGGCCACCTCACCACCACCGCGCGCCGCGATGGTGACCACTACATCGTCAACGGCGCCAAGACCTACATCACCTCGGGTGTGCGCGCCGACTTCGTCGTCACCGCGGTCCGCACGGGTGGTCCTGGCGCCGGCGGGGTTTCGCTGCTCGTCGTGGAGAAGGGCACGCCCGGCTTCTCGGTCAGCCGCAAGCTGGAGAAGATGGGCTGGCTGGCCTCCGACACCGCCGAACTGTCCTACGTGGATGTCCGTGTCCCGGCGCGGAATCTGGTCGGCCAGGAGAACACCGGCTTCTATCAGATCGCCGGCGCGTTCGTCAGCGAGCGCGTCGGCCTCGCGGTGCAGGCTTATTCGCAGGCACAGCGCTGCCTCGACCTGACCCTGGAGTGGGTGCGCAACCGAGAGACCTTCGGCCGTCCGCTGATCAGCAGGCAGTCGGTGCAGAACACGGTGACCGAAATGGCGCGTCGCATCGATGTGGCCAGGGTCTACACCCGAGATGTCGCCCAGCGCAGCGCGAATGGCGAAACCGATCTCATCGCCGAGGTGTGCTTCGCCAAGAACACCGCCGTCGAGGCGGCGGAATGGGTGGCCAACCAGGCCGTGCAGCTGTTCGGTGGCCTCGGGTATATGCGCGAATCCGAGGTGGAGCGCCAGTACCGCGATATCCGAATCATCGGAATCGGCGGCGGCACCACCGAAATCCTGACCGGCCTAGCGGCGAAACGATTGGGGTACCAGTCTTGACGACATTACGCACCACTCTTGATACCGGATCGCCGGAATACACGGCGGCCGCCGAGGCCATGACCGCCAAGCTTGTCGAGGTGGAAGCCGAATTCGCCAAGGCGATCGCGGGCGGCGGACCGGAGAAGCTGGCCAGGCACCGCAAGCGCGGCAAGCTCACCGCGCGCGAGCGCATCGAACTGCTCGTCGATGAGGATTCGCCGTTTCTCGAACTGTGCGCCCTCGCCGGGTGGGGCAGCGAATTCCATGTCGGCGCGAGCACTATCGCGGGTATCGGCGTTGTCGAGGGTGTCGAATGCATGATCGTCGCGCCGGACCCGACGGTGCGCGGCGGTACCTCGAACCCGTGGACGTTGCGAAAGACGCTGCGCATCAACGACATCGTCCGGGAGAATCGGCTACCGATCATCTCCCTCGTCGAATCCGGTGGTGCGGATCTGCCGACGCAGAAGGAGGTGTTCGTGCCCGGCGGCCGGATGTTCCGCGACCTCACCCAGGCCTCGGCGGCGGGTATCCCGACCATCGCACTCGTTTTCGGCAACTCGACAGCGGGCGGCGCCTACATCCCAGGCATGTCCGACCACGTGGTGATGATCAAGGAGCGCTCCAAGGTCTTCCTCGGCGGTCCGCCGCTGGTCAAGATGGCCACCGGTGAGGAGTCCGACGACGAATCCCTCGGCGGCGCGGACATGCACGCCCGCGTCTCCGGTCTCGCCGACTACTACGCACTCGACGAGCAGGACGCGATCCGCATCGGCCGCTCCATCGTCAAGCGGCTCAACTGGCGCAAGCAGGGTCCCGCCCCGCGCGCCGAGGTGATCGAGCCGCTGTATGACCAGGACGATCTGCTCGGCATCGTTCCCGCGGATCTGAAGATCCCGTTCGATCCGCGTGAGGTGATCGCCCGCATCGTCGACGGCTCCGATTTCGACGAGTTCAAGCCGCTCTACGGCGGCAGCCTGGTGACCGGATGGGCCGAGCTGCACGGATATCCGATCGGGATCCTCGCCAACGCCCGCGGCGTCCTGTTCTCCGAGGAGTCGCAGAAAGCCACCCAGTTCATTCAGCTGGCGAACAAGTCGAACATCCCACTGCTGTTCCTGCACAACACGACCGGGTACATGGTCGGCAAGGAGTACGAGCAGAAGGGCATCATCAAGCACGGCGCGATGATGATCAACGCCGTCTCCAATTCGAAGGTGCCGCATATCTCGGTACTGCTCGGCTCCTCCTACGGCGCAGGGCATTACGGCATGTGCGGACGCGCTTACGACCCGCGCTTCGTCTTCGCCTGGCCTAGTGCGAAATCCGCCGTCATGGGTGGTGCGCAGCTGGCAGGTGTCATCTCCATCGTCGGTCGCGCGGCCGCCGAGTCGAGGGGCCTGCCGTTCGACGAGGACGCCGACGCCGGTATGCGCGCCATGATCGAGGCCCAGATCGAGGCCGAGTCGCTGGCCATGTTCATGTCCGGGCGGCTCTACGACGACGGCGTGATCGACCCACGCGATACCCGCACCGTCTTGGGAATGTCCTTGTCGGCCATTCACAATTCGCCGATCAAGGGCGCCGATGGCTTCGGCGTCTTCCGAATGTGAGGGCAAACATGACAGCATCGCGAAGCGATTCGGTGAGGGGTGGTGGCCGGGTGACGGGCGGGCCGATAACCACTGTCCTCGTGGCCAATCGCGGCGAAATCGCCCGTCGGGTCTTCGCTACCTGCCGACGCATGGGTCTCGGCACCGTAGCCGTCTACTCGGACGCGGATGCCGCCGCACCGCACGTCGTCGAAGCCGATGCCGCGGTGCGTCTTCCGGGCAATACCCCCGCGCAGACCTACCTGCGCAGTGAGCTGATCATCGAGGCCGCGTTGGCCACCGGTGCCGATGCCATCCACCCCGGCTACGGATTCCTCTCCGAGAACGCCGAATTCGCGCGCGCGGTGCTGGCCGCGGGTCTGGTGTGGATCGGACCGCCGGTCGAGGCCATCGAGCAGATGGGCTCGAAGGTCGCCTCCAAGAAGATGATGGACGCCGCCGGTGTCCCCGTGCTCGCCGAACTCGATCCGGCCGAGGTCACCGAGGCACAGCTGCCGGTGCTGATCAAGGCCTCCGCGGGTGGCGGCGGTCGCGGCATGCGTGTGGTGCGTAGCCTCGGCGAACTGGAACCCCAGATCGCCGCCGCGCGAAGGGAAGCCGAATCGGCTTTCGGCGATCCGACCGTATTCTGCGAGCGTTATCTGGAGACCGGCCGTCACATCGAGGTTCAGGTCATGGCCGATACCCACGGCACCATCTGGGCTGTCGGCGAACGGGAATGCTCCATTCAGCGCCGCCACCAGAAGGTGATCGAGGAAGCGCCTTCGCCGTTGGTCGAGCGCATCGAGGGCATGCGCGAGCGCCTGTTCGACGCGGCGCGACTTGCCGCCGGTGCGATCGCCTACACCGGTGCGGGCACCGTGGAGTTCCTTGCCGACGAGCAGGGAGAGTTCTTCTTCCTGGAGATGAATACCCGCCTGCAAGTGGAACATCCGGTCACCGAATGCACCACCGGGCTGGATCTTGTTCGGCTGCAACTGGATGTCGCGGACGGTGGCGCGCTGCCGCCGACGGAGCCGGGGCTGCACGGGCATTCGATAGAAGTCCGGCTGTATGCGGAGGATCCCGCGCACGACTGGCAGCCGCAGAGCGGAACGGTGCACCGGATCGATATCCCGTCGGTGCTCACCGAATTCGACGTGCTCGACAAGCCGGGTGTGCGGCTGGACACCGGCGTCGTGGACGGCTCGGTAGTCGGCGTGCACTACGACCCGATGCTGGCCAAGGTCATCTCCTACGCCGAGACCCGCGCCGAGGCCGCCCGTCTACTGGCTACCGCCTTGCAGCGCGCGAAGATTCACGGCCTTGTCACCAACAGGGACCTTCTGGTGCGAGTGCTGCGGCACCCCGCCTTCCTCGCGGGTGACACCGACACCGCGTTCTTCACCACCAACGGATTGGACGCGCTGTCAGCGTCTTTGGTGTCCGAGGCCGATGAGACGCTCTCGATCGTCGCGGCCGCACTCGCGGACGCGGCGGCGAATCGGAAGTCGGCTCGCGTCGGTGGCGGTCTGCCGGCGGGCTGGCGGAATCTGCCCTCGGAGGCACAGCACAAGTCGTACGAGAGCCGGACATCGGGCACGCACGATATCGCGTACCGATCGAGCCGCAGCGGCGTGACGGTCGACGGGCACGACGGCTTGGTCCTGGTCGAGTCGGCCCCCGATCGGGTCGTGTTGGCTGTGCCCGGCGAACGTGGCGCGGTCCGAAGGCATTTCGAAATCGCCCGCTACGACGATCTGGTCTGTGTGGACTCGCCACTCGGACCTGTCGCCGTGCGCAGGCTGCCGCGCTTCAGTGACCCGGCCGACCAGGTGGCCACCGGTTCATTGTTGGCGCCCATGCCGGGCAGCGTGATTCGGCTCGGCGCCGAGGTCGGCGCCAGGGTCGAACAGGGCCAGCCGATCCTTTGGCTGGAGGCGATGAAGATGGAGCACACCATCGCCGCTCCCGCCGACGGCGTACTCAGCGCCCTCAACGTCATAGTCGGTCAGCAGGTCGTCGTCGGCGCGATTCTCGCCGTCGTCGACCCGGTAGAAGACAACGAAACGCAGGAGAACCGATGAGTTTTATCGAGACCGAAGAGCAGAAGGCGCTGCGGGCCGCCGTCGCCGCGCTTGCCGCGAAGTACAGCTACCGCGACTACGTGCTGCCGAAGGCACGCAATAACGAGCCGCTCACCGAACTCTGGGACGAAGCAGGCAAACTCGGCTTCCTCGGTGTGAACCTGCCGGAGGAATACGGCGGCGGCGGCGCGGGCATGTACGAGCTGGCGCTTGTGATGGAGGAGCTGTCCACACAGGGCGCCGGTCTGCTGCTCATGGTGGTCTCTCCGGCCATCTGCGGCACCATCATCAGCAAATACGGCACCGATGAGCAGAAGCAGGAATGGCTCACCAAGCTCGCCGACGGCACTGCCAAGATGGTCTTCGGTATCACCGAGCCGGACGCCGGGTCGAACTCGCACCAGATCACCACCACGGCGCGCCGCGACGGTGACGACTGGATCCTCAACGGCCGCAAGATCTTCATCTCCGGTGTCGACCAGGCCGAGGCCGTGCTCATCGTGTCCCGCACCGAGGACCACAAGACCGGCAAGCTGAAGCCCGCGCTGTTCATCGTGCCGACCGATGCTCCCGGGTTCGTCAAGACGCCTCAAGAAATGGACATCATCGAGCCGGACCACCAGTTCACGCTCTTCCTCGATGACGTCCGGTTGCCGTCGAATGCCTTGGTCGGCAAGGAAGATGCCGCACTGATGCAGCTGTTCGCCGGTCTCAACCCGGAGCGCATCATGGGTGCCGCGATGGCCGTCGGCATCGGCCGCTACGCGATCAACAGCGCCGTCACATACGCCAAGGAACGCACCGTATGGAAGACGCCTATCGGTGCGCACCAGGGCATTTCGCATCCACTCGCGCAGGTGAAGATCGAGGTGGAGCTGGCACGACTGATGATGCAGAAGGCCGCGACGCTCTACGACGCCGGCGACGAAATGGGTGCCGCCGAGGCCGCCAATATGGCGAAATACGCTGCGGCGGAGGCGAGTATCAAGGCTGTCGACCAAGCCATTCAGACCCACGGTGGTGCGGGCCTGACCAAAGAATATGGCCTGGCCGCGATGCTCGCCGCCGCCCGCATCGGCCGCATTGCCCCGGTCAGTCGCGAAATGGTCCTGAACTTCGTCGCCCAGCACTCGCTGGGGCTTCCGAAGTCGTACTGATACCCGTGGCACAAGGAGGCTCGATGACCGAGACATCCACAGCGCCGTACGTCCGGTATGAGGTCGCCGCTGGCTTCGCGACGCTCACTCTCGACTCGCCGCACAACCGCAACGCGCTGTCCTCGCGGCTCGTCGCGGAGCTGCTGCGTGGCCTCAACGATGCCGCGGCCGACCCCGCGGTACGCGGCATCGTGCTCGCGCACACCGGCAATACTTTCTGCGCGGGCGCCGACCTCACCGAGGCGAGCAACGCCGACCCCGCGGTGGCCGCGGACGAGCGCACCCGCGTGATGATCGATGTTCTGCGCGGGCTCGTCGAGACGCCGAAACCGGTGATCGCGCAGATCGAGGGCAATGTGCGCGCGGGCGGCATGGGCATCGTCGCCGCCTGCGACATCGTCGTGGCAGGACCGGCCAGCAGCTTCGCGCTCACCGAGGTGCGAATCGGGCTCGCGCCGTTCATGATCTCGCTGACCCTGTTGCCGCGACTGAGCCCGCGCGCGGCAAGCCGCTACTACCTGACCGGCGAGAAGTTCGGTGCCGATGTCGCCGAGCAGATCGGCTTGGTCACCGTCAACGCGGAAGATCCGGTGAGCGAGGTGGCGCGGCTGTGCGCGGAGCTGCGCAAGGGCTCCCCGCAGGGCCTCGCCGAGGCCAAGAGACTGGTGAACGCGGCCATTCTGGCGGGGTTCGACAGCTCGGCGGAGGAACTCGCCGCCCGCTCGGCGAGCTTCTTCGGCACCCCCGAGGTGTACGAGGGCATGACGGCCTTCTTGCAGCGTCGCGCACCGAGCTGGGCACAATAGCCCCATGGCGACACCGCACGAACCCAAGCAGGACCGCAGCCGGGCCACCCGGCAGCGGCTGCTGGAGGCGACCATCGATTGCCTTGCCGAAACAGGCTGGGCCGCCGCCACCGTTTCCGTGGTCGCCGAACGGGCCGGGGTATCGCGCGGCGCGGCGCAGCATCATTTTCCGACCAGGGAAGAGCTGATCACCGCCGCGCTCGAGTACATGTTCGACGGCCGAAACCAGCAGGCCAAGGACGAGACCGCGGCGGTGGCGGCCTTGGCGGACGGAGTCGAACGGACCGAGGCCGTTGTCGCGGGCCTGGTCGAGTCCTACACCAGTCCGCTGTTCAAGGCGGCCCTCCAGGTATGGACGCACGCGGCCGCGGACCCGGCCCTTCGCGAACGAATTGTCCCGCTGGAAGCCAAGTTCGGTCGAATCTCGCACCGCCGCGCGGTAGAAGCACTCGGTGTCGACGACACCGATCCCGTCACCCACCATCTGGTCCAGGCGACCCTGGACATGGCCCGCGGACTCGGCCTCGCCGACGTCCTCACCGACGACTCGGCCCGCCGCAAGCTGATCGTTCAGCAGTGGGCGTCGACCCTGCACACTGCCCTGAGCGCCCCGCGTTGATTCATGGAGTGCGAACCTCGGATCACCGTCGGCGGCGGCAGGTCCCATGATCCTCTTGCCGCTGGGGCAAGCTCGGGGGTCGAGGAACCGCCCGATCCGGCGCTGAGCAGGTCGGCTGATCGCCGGGCGCAGGTCCGGGCCCTTGTTCTTGACCGACCGTAAGGCCAAACCGTCTGTGGCCCTTGATGATGTCGATCCGGGCACCGGACGCGCCCGGCTGTCCTATCGCCGTGCGCGACCTTGCTCGAGGAGCGCACCGCGCAGATGACGCGGGGCCCGTTCACGCTGCACCAGTCACGCCACTCCCGGCTCACCCACCCTGCCGAACAGGGCACGTCCACACCGATGCTGTGGCGTTGTCCGGGCACGCCTCGGTACGCAGCCTGACCAAGTACGCGAAGGTGTCGGCCGAAGCCCTCGGCCGATGGCAGGCCCAGACCGAGGTTGACGCAACTCAATGGTTGCAATATTATTGCAACCATTGAGTTGCTATCAACGGAGGTGGCTATGGGGTTTCCCGATCGCATCGAGCGGACGATCGAGCTGGCGCACCCGCCGGTGAAGGTGTGGGCGGCGCTGACCACGGCCGAGGGGTTGGGCACGTGGTTCGGCAATGAGGCCGACATCGAGCTGCGCCCGGGCGGTAAGGCGTGGATGCACTGGAACGAGGGGGGACACCGCGCGGACATGCGGGTGGAGCGGGTGGAGGAGCCGCACGTATTCGGGTTCACCTGGCATATCTTCGGGCTTCCCGAGGAGGATCCGCGTCGCACCTATGTGGAGTTCACGCTCGAGCCGGTGGCCGCGGGTACTCGACTGACCGTGGTCGAGACCGGTTTCGCTCAGCTCGCGGAGGACGCCTACAAGGCGGCGTTCGAGGGCAACACCCGCGGCTGGCAGAACGAGCTCGGTGAGCTGGCCGTCTACCTCGATGCGGCCTGACCAGGAGGCGATCGCCGAGCAGGTCTTCGTGGCCCTAGCGGACCCCAGCCGGCGCGCGATCCTCGCCGCGCTGGCGTCCGCCGGGCCCGCCACGGCGACCGACCTGGCGGCTCGGCTGCCGATCACCCGGCAGGCGATCGCCAAACATCTGACGTTGCTGTCCGAGGCCGGTTTGGTGACCGCGGAGCCGGGGGAGCGCCGCCGGGTGCGTTACCGATTATGTTCCGCGCCGATGCAAATGGCGCAACAATTCCTCGCTGCGCTGGCGCGGGACTGGGACGGCCCGCTCGACGCGTTGAAGAACATCCTCGATCGAGACTGATCAATCCGAAACCGAACAGGAATACCGCTATGAAGACACCGTCGATTGTTTCGCAGAACGAGTGGGAGGCAGCGCGTCTGGAGCTGCTGGTGAAAGAGAAGGAGGTGATGCGCGCCCACGACGCGCTGGGCGCCCAACGCCGCCGCATGCCGTGGCTGGCCGTCGACAAGCAGTACGTGTTCGACGGACCCGACGGCCCGGCGAGTCTGCTCGACCTGTTCCAGGGCCGCCGCCAGCTGATCGTCTACCGCGCATTCTTCGAGCCCGGCGTGGTCGGCTGGCCCGATCACGCCTGCCGCGGCTGCTCCATGATCGCCGACCACGTCGGCAATCTCGCGCACCTGAACGCCCGCGACACCACGCTCGCATTCGCCTCGCACGCACCGCAACCCGAGATCGAGAAGGTGAAGGCCCGGATGGGCTGGTCACAGATCCCCTGGTACACCATCACCGACGAGTTCGACGTGGACTTCGGCGTCGACGAATGGCACGGCACCAACGCCTTCATCCGCGAAGGCGACCAGGTGTACCGCACGTATTTCATCAACAGGCGTGGCGACGAGTACTTCGGAAACACCTGGAGCTACCTGGATATGACGGCCCTCGGACGTCAGGAGAACTGGGAGGATTCGCCCGAGGGCTACCCCCAGACACCGCCTTACGCGTGGTGGAACTGGAACGACGAGTACGCCGCCGCCGTCGACGAAACCGGCTCGGAATGGCAGGGCAGGGTCGCCGCCGCCATAGACAGGGGCGAAGCCGGCCGTCAGCAGAAGGAAGCACCGCACGACTGCTGCGCACACCCGGCGCAGTGATGGTCCACCCGTCGGTTCCGGGCCGGTCCCGAGTGGGCCGGGCCGGAGCGGCTCTGTCGCTGCTCTCGGCGACTCTGCATGCCGCCTGCGACGGAACCCATTGCACCACAGTGTGGGTGATTGTCCTGCCGGCGTTGATGTCGCTGGGCTGCCTATGGTGTGCCTGGGACCTGTGGACCCGGCCATCCCCCGGGGCGTGGGCCATGACCGCGGCGATGAGCAGCGCAATGCTGGTGCTGCACTTCACCATCCCGATGCCGGGCACTGTGATGCACCAGGCTTACCTGGCCGCCCTCGCCGATCTGGTGCTGTCCGTCGGGATGCTGCTCCGCACAGTCGTGTCCCGCATGCCACCGGAGTCCATCGAAGGGGCAGCCCACCAACTCGCCGCCTGATCAACCCTCACGCCAGAAGAGCTACCCCAAATAGGAAGGCGCGGTGCTCGCCGCGATCTGAGCATGTTCAACCAGGTGATGCCCCGTTTACGGCCGAAGTACTAGCAGAGTCCTTGTTGCTTGAGGTGTCCGGAATCGATCGCGTAAGACGTGGAACCGATGAAATAGCCGAGGATTCCGCCGATGACCGCTCCGGGGATCGCGCCGAAGACGAAGACGGGCAGGCCAACGATTCCACCGATGATGGTGCCGAGCACCACGCCGAGCGCCGTTCTGAGCTCGATGGTGTCACCTGGCGGCAGGCACTGTCCGATGTCGGTCGCGTGCGGGGTCGGTTCGGATGCGGATGCGGCAACGATCGAGCCGGGTGATTCCACTCGTTGGGCCGGCGCGGTGGCGGCGATCGGATCGGCTGATTCCGCTGGTTCAGCCGACGCGGTGGCGGCGAATCCAATGGTGAGTGCGATTGCGACCAGTGCGCCGACAACGGTTACGGCGAGTCTCGGAATTGTTCTCACGATTTCCCTGAGTGTCTTGTGTTGGCACGTGACCTGATGATGGTTGCGGTCCGACTGGCGTCGTCACGCACAGGCCAATCATCGCTGGAGTCCGTGGCCCACGAAGGGCTTTCGGAATCATTCGACAGCATGACACATTCGGCGGCCGGCGGCCCGGTACCGGTAATCGCTGGCCGGTAACCGGAAACCGTGACGGTGCTGCCGCGCTTCCGGCAGCTCGACTCCGCTCGCGTCGTAGGTCGGTCTGCGATGGGCGTGGCGAATCACCAGAGGCGACATCCGGGGTGTTCGGCTCGTGCTGGTCGTCGGCAAGCTGAACTGGTGTCTTGTGGTGATGTCACACTCGCCGGAGGTGTGTCGTCTTCTTGACGAACCAGGAACAAACGTTCCGGGATAAGGACGAAGGAGTAGGGACCATGTCGGCTTCCAAGAAGATTGCTGTTGTCGGAGCGACCGGTCGGCTCGGTCGTCATGTTGTCGATGTGCTGACCGAGCAGGGGCATGACGCGGTGGCTTTCTCCCGGGCGAACGGCGTCGATATCGAAAGCGGCGTCGGGCTGGTCGAGGCGCTCGAAGGGGTCGAGGTTGTGATCGACGCGTCGAGCACACCTTCCGCTGACAAGGACGTCGCGACGGAGTTCTTCCGTTCCGCCGCGAAGAATCTGCACGAGGCGGGGCAGAAGGCAGGCGTCGAGCGGCTCGTCGTGGTGTCCATCATCGGCATCGACGGTTCCGTCGCGGGCTACAACGCCGCGAAGCTCGCCCACGAGGTGGCGCTGCTGGAAGGTCCACTGCCGGTGCAGATCCTGCGTGCCGCGCAGTTCCATGAGCTCGTCGAGGTCATGACCCAATGGGGAACCCAGGGCGAGGTCGCGTACCTGCCGAACATGCGCACTCAGCTGGTCGCCGCCCGCACGGTCGCGGAAGCACTGGTCGCGTTGGCGGTCGATCCCGCGCCGGAGTCCACCGACGGACCATTCCCCGAGGTCGCGGGCCCGCAGCCGGAGACAATGGCGGGGGCCGCCGCGACACTCGCGGCCCGCGTCGGCCACCCCGCGCGGATCGAAGAGTCGAGCGACCCGGCCAACCCGGACCGCGCCCTGTTCGAAAACGGTGGCCTGCTGCCCGGCGCACACGCCGAGCTGGCGGGCCCGACGTTCGCCGAATGGGTCGAAGCGAACTTCCCGGCCGCGAACTGACAGCTGTACCACCAGAACGTAATTCGCCCGGTGACGAATCACCGGGCGAATTACGTTGGTGCGGTGGCGCCGTCAGAAGAAGTAGGCGGTCCCCGACGAACTCCCCGTCCCGTATCCCATGCTCCTCAGCCAATTCTTGAAGGCGATCAATGCTCCGCCCACCGGACCCGGATCGCTGCACGAACCACCGACCGACGAGAAGGTGCAACCGTCATTCGCGACCGGCGACGCACCGATCTCACTGCTGACAACCTGCCCGCTGTCGGCCGACGCCGTGGCCACCGGCCCCGACAGCACACCCGCGACGACAGCACCGGCCAACACCAGGCCACTGATCCCGCGCTTCCATTGCACACTGCTATTCAATGTCCTCACGGACGCGAAACTACCGCACCTCGCGGCAAAACCGATTGTCCCGCAGTGCCCCCAAAATCGGAGGGTCGACCTACGGGCGAACTTGCCGCCATTGCTGCCTGTTCCGATCCGGCCGAGGCCTAGCTGTCGAGGCCCGTCGAACATCTTGACAGTCGGTACGGTCCGCTATGTTGCGACGGTGATGAAGGTCGACTCGGACAGGCTGCGGGCGCTGCTTGCCGAGCACTCGGCGACGCGGTCGAAGGCACAGGAGTGCTGGCCGTACCGCGCTCACTACGACACCTCCTACGCCGCGGCGCTCTACCGATCTGACCCACAACGCAACAGCCCCAGCACAACTGGATCCGACGAGCTCGCGTTGATACTCACGGTCGATATCGCTTCGCTATTTTCCTTAGCATTGCTCTGCTGTCCGCATCGTTCAGCGAGGCATCGTGCAGAGCAGCCGACACCGCGAGATAGCGGTCGATGTCTACTGGTTTCTCCAGGTAAACATCGGCAGTCAGGATGTTTTCAACGAAGACCACGGTAGGTTCCACAAGTCGCTTCTTGGCATCGAGCCCAAAGCCGAGGATCACAAACGCCGCAGGTAACACACCCATCGGCAGGCCCGCCGAGAACGGTAGTATTCGCACCTCGACGTTCGGCCATGTGCTGGCGTCGGCGAGGTGACGCAACTGATTAGACATGACCCTCGGACTCCCGACCATGCGGTGAAGTGCGGATTCGTGCAGCACCACATCAAGCTTGACCGGCTCGGCTCTTCGCTTGATGATCAGCTGCCGCTTCATCCGGAGTTCCACGTGGCGGTCTATTTCCACGGTTGATGCTTCCGATGCATAGGCGCTAATTATTGTTCGAGCGTATTCCTCGGTCTGGAGCAGACCAGGCACCAGTTCTTGATACGAAACCATGTGCCGCGCGGCAGCTTCCAATCCAACGTAATTGGTTTTGAAGCTGTGCGATGCCAGGTCGTGGTACTCCGCGTACCAGCTCTTGACCGCAGCTTGTGCGGCCAGATGCTTCATCGCCGCCATCTCGCTCGCAGATCGCTCGTAGATCTCACACAGGTGTTGAACGATGCGGACCCGAACCTTGTCGGCTTGGCCCTTTTCAAGCCGGTGCAGCGTAGTCGTACCGATCTCCACGAGCTTCGCTGCCTGCGCCAGCGTGAGGCCCATGTCCTCGCGGTACTCGCGTAACAAACGCCCCAGCTGTCGCCGGGGCAGGGTGCTGTCTTCGTCGGCCATCTCGTTTCCTTCGTAGACGGAACGGGGGGACAGCAGGGAGCGGAAACAGTTTGGCACGGTTTGCGGAACCGTACCTGGCGAAATGGAAAATCTCAGACGGGGTTTCACGTCTGCGTTGTGCCTGGTCAGGGGTGGTGGTGTCGTTGTGAGTGCGCGGCACCCGGTAGTAGCAGGGAGCAAACCCACCTTCGGCGCTCGTCGCCTTGCAGGCGCGAAAGTGGGCAGGACGGCCGGGTGCCGCGCTTGTCGGTCGAAGGTCACAACAAGCTGCTGGGTCGGGAGCAAGCCATGCCGAATATGCAACTGCCGCAACGAAACACGGTTGTCGGGCCGCCAGCCGCATATGTGGGCGCAACGGTCGATGTAGTCGAGACCTTCGCGACCGCGCTGCGTGAGTGGGCGGGCCAGCCGATGGTCGCCGAATCATCCCGGAACCGGGGTGTGGTTGCCACCGAATCGTCCCGGTGCCGGGGTGTCGAGTCCTCCGGCATCGGGCGCACGAACGACGAGACCGCGCGTTTGGAAGGTGGGCTGTAATGCGTCGAGATCGTTTGCGTACCACCGAATCACCGGACAGCAGGAAGGTCGCTGTATGGCGGTTGATCGGTCGTGATTGTCAGATTCTTCGATTCCAGAATCGTGCCGATGCGTCTGCCGCGTATCGATGGCCGAGCGGCAGATCATTGCCCAGCGCGCAGCGTGGTCTCGTGTTGTTCGATGGTGTTGCGCTGCCTGATCTTTGGGAAGTCCGCATGATGTTCCCCGGCCATCTGGATCTGTGGGACGCGGTCCGTGACGATCTGTGGGCGGCGTTGCTGTGCATGACGGATCCGCCCGCCTGGTCGCGGGGAATGTAGATGTCGGATCCGGTCCCGTATCTGCCGTCCGGTGCGGTCGCCTCTTCGGTGCGTGAGCTTCTCGAGGTCTTTCATGAGGACACTGCCCACAAGCTCGCGATCGCGCCGACCGACAGCTTGCCGATCGTTCACGGGTCGGACGGAACTTTCCGCGCGGTGGACGAGGACGGGTGGCCTGATGTGTATGACGACCTCGACAAGCTGGAAGCCCTTCCTGTCCGACCGATCAGCGTCCGAGACACCGAGACATCATGAGCCCCAATGCTTTCTGCACGCCCGACTGTGACACCGCGTTCAGTCGAGGACCGCCGTTCCCGCCGACCGCCGAAACGCCCGTTGACATCCAATCCGCCCCTCTATATGTTTGCATGCAAAATAGCTTTGATCGCAAAGTGAAAATGCATTCGTGATCGAGACCATCGCACGCGATCTCGACATGGGTAGCCGACAGGAAGGACCGGAATGTGACCAACGACCAGCCGACTTCGGCAAGCACTTCCATCGGTCGGCGACGGTTGCTCGTCGGCGCGGCGGTCGCGGTGGCTGTTCCCGCGACGCTCGCGGTGGGAGCGCTCGCGGCGCGCGGCGACACCGACGAAAAGGCAAACGAGGAAAGGGATCCCATGCAGACCGCAATGGGCAATCGCATACTGATGATCGGCCTGCACCCGGGTGTGCTCGACTACAGCAGGATTCCGGGCCTGGACGAGCAGACACTCACCGCCAGGATCGAGGCGGGCAATGCGGCGATTCGTGACGCCGGGTTCGACGCGGTGTCCTGCCAGATCGGCCTCTCCCCGGATGAGGCCGAGTCGCAGATCCGAGACCAGCTGGCGAGCGGCCCCTTCGGTGTGGCAATGATCGGCGCGGGCATCCGGGCTGCCGTCGAGCACACCCTCCTGTTCGAGCGGATCGTCAACGTGCTGAGCGACTCCGCACCCGGAATCAGGTTCTGCTTCAACACATCTCCCGAGAGCAGCATCGATGCGCTGCGTCGCTGGGTGCACCCGTAGCCAGGTCTGCGACGCATCACAAGATCTCTGCCGAGTCGAAAAACCGAAGGGCCAGTTATGACTGAGCAAGAGCAGGGCACGAGCCTGGACGGGGGCGGCGGTACAGATGACGGGTACAGCCCGCGCCGTTGGGCAGCCCTGGCCGTAACACTGTCGGTCGTACTGATGGACATGGTCGACTCGACAGTGCTCAACGTGGCCCTGCCGTCGCTGCAAAAGGATCTCGAAGCTTCCTCCGCGCAACTGGAGTGGTCGATCGCCGGTTACACCCTCGCGTTCGCCGCCGCCATGATCACCGGTGGCCGACTCGGCGACCGATTCGGCCGCCGCCGGATCTTCCTGATCGGGCTCTCTTCCTTCGTCATCACCTCGGTGCTGGCCGGTCTCGCGACCGGACCGGAGATGCTGATCGTGGCCAGGGTGCTCCAGGGCGCGGCGGCGGCGCTGATGGTGCCGCAGGTGCTGGCGATGATCCAGGTCGAGTTCCCCAAGTTCGAACACCCCAAGGCGATGGCGATGTACGGCATGACCTTCGCACTCGGCGGTCTCGGCGGACCACTGCTCGGCGGCGTGCTGCTCGAAACGGACCTGTTCGGGCTCGATTGGCGGCCGATCTTCTTCGTCAATGTCCCGATCGGCATCGTCGGATTGGTCGGCGCGGTCATCCTGACCCGCGAGTCCCGCGCCGAGCAGGCGACCTCCGCCGACCTGCGCGGCACCTGCATCGCCACCGCTGGTCTGCTGGCCCTGCTCTACCCACTGATCGAGGGCCGCCCATTGAACTGGCCGCTGTGGACAGTCGCACTGATGCTGGCTTGCCCGATCTTGCTGTGGCTGTTCGTCCGGTACGAGAAGTCCCTTGTCGTACAAGGCATCTCACCGCTCATCGACCCGGCGCTGTTCCGGCAACGAGGCGCGATCGGAGGGTTGCTCGTCGCGATCGTCTTCTTCTGCGGAACCGCCTACACCCTGGTGCTCACGGTTCATCTGCAAGCAGGTGCCGGATACTCCCCGCTCCGTACCGCGCTGTCGATGATCCCCTTCACCGTCGGTGTCGGTATCGGCTCGGGCTTCGCGCCCAAGTTGATGCCGATGGGCCGCAAACTGGTGATCTTCGGGTCGCTGGTGATGGCCCTCGGCATGTCCGTGGTGGCTCTCACCATCGACCGCTACGACACCGCTATCGAACCCTGGCAACTGATTCCAGGCATGCTCGTCTCCGGTATCGGTCTCGCCATGGTGGCGGGCACTCTGCTGACCATCGTGCTCGCCAAGGTGCCCCCGGCTCAGGGCGGTGCCGCCTCCTCGCTGATCAACACCAGCATCCAGGTCGGCGTGGCGGCCGGCGTCGCGCTCGTCGGCACCGTCTACTTCGGCCAGCTGGAGAACGGTCACACCCCAACGGACTCGGCGGTTACGGGCATGGTGGTGGTAGTCGGTCTCTACATTCTGGCTGCTTTGCTGGCCCTGGTGTTGCCAAGTGGCTCAGTGGACATCGCCGAGGAGCAGAACAACGACGGCCCGGTCGACGCGGCGCTGCCTCAGGGCGCTCCCGTGACCGCTCGGACCTGACCGGCCCTCGCGACGAAGAGTGGCCTAACGCTCAGGACGGTGGCCCGAGTACGGTAATGTCCACGGCCCTTTACAAAC
This sequence comes from Nocardia arseniciresistens, assembly GCF_046764875.1. Taxonomy (NCBI): domain Bacteria; kingdom Bacillati; phylum Actinomycetota; class Actinomycetes; order Mycobacteriales; family Nocardiaceae; genus Nocardia; species Nocardia arseniciresistens. Next base: position 291,909 of record NZ_JBKORD010000004.1, read on the forward strand.
TCGACTCGCCCGGTGACATCGCCACCAGGCGGCGTACTCGCAGCTCTCCCGCCCGGCCCCCGGTCCGGCGGACAGTCAGACCGGTCGGTTCAACCGTGCAGAGGCATAGCTATTCGCCGGGGATGCGAGCAGTCTGCTCACTACTTGCCGCGCCAGCTCGCTGGTACGCGACGGAACCTTCTCCGAAAGATTGACGCCATGCCTATCGAATCCCACGATCCCGGACCTGATCGCACAGTTCTCAACCTCGCCTGGGGCCATCTGGCCAGCGCGGCTGTCGGCGCCGTCGCCAGAATCGGTGTGGCCGATCATCTCGTCGGGAGCCCACGCACGGCGAGCGAATTGGCAGCCTTGACAGGTGTCGACCAATTGAGTCTGCAACGGACGCTTCGGTTTCTGGCCAGCACCGGAACCTTCTACGAGGATGGCCGTGGACGATTCCACCTGACCGCGGCCGCCGAACGACTGTCGACACAATCACCACTATCGCTGCGCGACGCGGTAATTTTTCTGACCGAGCCGATATTCTGGCGAACCATCGCACAGTTCCCCGACACTCTGCACAACGGCCGCACTGCTTTCGACGATATCTTCGGCACCCCGCTATGGGAGCATCTGAGCCAAAATCCGACTGCCGCAGGGATTTTCGATGCGGGCATGGTCAGCTATTCGGCGCCACAGGACGCTGCTATCGCCGACACCTTCGATACTTCCGGCGTCAGCAAGGTGGTAGACGTGGGTGGTGGGCGTGGTGGGCTGCTGTCGTTGCTGCTGTCTCAGGACCCGAAACTGACCGGTGTCCTCTACGACCGCAAACCCGTTCTGGCGGAGCATCTTCTCGATACTCCAGAGCTGACCGGCCGCTGGGAAACCGTGCCGGGGGACTTCTTCGAGTCCGTACCGACCGGCGGCGATCTGTACATTCTCAAGCACATCCTGCACGACTGGAGCGACGAGGAATGCATCAGCATCCTGCGGTGCTGTCGCGATGCCATGACGCCGGGCAGTCGGCTGCTTGTCGCGGAAACCATCGCGCCGCCGCCGAATACACCGCACTATGTGTGGTCGCTCGACATGATGATGATGGCGCTGCTCACCGGGCGTGAACGCACCCGTGAAGAGTTCGAGCAACTGTTCGCGGCCGCGGACCTGACGCTGACCCGTGTCACGGTGACCGCGTCGTACAGCTCGATGGCGATCATGGAGTTGGTTACTCGACCCGAACAGTCGACAGCCTCGGGCCAAGAGGTCATCCGGTGAGTGAGGTTCCAGTACTGATCGTCGGAGGCGGCCCGATAGGCATGACGCTGGCGTTGGACCTCGGCTGGCGCGGGGTCCCTTGTCTGCTGGTGGAGGAGACCGACAGGATTCTGACCGTCCCACGGGCCAATACACTCAGTGCCCGGTCGATGGAGCATTTCCGCAGGCTGGGAATCGCCGCACGAATACGCGCGACCGGACTGCCCGCCGACTACCCGACCGACGTCAGCTACCGCACCCGGATTCGCGGCCCCGAGTTGCACCGGGTCACCTTGCCCTCCTCCGCCCAGGTCCTCGCCGGAACCGATCGTGACCACAACAGTCCGACCAATGAACCGATGCATCGCATCGCCCAGTTCTATCTTGAACCGATCCTCCTCGACGACAGTCGTCGATACCCCCACGTGCGCATTGAACGAGAGACCAAGCTAGAGGCTTTCGAGGAAACCGACGGTGGTGTCCGTGCCACCGTGCGCTCGATGTCCACCGGCGTGACCCGAACCGTGCACGCGGATTTCCTCGTCGGCTGTGATGGCGGCAACAGCGTGGTACGGCAGCAGTTGGGTGCGCGACTGACCGGCACCGATACCGTCTTTCAGGCGGTCTCCACCTACTACCGGGCGCCGGCGCTGAAAGACCTCATCCAGCCACGCACCTGGATGACATGGTCGATGAATCGTGACGGTATGGGCGTTACCATCGCCATCGACGGCCAAGACCTTTGGCTCACCCACACTTTTCTGCCCGTCGACACCGATACCGGCCTTGTCGATCCGGGAGCACTGATCACGCAGGCCGTCGGATCAGAACTGCCACACGAGATACTCGGCGTCGACCGGTGGACGGGACATCGCCTCGTCGCCGACCGCTACGGCAGCGATCGGGTTTTCATCGCCGGGGACGCCGCTCACCTGTGGGTACCGATGGCAGGCATGGGGATGAACACGGGAATCAGCGAGGCGGCCCATCTCGCCTGGATGCTGGCCGCCGTCCATACGGGCTGGGCCGGTCCGCAGTTGCTCGACGCGTACGAGATCGAACGGCGTCCCGTCGCGGAAACCATTTCACGCTTCGCGACCAGTCTCGGCGAGTCGTTGCGTGACTTGGGGAACACCGATGTGGCCGAGGACGACAGCCCCTCCGGGATCAGCTCACGCCAGGAGCTCGGCAGGGCCGTGGCGGCCGCTGATGCGGACCAGCACAAGCCGATCGGGCTGAGCTTCGGCTATCACTACTACGGCTCTCCACTGCTCGCCGCCGACCAACCACCACCGGAATTCACGATCGGCGGTTACTGGCCCTCCACTGCGCCCGGCGCCCGGCTGCCGCATCTCACACTCCCCGACGGCAGGTCGGTCTACGACCAGCTCGGCCGCGACTTCACGCTGCTGCGCATCGGCCCGAATCCCCCTGACCCCGGCCCGATTCTGCGCGCGGCCGCCGCACGCGCGGTCCCGGTCGAGGTACTCGACCTCCCTTTCGATGAAGCCGTCGAACGATACGAGAAGATCCTGATCCTTGTTCGCCCAGATCAACACATCGCCTGGCGCGGTGACACCCCACCCGCGCAACCGGATTCGCTCATCGATCTGATCCGTGGCGGGAGTTGAGGGATTCTGCGCGGACTACCTTCGTTCGCGGACAGGTTCGTTCGAGGGCACCGAGATCACGCGTCGAGGTCGGCGGCGATCAGTTCGGCGATTCTGTCGAGGATGGGCTGATCGTCGCTGCTGACGATGACATCGGTGCCCTTGGTCGCGCCGAGGGTCATGATCATCAGTGCGGACCCGGCATCAACCGGATCACCACCGACGAGCGACAGGGTGACCGGCACACCCGCGGTGGCGACGGCCTCGGCGATGATGTTGGCGGGGCGGGCATGCAGGCCGATGGCCGATCCGACGATGACGGTGGTGCTGGCCATTGTGGTTCTCCTCGTGAGGGTTTCGAGTTTTACGCGGTAGTGAGGACGGGGGTCGCGGTGATGGTGCGTGGTTTGATCAGTTCTTTGGCTGCCGTCACGCAGAGAGCCCCGAATGCGGTTCCCGCGGCGATCGCGGCGATGAACGCGACGATGTGGCCGATGGCGAAGAAGACAAAAATGCCGCCGTGTGGCGCACGCAGCGTGGTTCCGGTCGCCATGATCAGCGCTCCGGTGACCGCACCGCCCGCCATCATCGACGGGATCACCCGCAACGGGTCGGCAGCGGCGAACGGGATGGCGCCTTCGGAGATGAATGAGGCGCCGAGCAGCCAGGCCGCCTTGCCGTTCTCACGTTCGGCGGTGGTGAACAGTTTCGGGCGCACCGTGGAGGCCAGCGCCATGGCCAGTGGTGGAACCATGCCCGCGGCCATTACCGCGGCCATGATGCGCAGTGAGGCGGGGTCGGTGACCGAAAGCCCGGCGGCGGCGAACGAGTAGGCGGCCTTGTTGACCGGGCCGCCCAGGTCGAAGCACATCATCAGCCCGAGGATGACACCGAGGACGATGGCCGAGCTACCGGAGAGGCTGTTGAGCCAATGGGTGAGTCCGGACGTGAGCGCGGCGAGTGGTTTGCCGAGGACGATGAACATGAGCGCGCCGACGATGAGTGAGGCGAACAGCGGGATCACCACCACCGGCATCAGGCCCCGTGCCCACTGCGGGACAGCGATTCTCGTGATCCACAGTGCGACGAACCCGGCGACGAGTCCGCCGATCAGGCCGCCGAGGAAGCCGGCGCCGACAAAGACCGCGACCGCTCCCGCAGTGAATCCCGGTGCCAGACCTGGCCGGTCGGCGATCGCGAACGCGATATACCCGGCGAGCGCGGGCACCAGGAATCCGAACGCGAGCACGCCGAGTTGGTACAGGACCGCGCCGAGATAGGCGGCGAGGCCGCCGTCGGGCAGTTGGGTGATCGAGTTGTCGAGCACGATCGTCTTTGCGCTGTTGGATATTTCGTAGCCGCCGAGCAGGAAGCCGAGGGCGATCAGAAGTCCACCCGCCGCGACGAACGGGATCATGTAGCTGACGCCGGTGAGCAAGATCTGCCGGAGTCGGGTGCCCCACCCCAGTGCGGTGGGTGCCGAACGCGCGGGAGTCGCGGTGCCCGATACGGTCGGCGCCGTGGGGTCGAGGGCGGCGCGTAGCGCATCGGTGACCATGGTGTCCGGCTCGTTGATCGCGCGTTTGACGCCCGACTCGACCACCGGTTTCCCGGCGAATCGTGCTCGGCCGCGCACGCCGACATCGGTGGCGAAGATGACCGCGCCCGCCGCGGAGATGGTTTCGGGATCGAGCGGGGTGGAGCCGCTTGATCCCTGCGTCTCCACCTCGACGGTCACTCCGGCGCGTTTTCCCGCGGCGACCAGGGAGTCGGCGGCCATGTAGGTGTGTGCGATGCCGGTCGGGCAGGCGGTCACCGCGACGATGGTCGGTCGGGTGACAGATTCGGCGGATACCGACGACGGCACCGGCACCGACTCGGAGGCAGACGATTCGGAAGCTTGGTTCGGAGCCGTGGGACTGGCTGGCGCGGAACTGACTGCCGCGGAACTGACTGGCATCGAATCGGCCGTTGCTGAATTCGCCGCCGTGGCATTCGCGGCGGCGGGAACCGGGGCCGGGGCGAGTACACCGTCAACCAGCGCGACAATATCGGCCGCACTGCCCGCCGCCCGCAGCGCTGTCACGAATTCCGGCCGCACCAGCGCCCGAGCAAGGCCGGAGAGCAGCTTCATATGCTCGGCGCCGGCCGCCTCCGGCGCCGCGATCAGGAAGACGAGATCGGCGGGCCCGTCCGGGGCGCCGAAATCGACCTTCGGTGCGAGCCGTGCGAAGCCCAGCGACGCGGTGGTGACGGTCGCGGCCCGGCAGTGCGGGATCGCGATCCCACCCGGAAGCCCGGTGGCCGACTGTGATTCGCGCGCCAAAGCGGCGTCGCGGAGTGCGTCGGTGTTCTCGGCGCGGCCCGCGTCGGCGAGCCGCCGGGCGAGGGCGGCGATCACCGACTCTTTCGCGGCGCCGAGGTCGGCATCGAGGGTGATCAGATCGACGGTGATGATCGGGACGGCCATCGGAATGTCCTTCAGCGGTGGGGCAGGGGGGCCAGCGTCGTCACGGAGACGGCGCGGGGGTCGGTGTGGTGTGGGCCCGGCAATCCGGTGCCGGGCAGCGCGGTCGCGGCGCTGCCGTAAGCGACGGCGTTGCGCAGTCGATCGGCGGGTCCGGCGCCGTCGAGGTCGGCGAGCAGATACCCCGCCAACGCGGAATCTCCCGCGCCGACGGTGCTTCGCGGTGTAATCGATGGGGCCGCCGCATGCCATGCGCCGTCGGCGGTGACCAGGACGGCACCCGCGCGGCCGAGGGTGGCCAGTACCGCGCCCACCCCGCGCTCGACGAGGATGGCGGCCGCGCGCGCCGCCATTTCGGGCTGCTCCAATTCGGCAGCGTCGAAGCCGGTGAGTTGTGCCAGTTCCTCGGAGTTCGGCTTGAGCAATTGCGGTGCCGCGGAGCTGAATTCGGCAGCGAGTGCGAGCAGCGGCGCATCGGAGGTGTCGACCGCCACTCGGGTGTCACGCAGCTTGCGAACGAGATCGACGTACCAGTCGTCGGGAACCGCGGGCGGCAGCGAGCCCGACAGCACCACCCACGACGCGGTGCTCGCGAGCCCGAGGAGTAGATCGGTGAGCGCGTCGCGGGATTCAATGGCAAGCGTCGCGCCTGGTTCGTTGATTTTCGTTGTGGTGCCGTCTATTTCGGCGATGGTGAGATTCGATCGCGCGGGTCCGGAGGTGCGCACCGTTCGATGATCGAGACCTGTCTCGGCGAGAGCGCGCAGCAGCGGATCGCCAGTGTTGCCGGGCAATACGGCGATGGTGGGCACACCTGCGGCGGCGACCACGCGAGACACGTTGATGCCTTTGCCTCCGGGGTGGGTGCTCACGGTCAGCGCGCGGTGTACGGCACCGCGGTGCAGCGGCTCCGGCAAGGTGACGGTTCGGTCGATGCTGGGGTTCGCGGTCAGGGTGATGATCATGCGGTGACCACCTCGATGCCGCAGTCGGTGAGTTCGTTGTGCACGGACGGGAGCAGGTCGGTGTCGGTGACAAGCACGTCGATCTCGTCGATCGCGGCGAAACGCACGAGGTCCTCCCGGCCGACCTTCGTCGAATCGGCGACCACGACAACCCGGTGCGCACTGGCGATCATGGCGCGTTTGACCGCGGCCTCGTCGAAGTCCGGGGTGGAGAGTCCGTGTGCGGTGCTGAGTGCGTTGGTGCCGATGTAGGCGACATCGACCCGCATCTCGGCGAGCACGCGCAGCGCTTCGGGGCCGACTGCCGCCTGGGTGAGGCCGCGGACCCGGCCGCCGAGCAGATGCAGATGCAGTCCCGTCATGCCACTGAGCCGGGCCGCGATCGGTACCGAATTCGTTACCGCGACCAATTCGCGATCGGCGGGCATCAGCGCGGCGAGGCGCGTGGTCGTGGTACCCGCGTCGAAGAGTGCGCTGCCGCCGGTCGGTGGCAGAAACTCCAAGGCGGCCTTCGCGATCCGATCCTTCTCCGCCGCACGGGAATGCTCGCGTTCGGTGGTGCCGAGCTCGATCGCGGTCAGCGCGGCGGCGGGCACCGCGCCACCGTGCACTCGGCGGATCAATCCCGTGCGGTCGAGGACCGCGAGGTCGCGCCGCACGGTTTCGGTGGTCACGCCGTACTGCTCGGAAAGGTCGGCGACGGAGACGCGCCCGCGTTGCCCGATCAACGTGGCAATCGCTTGCTGCCGCTCCTCCGCGTACATCCGATCCTCCAGGTGTGATGTTGGTTTATGTTGTTTTATGCCTGTTTGTATTGCTTTGTCAAGAGGTTGGAGTAGTCTGGATCACACCGAAAGTAGGTCGAGCATCACCGCGAAATCGCTCGACCGAGGTGTGGAGGAGACGTCACATGACTAGATCGCAGCAGGTAGCGAGGCCTGTAGCGGTGTTGCGCGGTACCCCGGCGGTACCGGGTGTCGCCGCAGCGCCCGCGATCCGACCCGGCCCGCGCATGCCGGTCGATATCCGGACAGACCTCGTTGCGGAGTCCGATCGGGCATCGGAACTCGAGTCGCTGCGCAGTGCGTCCGATGTGGTTGCGCGGCGATTGCGTGCCCGTGCCGGGCGGGCAAGCGGCGCGGCGGCCGAGGTGCTCGCCGCGAATGCCGCGATGGCGGCCGACCGTGGCTGGCTCGCCGCCGCCGAAGAGTTGATCGCGGTCGGCCGTCCGGCGACGGTCGCCGCCGGCGCCGCGACCGACCGTTTCGCGGACATGTTCACAAAGCTGGGTGGGCTGATGGCGGAGCGCGTCACCGATCTTCGCGACGTGTGCGATCGGGTGGTCGCGGAGTTGGCCGGTGCGCCGGAACCAGGAATACCGACGCCCGCCGAACCGTCGATCCTGCTGGCCGACGACCTTGCGCCCGCCGATACGGCCGGTCTCGACCCGGAACTCGTTGTCGGGCTTGCCACCTCGCTGGGTGGCCCGACCAGCCACACCGCGATCATCGCGCGGCAGCTCGGCATTCCGTGTGTTGTCGCGGTCGCCGGACTCGACGAGATTCCCGCCGGAGCCGACATTCTCGTCGACGGCTCGGCGGGCACGGTCATGGTCGCCCCCGACCCGGACATGGCATCGCACGCGGTGGCCGAATACCGTGCTGTCACAGCCAGAAACGCCGCATGGAACGGGCCCGGTTCGACGGCGGACGGACACCGCGTCGAGGTGCTCGCCAACGTCCAAGACGGTGCCGGTGCGCGTGCGGCGCGGCATACACAGGCCGAAGGCATCGGGCTGTTCCGCACCGAATTGTGCTTCCTGGACCGGGAATCCGAGCCGAGCATCGACGAACAAACGAGGATCTACGGCGAAGTTCTCGACGCGTACCCCGATGCCAAGGTGGTCATCCGCACTCTCGATGCCGGATCGGACAAGCCACTGCGATTCGCCCAGCACCCCGACGAGGCCAACCCGGCGCTCGGCGTGCGCGGAATTCGAATAGCGACTCGCGACAACGGCATCCTCGACCGTCAGCTCGACGCCATCGCCGCGGCCGCGGCGGCCCGCGGTCGAGTGCCGCTGGTCATGGCGCCGATGATCGCGACCGCCGCCGAAGCACGCTGGTTCGCCACGAGAGTTCGCGCGCGGGACCTGATTCCGGGCGTGATGATCGAGGTGCCCGCCGCCGCGCTGCTCGCCGAAACCATCTTGCGCGACGTCGATTTCCTGTCGATCGGAACCAACGATCTCACCCAATACACGATGGCGGCCGACCGCATGTCACCCGAACTCGCCACCCTCACCGACCCATGGCAGCCCGCCGTACTCGCGCTCGTCGCACGCACCGCCGCGGCTGGGACAGCACTGGGAAAACCGGTCGGCGTCTGCGGCGAAGCAGCCGCCGATCCGCTCTTGGCCTGCGTACTGGCCGGATTCGGCATCACCTCATTGTCGGCCGCCGCATCCGCGATAGCGGCTGTCGGTGCAACGCTGTCCTCGGTCACCCTGGACGACTGTCGTCGCGCGGCCACCGCCGTCCTGTCTACCGCTGCCCCCGACGAGGCCCGCGCGGCCGCCCGCTCGATCCTCCCCCACGTTTAGGCGTACCTCCGCTCCGGCCGTGCGCGGTCTGAGAACGTCCGGCCGCACCCCTTAAGGCGAATTTCGGCGGTCGGCGGTCAGTCCCGTCAGGAGTTGTGCCGCGTCGGCGCGGAGTTTTTCCGCAGCGGTATTGTGCCCGGCCAACTTTCGGAGCAGGGCTTGCTGGAACAGTCCGTCGAACACGGCGTAGGCGAAGTCGGGCGATGCGGTGGGGGGCGTGTCGGCGAGTTCGGCATAGCGGCTGACGACGTGCCAGATCATCTGTTCGCGGCGTTGGTCGATGTCGAGCACGTCGGCGCGGAAGGATTCCTCGAACAGGCTCTGGTTGCGCAGGTCGTACCAGAGTCGGTGCAGGTGGGCATCGGCGTCGAGGGTGGTGGCCATCGCGGCGGCGAAGCCTTGCCGCAGTTCCTCGGCGGTGCGCGCGGTGGCGACGACTTCGTCGTATCGGGTCACGCACGCGGCTTCGTATTGGCGTACGGCGTGGGTGATGAGTTCGTTCTTGTCGTTGAAGTAGTAGTGCAGCACGCCGTGCGAGAACTCGGAGTTGTGTGCGATCTCGCGCAGGCTGGTGCGGGCGTAGCCGAGTTCGGCGAGGGTGTGCAGCGTGGCGGCGGCCAGCTGCGCCCGGCGTTCGCCGAACTTGTCGACTTGGCGGCGTGCGATGCGCTCGCGGCTCGTCTCGACGATCTCGGTCACCGTGGACTTCTTTCCGTCTCCTCGCCCGCGGCCTGCGGGCACGGGTGCAGTTTATCGCGAGCCGAGCGCCGCTGCGCGATGCCTTTGGACAGTCGTCAAGAAAAGTCTTGACGACTGTCCAAAATTAACTAGGCTGTGATCTGCGTCGCATCCGCCGACCCGTTTCGGGTGCAGCTGGGTGATGGCGGCGTGCAGCCGCAGTGGCATTCATCTCGAGGAGGAGATGTCGTATGAGTGGATATGACTTGGTCGGCCGAAAAGCATTGGTGACCGGTGGGGCGCGCGGACTCGGCGCCGGAATGGCCGAAGCTCTGGCGCGTGCCGGAGCGGCCGTCGCGATCGGCGATGTGCGCGAAGACCTCGGAAAGGAAACGGTCGAGGCGCTCAGGCAATCCGGCGCCACCGCCGAGTTCATCCCGCTGGACGTGACCGACGACGCCGCGTGGGAGCAGGCGACGACCAACACTGTGGATGCACTCGGTGGCCTGGACATCGTGGTCAACAACGCGGGCGTCGAGATCACCAGCCTGATCGTCGATCTCGACCCGGCCGAGGTCCGCCGGATGTTGGAGGTGAACATGCTGGGCACCGCATTGGGCATCAAGCACGCCTTCCGGGCGATGCGCCCCGGCGGTGCGGCGGGCAATGGCGGGGCGGTCGTCAATATCGCGTCGGTCGCGGCGACGATCGCGTTCCCTGGCATTGCCATCTATTCGGCGACCAAGTCCGGCGTCGACCGGCTCACCAGGGTCGCGGCCATGGAATCGGGCAAGCTCGGCTACGGCGTCCGGGTGAACTGCATCTACCCCGGCCTGGTGCCCACCGAGATGGGCAACCAGCTGGCCAAGGACGTGGCCGACATCGGTCTGTTCGGCAGTGTCGAGGAGGCGGTCGGCGCGGTGGTGGGGCTGACCCCGCAGGGACGACTCGGGGAGGTCTCCGACATGGCCGACGCCGTGGTGTTCTTGGCCTCGGACGCGGCCCGCTTCATTACCGGCGCTGGGCTGCCGGTCGATGGCGGCATGGGCATGTGAACAGGCGCTGACCGAAAACTACGAGAGGTTCGATTCCCATGAGCACCGACAAATCTGTCATCGTCTATGGCGCCTCCGGCTACACCGGCCGGTTGGTGTGTGAATACCTGCGCGAGTTCAACATTCCCTTCGTCGCCGCCGGGCGCGACAAGGCCCGCCTGCACCAGGCGCTGGAGAAGATCCCCGGCATCGAGACCGCCGACTACGAGGTGGTCGAGGTCGCGCACGACGTCGTCGCGCTGACCGAGCTGTTCCGCGGGGCGAGCGTGGTCTGCAACACGGTGGGGCCGTTCTCCCAGTACGGGCACGAGGTGGTCGAAGCGTGTATCGCCGCGGGAACTCATTACCTGGACACCACCGGCGAGCAGGACTGGCTGATCGACTGCGACATGAAGTACGGCCAGCGGATGGCGGACAAGGGACAATTGTTGTCTCCTGGCCTCGCGCACATGTACACCACCGGTGAGATCGCGGCCAATATCTGTTTGGAGACCCCCGGCCTGGACACTCTCGATATCCAGGTGTTCTGGAAAGGTTTCCCGACTGTCGCCTCGACGCGGACGATCCTGGTCAATGCGGCACTGTCGAAGGCCTACTACCTCGAGCAGAACAAGTACGTGGAATGGCCAGCCGATGCCGGCCTGTACGACGTGACGGTGCCGGGCCAGCATCAAACCGAGCTGGCGCTGCCGTGGGGCGGGACCTCGCATCCGGTGTGGTTCAAACGTGATCCGCGGGTGGCCAACGTCAAGGTTCTCGGCGGCGTGTTCAACCGGACGCTCATGCAGGGTGTCCCGCAGATCGTCGCCGCTGTCATCGAGCAGGTCAAAGATCTTCCGCAGGAACAGAAGTACAAGGTTCTCGCCGAACAGGCAGCGGGTGTAATGAACGAAATGCCGCCGCGAGAGAACCCGCGGATCAACACTTCGCTCGACTCGGTGTACGCCTCCGGGCCTTTGGGGCGCGCGCACTGCGTCATCTACGGCAACTGCAACTACAAGCAAACTGGTCTGCTACAGGCATACGCCGCATCCGCGTTGCTGCAACAGGCTCCCAAGCGTGTCGGTTTCGCCTCCGGTTGCCAGGCGTTCGGCCACCGCGAGCTGCTGGGTGTGCTGCGTGGTTTCGGACTGGTCATGGAGCCCGTCCTCACCGTGCACGGCTGACCCAGCCGTGCTGTCGGCGCACCCTCGAAGACGCGGGTCGCGCCGGCAGCCGGCTCGGCCAACTACCTTTCCCGACAACGATTTCGACAACCCGAGGACCACCAGTGCGTTTGACCGACTATCTCGACAAGGGCGCCTCACTCGGTGCGGCCGCACCCTGCCTGACCATGAACGGGCATTCCTCGAGCTACGGGGAGGTCCAGCAGCTGTCCTGGAAGGTCGCCCGCGCGCTCAACCGCTCGGGGGTGCGTCCCGGTGCGAAGGTGGCGATCCTGTCGGCCAACGACACACTGGCGTTCAGTTGCGTGTTCGGTATCGCGAGGGCCGGCGCGGTGTGGTGTCCGATCAACCCACGCAACGAAGCCGCCGAAAACCGTGACCTGCTCGAACTTTTCGACTGCACGTGCCTGTTCTTCCAGGACGCGTTCGCTCCGCTGGTCGCCGCGATCATCGACGACCTGCCCGAACTGGCCACACTGATCTGCCTGGACGGCAGCACAGTTCCGGAGTCCATACCGTTCGAAGCATGGATCGACGGCGTGAGCGCCGAGCCATGGCAGGCCGAACCGATCGACGACATCGCACTGCTCGTCGGCACCGGAGGAACTACCGGCCGCCCCAAAGGTGTTGTGCTGACCGGACACAACATCGAAACGATGTCGGCGCTGACGCTGATGAGCTACCCGTTCGGAGCCCGCCCGCGCTATCTCGCGCTGGCGCCGCTGACCCACGCCGCCGGCGTGCTGTGTTTCCCCGTCATGGCACTTGGCGGCGAGATCGTCGTGATGCCGACACCGGACCTGGGCGAGTTCGTGTCACTCGTGCAGCGACATTCGATCACTCACACCTTCCTGCCGCCGACACTGATCTACATGCTGCTCGACCATCCCGCCCTCGCATCCGCCGACCTGAGCTCCCTGCAATGTCTCTGGTACGGCGCGGCGCCCATGTCGGTGGCTCGCCTCGAACAAGCTCTCGACCGGATCGGGCCGGTGATGGCCCAACTGTTCGGGCAATCCGAGGCGCCGATGATGATCTCCACCCTCGCGCCACGCGAACACTTCGATGCCGATGGGTCCATCGCGAGGAAGCGACTGTCCTCGGTCGGCCGACCAACACCGCTGACCGAGGTCGCGATCATGAACAACGACGGCACGTTGCTGCCCGCGGGGCAGCGCGGCGAGATCGTGGTGCGGGGCCCGCTGGTCATGGCCGGGTACTACAAGAACCCCGAAGCCAGCGCCGAGGCCGCTCGCCACGGTTGGCACCACACCGGCGACATCGGCTACCTCGACGACGACAACTACCTCTACATCGTCGACCGCGCCAAAGACATGATCATCACCGGCGGATTCAACGTCTACTCCGCCGAGGTCGAACAGACATTGCTGGCCCATCCCGCTGTCCAGGACTGCGCCGTGATCGGACTGCCCGACCCGAAATGGGGCGAACGCGTCACCGCGGTGATCCAAACTCGCGCCGGTCACACTGTGACAGCCGAGGACCTGCGCGCCTTCGCGAAAGACCGCCTCGGCAGCGTGAAGACACCCAAACAAATCGAAATCTGGGCCGACCTACCACGCTCCAAAATCGGCAAAGTGCTGAAACCGGATATCAGAGCCCAACTTTCCGGCGCATCGCGGACCCACCCCGACACCACCCATTGAACACAACCAGCGCGGCTCCGGGAGTCCGACAACCTGCCGAAGAGACCCGCGCCGATTCGGTGCGGCGGAATCGGCGCGGGTCCCGGTGTATCAGTGCGCTGCGGTCAGGTCGTACAGGGTGACGCCGTCCACGACGGTGGCGGTGAAGTTCTCCTGCACCCACTTCGCGATCTCGGCGCTTGTCGAGGTGCCGGAGGAACCGGGTCCTCGGCTGTTGCCGCCGATGAAGTAGTGGATCTTCCCTTCGGCCACATACTGTTCGAACTGGTCGAGGGTAGGCGAGGGGTCGCTGCCGTTGAAGCCGCCGATCGGCATCACGGGCAGTTCGGTCGCCAGCTGGAACCCCGCCGCACTGTTGGACCCGACCGCGGCCGCTGCCCAGGTGTAGTCGCTGCCATTCTGTTCCAGCTTCGCGATTACCTGATCGCTCGGCTCACTGGCCATGAGCATATTGCCCACTCCACCGCCCTGGCCGCCCAGCTGTCCGCCGGGTGCGCCTGTCGTACCGCCGCCGGGTGCGATGCCGGGTGTGCCGCTACCGGGTGCGTTGGTGCCGCTCGGCGGCATCCCCGGAACGCCGTTCGGCCCGGCGGTGGATCGGGGGCTGCCGTCGGTCGCCCGACCGGTTGCGCCCGGAATCTGCCTGTTGGGCTGCGAGTTTCGCCCGTCGGTTCCCGGCGCGCCACCTGGCCCGCCCATTCCGGGCGGACCATCACCCCACATCCGATGCCCACCCATTCCGGCATTCGGCCCTGCCGAGGGAATCGCGCCCGCATGCTCGGTGGCGATCGTGTCGACCGAGTAGGCGATCGGTCCGGCCAGCCCGGCGAAAGCGACCGCCATCGCGGTGAAGATGGAAAGCTTTCTCGGCGTCGGGAACGCGACGGCAATGGTTGCGATGACGCCGACGACAAGCACAGCCCATCGCAACCACGGTAGGAAACTCGCGCTGCGCGACAACAATATCCATGCCGTCGCGGTAGTGAGGCCAACGGCGAGAGCCAGCGTCAACCGGACCCACCAGCGGTCGCGGCCCCGCCACAGTAGTACCGAGCCCGCGCCGACCAGTGCGGCGACGGCCGGAGCCAATGCCACCGTGTAGTACTGGTGGAAGATCCCCGCCATGTAGCTGAAGACCAGCCCGGTCACCAGCAGCCAGCCGCCCCAGAGGATCAGCGCGGCGCGTTGCTTATCGGTGCGAACGGCCTTGCCGCGCAGCAGGATTCCCGCCACCAGGGCGACAAGTGCGGCGGGTATGAGCCAGGCGATCTGACCACCCTGGGCGGGTTCGAACATGCGCGTGATGCCGGTGCTGCCCCACATCCCGTTGCCGCCCGCAGGGAGATTACCGCCGGGACCGACGCTGCCTGTCTCATCGCCGTTCAATCGGCCGAGGCCGTTGTAGCCGAAAGTCAGTTCGAGGATCGAATTGTTCTGTGAGCCGCCGATCCACGGACGTGCGGAGGCGGGCCAGAGTTCCACGATCAGCAGCCACCAGCCTGCACCGGCGATCATCGCGACGCCTGCCGCGAGCAACTGAAGGACCCGCTTGCCGAGCTTCGGCGGACCGGCGATCAAATAAGTGAGCGCCAGCGGCGGCACAACGAGCAGTACTTGCAATTGCTTTGTGAGGAAACCGAATCCGATGAACACGCCGGTCAGCACCAGCCAGCGGGTGCGACCGTCCGCCACCGCCTTGGTCATCGCCCACGCCGCCGCGATCATCAGGAACGCCAGCAGCGCGTCGGGGTTGTTGAACCTGAACATCAGCGCCGCGACCGGTGTCACCGCGAGTGTCGACCCGGCGAGCAGTCCTGCGGCCGGGCCGAACGGCTTGCGCACGGTGGCCCACAGCAGTGCCACCGAGGCGACGCCGAGCAGTACCTCCGGAACCAGAATGCTCCAGCTGTTGAGGCCGAACGCGCGTACCGACAGCTCCATCAACCACAGCGAGGCGGGCGGCTTGTCGACGGTGATCGAGTTGGCCGCATCCGACGAGCCGAAGAAGAACGCCTGCCATGACACCGAACCAGCCTGTGCCGCAGCGGAATAGAAGGAGTTTGCCCAGCCGCTGGAACTGAGATTGCACAAATAGGCGATCGCGGTACCGATCAGCAGCACGGCCAGTGCGGGGTACTCCCAGCTGAGGTCGCGCTTGCGCTGCGGTTCGGGAACCGTCGCGGTCGGCGGAGCTTCGGTCAGCATGGTCGTCATCGTTTACCGCCTTCGCCGGCTACCGGTCGATCGCCAGGATTACGGAAAACCCAACGCAGGCCGACGAATCGGGTCAGTGTGGCGATCAGGTTGGCCATCACCAGCACGAACAGCTCGAGGTGAACCGTCGCGCCGGGAGCCCAATGGTGCAGTGCGTAAAGCGATCCGCTGGTCAGCGCCAAGCCGATCCCGAAGATCACCAACCCTTGGAACTGGTGTGACACCGCGCCACTCGACCCGCGCACCCCGAAGGTGAAGGCGCGGTTGGCGGCCGTATTGGCCACCGCCGTGATCAGCAGTGCGAGGAAGTTGGCCGTTTGGGCACCGATGAACGGTTGCAGGACAACGTAAAGCAGCAGGTACGCCAGGGTGCTCAGCGCCCCGACGATGGCGAAGCGCACCAGCTGCCCGACCATGCCTAGCGGCACGCCCGCTACCAGCGGCTCCCGTCCGATCGCCCGGCGCAATTCCTCCAGCGGGAGCGTTCCCGTGGCCAACGCCCGGCCGAGCCTGCCGATACCGAGCAGATCCTTGCGCGCGGTGTCGACGATGTCGACGCGACTGTCGGGATCGTCGATCCAATCGACCGGCACCTCATGGATGCGCAACCCGGCCCGCTCGGCCAGCACGAGCAGCTCGGTATCGAAGAACCACTCACCGTCTCGCACCAGCGGAAGCAGCTTGCGCGCCACCTCGGTGCGCATTGCCTTGAATCCGCATTGTGCGTCCGAAAAGTGCGCTTGCAGTGAGGCTTTCAGTAGTAGGTTGTAGCAGCGGGAGATGATCTCACGCTTGCGACCGCGCACCACCCGCGACGACGCGCTCAAACGGGTGCCGATCGCCAGATCGGAGTGGCCGGTGATCAGCGGAGCGACCAGCGGGAGCAGGGCGTTGAGGTCGGTGGACAGGTCGACGTCCATATAGGCGACGACCTGCGCGTCGGAGTGCTCCCACACCGCTCGCAACGCGCGGCCACGTCCTTTGGCATCGAGATGCACTACGTGCACATCGTCGAGCTCGGCGGCGAGCAGCCGCGCGACCTGCATGGTGTCGTCGGTGCTCGCATTGTCGGCGATGGTGATACGCGTGGGGAATGGAAACCCGTCGCGCAGATACTCGTGCAGCCGACGCACGCATACGCCGAGGTCGGTCTCCTCGTTGTAGACGGGGATCACCACATCCAGCACAGGCGTGATCACCGCTTCGGATGGGTCCGCCAGGTGCACGGCGGTCGCGGTTTCGGTCATAGCAACTACCTTCGACACCCGCGCTGGCGTGCGGCTGGGGTCCAGCTGTGAGGTTGCTGGGGACCTCTGCTACCGAAGGAGTCGAATGCGTATGACGCTGTCGGTCCGGCGTCCGGTCCGGCCGTCCGGCGCGGTCACGTCGCGCTCGATCTCGTCCGTCGTCTCGACCCGCCAGTTCTGCTTGTCGAGCTCGAGACTGTCGAGGACCTCCGGAATCGTCGGGAAATGCACATCGGGCGCCTCGTCCTCGCGCATGAACGACGGCCACCCGGCGTGACCCGCGATCAGTAATACTCCGCCCGGCGACACCGCCGCGGCGGCCCGTCGCAGGACGTCGGTCCGTTCGTCGGCCTGCGCGACGGGCGAGTGGAAGAACTGGGCCGACACCAGATCGAAGGGACCATCGGGAAACGACTCCGTCAGATCGTGTTCGGCCCAGACGATCCGATCCCCGACGCCCGCGTCCTGCGCGTGGCCGGCCGCCCGCCGAAGAGCGGTCGCCGACACATCGACCGCGGTAACTCGCCAGCCCTGTTCGGCGAGCCAGATGGCATCGCCACCTTCCCCGCAGCCGAGGTCGAGCGCGCTCCCCGGTGTCAGTGCGGCAACTTCGCGCACCAGCAGCGGATTGGGCTTCCCAGACCAGATCTGGTCCCGGTCTCGGTAGAACTCCTCCCAGAACTGTTGGGTGGCACTCGATTCGGAGGTCTCGGTCATGGATGTGCTCCTGTCGTGGTCGCAGGCGTGTGGTTGTCCACCGTTATCGAATGATGGAGGCACGGTCCGCCGCCAGGCAACCTTTGTTGCTGTTTCAGCAAGTCGTGCCGACCGTGACCCACCGCACTCCGGCCTCGATGTCACACATCGGCGGCCTCTCTCGTCGTCTAGGCAGAACACCGAAACGAACAAGCGATTGGGCCGACCCGCCCAGTTCGAAATGATCGGAGAGACCAATGACCTCGACCATCTTGCTCACCGGCGGTACCGGCACCCTCGGCAGCCACGTCACGCCGCTGCTGCTGGAGGCGGGCCATTCGATTCGGCTGCTGAGCAGGAGCAACCGCGAGGCCACCAAGGGCATCGAATACGTGACCGGTGACCTGTTGAAGGGCGAGGGCATCGATGCCGCGGTAGCCGGTATCGACACCATCGTGCACCTCGCGGGCGGCCCCAAGGGCGATGACATCGCGACCCGGAACCTGATCACGGCCGCGGCGGCCGCGGGGGTGCGGCACTTCGTGTACATCTCGGTCATCGGAGCGGACACCATCCCGCTCGGATACTTCACGGCCAAGCTCGGCGCGGAGCGCGCCATCATCGAGTCCGGCCTGCCGTATACGATCCTGCGCGCCGCCCAGTTCCACGATCTGGCGTTGAAGACGGTGCAGGCGATGGCGAAGATGCCGATTGTCCCGGCCCCGAACGCGATTCGGTGGCAGCCGGTCGATTCGCGCGAGGTCGCGGCTCGACTGGTGGAGTTGGCGAACGGCAGCCCGGCGGGCTCGGTGGCCGATCTGGCGGGCCCGACGGTGTACACGATGTCGGAGCTGATCCGCGGCTACCTGACCGCCGTAGGCAAGCGCCGCCCGTTGCTGCCGATCCGACTGCCGGGCAAGGCGGGCAAGGCCTACCGTGCGGGGGTCAATCTGAACCTCGACAACGCCCAAATCGCCAAGCGCACTTGGGAAGACTTCCTCGCCGAGCAGCTGGGCTGAAAATCCCGCTCTCCAGCGGAAAGCTGGCCTCCGAGCCGCCCGCGGTAGCGTACGGTCGGGGGATCGGGGCCGTTCAGGTCTCCAATCAAAGGACCACGATGTCCGATAAATCTCCGCGCGGTGGCATGACGAAGAAGTCCGGCAAGTCTCTCAAGGAAAAGCGAGCCGACAAGAAGTCCAAGTCGACGGGGGATGCGGCCACCGAGAGCACCTTCCTGCCCAAGAAGCGCTGACGGCCGGATTCTGCCTCGATCAGCTGTCGGAAGCCGAGTTCGCCTGGACCCCTTCGGAATCCAGCGGGTCGGCTTCGTCAGCAGCCGCGGTGGTCACCAGCCCGCTGTTCCATGTCCCGACCGAGTTGTCCGAGGTGGAGCCAGTGGTTGGTACGGTCGATTTCGTGATGCAACGCGGCCGGGATAAAGACGAGGTGCCGCCCAAGCGCGTCGACGCTCGCACCGAGCGGTGGCGCGAGCATCGTAAGAAGGTTCGCGGGGAGTTCGTCGACGCGGCGTTCCGTGCCCTCGACAAGTTCGGCCCCGAAGTCAGCATGGGGGACATCGCCAAGGAGGCCGGCGCGGCGAAACCCAAGTTGTACCGGCATTTCGAGGACAAAACCGATCTCTACAACGCCATCGTCGACCGAGTGCGCGACTTGCTGTGGGAACGGATCATTTCCAGCATCGACCTGACCCACGATTCGGCACGCGACCTGGTCCGGCGAGGTGCGGCCGAGTACGTGCTCGTGGTGACCGAGCATCCGAATGTCTTCCGCTTCATGCTGCACAGCCACTTCACCCAGCGAGCCGACGATTCCGAGCGCGCCTTGCAGTCCGCCCGCCAATCGGCCAAACGTGCCGCTGACCTGTTCGCTGGACTGATGGACGACAAGTCGGTCGAGGTGGCCAATGTCGAACTGATCAACTACTCGATCTTCGGCGCCGTCGCCTCCGCCACCGATTGGTGGCTCGGCACGAACCGGCTTCAGGCGAACGTGATGCCGATCGAGAAATTCGTCGCCTACCTCGCCGAGATCATCTCGGCCCTCGCCGAGGCCAACGCCCGCCTCAACGGAATCGTCATCGACGCGGATCGCCCACTGCACCAAGCCTTTTCGATTGTGTAAGACGTACTGAACTCACGGCGACGACGCCCGCGATCGTCATCACCGCTGCCGCATCCACGCGAACCACGCTGTTGCTGTTGTGCCGCGTCGTCGAGGCCAACTGTGTTTGCGACGTCCCCAGTATGAACCGGCCCACCGACAAGAAACGGCCGCCGCTCGAAGCCTGTGCGACCTCCCTGACGTCCGCGCTTACATCTGCGCCGCTTTCGCCGGTGTCTTGCCACCCAGCCGACCGAACATCAACGACGCCAACCCGCATCTTGCGGCAAAGGCATAGCATATTGCCTATGACGCAAGGCAATGATGAGCTGGACAGCCTGGTACGCAGACGCATCCGCGCGCTGCGCGTGGCCCAGGGCTGGTCGTTGGAGGAGCTGGCCAACCGAGCCCACCTCAGCCAGTCCACGCTCAGCCGCATCGAGAACGGTCAACGCCGCCTTGCCCTCGATCAACTCGTCACCCTCGCCCGCGCCCTGGACACCTCCCTCGACCAACTGGTCGAGACCGGCACCGACGACGTCGTCTCCAACCCGATGATCGACGCAGCCCACAGTCAGATGCGTTGGCCCATCAAGGCGGAACCCGGCCTGACCGTCGTACGCCAGCGCATGACCGACCCGCCGCCCGAGAATCCCGCGCGCATGCGCGCCCACCCGGGCCGCGAATGGCTCGTCGTCCTGTCCGGCACCGCGATCCTGCTCCTCGGCGACCGCCGCCTCCGGATCGAGACCAACCAGGCGGCGGAGTTCCCCACGATGCTCCCGCACGCCATCGGCGCCGAGAGCGGACCGTGCGAGATTCTCGGCATCTTCGACCGCGACGCCCGCCGCGGCCACCAACGCGGCGATGACGCCGAGGAAGCGAACCGCCCTTCGCAGTGACCTTTGCGTGTCCCGCAGTCCAGCAGGCGATCGCCTTGCGCATTCCGGAAACTGCCAGGTCATACACGGTTGGCCCACGTAGCTTGGGGGCATGACCCCGCACACAGCGCAGCATGGCGCGCACGATGTTCACCGGCACGAGCACGACGCGGGCGACCAAGCGGAGATCCTCGATCTGGATTCGGAAGTACTCGCCGAACACATCGCGTCCATCACCGCCTGGCTGCCCATCGAGACCAGCCCCAGCCGCATCCTGGATCTGGGCGCCGGAACCGGAGCGGGCACCCTCGCGCTGCTCGAGCGTTTCCCCGAGGCGGAGGTGACGGCCGTCGACCTCTCGGCCAATCACCTGTACCGATTGCAGGAGAAAGCGTCCGCAGCCGGAGTGGCCGACCGCGTGCGCGTCGTGCGGGCCGACCTCGACACGGCGCAGTGGCCCGAACTCGGCACGCCGGAACTGGTCTGGGCCTCGGCCGCCATGCACCACATGGCCGACCCCGGCCGCGCCCTACGCCAGGTCCACGACCTGCTGGCCCCGGGCGGACTGTTCGCCGTCGTCGAACTGGCAGGGTTCCCCCGCTTCCTGCCCGAAGACGCCCCGGAACAAGCCCCCGGTCTCGAGGAGCGCTGCCATGCCGCACTCGGCCATCACGACGCCGAGCAGCTGCCCCACCGCGGTGCCGACTGGGGATCCGAGCTGGCAAAAGCCGGATTCACCGTCGAGGGCCAACGCACCATCACCGTCGACATCGGCCCACCCCACACCGACGCGGTAGGCCGCTACGCACTCAGCAGTCTGCGCCGCATCCGCGGCGCCGGCGCATCCGCCCTGGCGGCCGCTGACCTGGCCGCTCTCGACCAGCTACTGGACCACGACAGCCCACACAGCATCCTGCGCCGCAACGACCTGACCGTGCGCACCGAGCGCACCGTCTGGGCCGCACGCCGCACCTGACCCTTGCCATGCTCGACAAGGTAAGCGCGGGGAACACCACATCGGCCACCGTGCGGGTGCTGCCCTT
This sequence comes from Nocardia arseniciresistens, assembly GCF_046764875.1. Taxonomy (NCBI): domain Bacteria; kingdom Bacillati; phylum Actinomycetota; class Actinomycetes; order Mycobacteriales; family Nocardiaceae; genus Nocardia; species Nocardia arseniciresistens. The sequence goes on from NZ_JBKORD010000004.1 coordinate 313,560, forward strand.
CAGCGGCGCGCTGTCCGACCGCCTTAGGATCCAGGCGTGAGTACGGAAAACGAGATGGTTGCGATCCATGCCGGGCGGGTGACACTCTCCGATCGGCGGACGCAGCGCAGTTGGTCGGTGGATCTCGCCTCGTATTCGATGTCGTCGTTTCCGATTACCCAGGCGCAGTACGCGCAGGTCACCAGGCAGCGGCCGAGTGTCGCGCACGGCGATCGGTTGCCCGTCGAGACTGTTTCGTGGTGGGACGCGGTGCGATTCTGCAACGCCTTGTCACTGAGCGAGGGGTTGTCGCCCGCCTATCGCCTCGATGCCGATGCCGATGCCGATGCCGATGCCGATGCCGCCGTTGGCACGGCCGCTGCTGCCACGGTCGCTGCCCCGGCTCCCGCTGCCGCTGTTGCAGATATCGATGCTGCCGCCAATGGCGCTGGCGAGGGTGGTGGTGTTGCCGACAATGGCGACGGCGATCCCGACGGTGGCGGCGTCGTATGGATCGCTTCCGCCGACGGCTATCGGTTGCCGACCGAGGCCGAGTGGGAGTACGCCTGCCGGGCGGGGACGACGGGGCCGCGGTATGGCGAACTCGACGAGATCGCTTGGTATCGCGGCAATTCGGATGAACGGATGCACGAGGTGGGTGGCAAGCTGCCCAATGACTTCGGCCTGTACGACATGCTCGGCAACACCTGGGATTGGTGCTGGGATGTCTACGACGCCGCGGTGTACGGCGACTATCGAGTGCTGCGCGGCGGCGGATGGTTCGACGAGCACTGGAGTTGCCGCGCGTCGGTGCGACGTCGCAGCCACCCGAGCTTTCGGCCCGACGATGTCGGGTTCCGCGTGGTCCGTTCGGTATCGCCCTGATCCAGGCTTACGAGTCGGTCAACCGCCACAGCGGTGACACCGGGCCATGGCCCGCGCCCAGGTTGTAGGACGTGGCGAGGCAGCGGTAGGTCCACTCCTTGGCGAAGGCGACCGCGTCGGGGACCGAATAGTCGTTGGCGAGGGCGCACGCGATGGCGGCCGCCAGGGTGTCGCCGCCGCCGTGATCGTTGCCGGTGCTGATCCGCGGTGCGGCGAATTCCAAGAACTGCTCGCCGTCGAAAAGTAGATCTGTGCTGTATTCGGACGAGCGCAGGTGCCCGCCTTTCACGATCGCCCACTGCGCGCCGAGTGCGTGCAGCGCCTCGGCGGCGCGGCGTGCGCTCGGGTCGTCGGTGACGTCGATGCCGGTGATCAGCCGGACCTCGTCGAGATTCGGGGTCACCACGGTCGCCAGCGGAATCAGCGTGTGCCGCACCGCATCCAGTGCCTCCTCGTGCAGGAGCGGATCACCGTGCATGGACGCCGCGACGGGGTCGACCACCAGTGGAATCGTCCCGTCGCGCCCGATCCCCACTTCCTGGCAAACCCCGGCGACGGCCTCGATGATGGCGGTCGAGGCCAACATCCCGGTCTTGGCCGCGCCGACTCCGATATCGCCGACCACCGTGCGCACCTGATCGGCCACGATGTGCGGCGGAATCTCGTGAAAGCCGCTGACGCCCAACGAATTCTGCACCGTCACCGCTGCCACCGCCACGCACGCGTGCACTCCGCACATCGCCATGGTGCGCGAGTCGGCCTGGATTCCGGCACCGCCGCCCGAGTCCGTGCCCGCGATGGTGAGTGCGCGGACCGGGGTCCGACCCTCGGAGGGAAGAGGCAGCAATTTCACACCCCAGACCCTACGACCCGCCGGTCATGCCGAGAAGGTGCCCCGGAATCCCCGAAGTAAATGAAAACCATTATCATTAACCGGGTGACCACTTCATCGACCACCGACCCGCTACCCGTCACCGTCCTGTCCGGCTTCCTCGGCGCGGGCAAGACCACGCTGCTCAACCACATACTCGCCAACCGGGAGGGCCGCCGCGTCGCGGTCATCGTCAACGACATGAGCGAGGTCAATATCGACGCCGCGCTTATCGCCGGCCAGGGGCATCTCGACCGCACCGAGGAAAAGCTGGTCGAACTCACCAACGGCTGCATCTGCTGCACGCTGCGCGAGGACCTGATCGAGGCGGTCGGCCGCCTCGCTCGCGAGGGCCGATTCGATCAGCTGGTCATCGAATCCACCGGTATCTCCGAGCCCATGCCGGTGGCCGCCACCTTCGACTGGGAATTCGAGGATGGTTTCACACTCGGCGACATCGCGCGGCTGGACACCATGGTCACGGTGGTCGACGCGTCGACCTTCCTCACCGAGATCGGTCGCGGGCAGGCTCTTGCCGAGCGGAATCTGCAAGCGGCAGAGGGGGATGCGCGCACCATCGCCGACTTGCTGGTCGACCAGGTGGAATTCGCCGACGTCCTGCTCGTCAACAAGACCGATTTGGTGAGTGACGCGGTCGCGGGTGCGGTGGAAGCTACTGTGCGCAGGCTGAATCCACGCGCCGAGGTGCTACGCATCGAGCAGGGCATCGTGGACTTGGCCGAGGTGCTCGGCACTGGCCGCTACAACCCGGTGGTCGCCGCCGAGGCCGTTGGCTGGGAGGAAGAACTCGCGGGCGGGCACCTCCCCGAGACCGAGGAATACGGCATCCGCAGCCTGACCTACACCGCCGACCGCCCCTTCCATCCCGCCCGCCTCTCCGAGGCGCTCGACCAGATGCGAGGGCTGTTGCGCAGCAAGGGTTTCTGCTGGATCGCGAGCAGGGCGGGACTGGCAGCGGTCTGGTCGCAGGCCGGTCCGAACCTGGTGTTCGAACCGGCCGCCTGGTGGACTTCGCTGGAAGTGCCACCGGGACAGGAGATCGTCTTCATCGGCGTCGAGCTCGACCGCGATCGGGTGCGCGGAATGTTGGACGCCGCAGTGCTCACCGACGCCGAATTCGCTGCGGGCCCGCTGGAATGGGCAGGCTACGTCGATCCCTTTCCGGCCTGGGGTGAGTTGCACGAACACGCGTGAGTGAGTGCCCGCGCCCCGCTGTGTGGGTGGGGCACAGCGAACAATGCCTGAACTGCGCGACCCTCAGCGCGCCAGTAATTCTCGCAACGCGTTGCCGATGAATGCCGCTGCCTCGGGATCGTGACCACCACCGCTGAGATGTCCCCAAATACCGGGTACCACAGACAGTTTCGCGTTCCGCATATGACCGACGGCCCACGCCTCGTCCTCCGGAGGGAAATACAGATCCCGCTCGCCGGGCAGGGCGACCGCCTCGGCCGTGATCGAGGCCAATGCCGCGATGGTGTCGCCGTCGAAACCCGGTGTCAGACCGATATCGGCGTGCTCCCAGGTCCATATCTGGGACAGCAGGTCATTGGCGTCGGTATTCGCGAAGATGGGCTCCCACAGACCGGTGAGGAAGTCGTCGAGGGTGGCGAAACCGAGTCGCTCGTACACCCGCTCCCAGTAGAACGCCTGTGACAGTGCCCAACCTGCGAGCACGTGCGAAAACGCGCGCAGTCCGCGGTGCGGAAGTTCGCTGTAGTCGCCATCGGCGAAGGCCGAATCGGCGGTCAGTGCCGAACGCAGGCCGTCGAGGAAGACTCGGTTGTGCGGGCTGGTGTGGGACGAGCCGGTGATCGACGCGAGCCGCTGCACCATGTCGGGGTAGCTGGTGGCCCATTGGTATGACTGCGCGGCGCCCATCGATGCGCCGGTAACGAGGGCCAACCTGGTGATTCCGAAATGTTCGGTGATCAAACGGTGCTGGGCGGTGACGTTGTCGAGGATGGTGACGTTCGGGAACCGGCCGCGGTCGTAGGGGGCGGGGGTATTGCTCGGCGAACTCGACAGCCCGTTGCCGAACATATTCGGCACGATCACGAAGTAACGCGAGGTATCCAGCGCCTTGTCCGGGCCGATCAGCCACTCGTTCGCGGTATGAGTTCCGGCGAACCAGGTCGGGAAGAGAACGGCATTCGATTTATCGGCCGCGAGCTCGCCGTATGTCCGGTACGCCAGCTCGACGTCGGGCACGGTTCCACCGGCGAAAGCGAAATCCCCCAGCTCGAAAATTTCGTGATCGGTCACAACAGTTCCAAGCGAACCGGCTACCGAGGTATTCCACCGCTGCTTCGCGATATCGGCGCGGGCGAGCTTGTGTCCCGGGTCCGGCGAACGCGCCTCGGCCCGTGCCCCTGAAGCGGGGCACGGGCCGTCATGTGGGCAGGGAATACTCAGCTGAGCTGGGCGAAGAAGCTCCGGATGTCGGCGACCAGCACCTCGGGCGCCTCGTGCGCGGCATAATGGCCCGCCGCGTCGTTGGGCCCGCCGGTGGTCGAACCCACGTCGTAGGAGTTCCAGCTGACGATGTTGCTGTGATCGCGCTCGGCGAACCGGCGGATCGACTGAAAGTCGCCTTTGAACATCGCGAGCGCGGTCGGCGTCTTGGTCGGCTCGGCCTGCTGCTGTGCGACGTGCGCGTCCTCGTAGTAGAAGCGGATGGACGAGCCCGCAGTGCCGGTCAACCAGTAGATGGCCACATTGCCGATCACGAAATCGTGGTCGATGCTCTCACCGAACAGCTGCGAGTTCCAGCCGAGCAGGCCGACCGGCGAATCGCTCAGCGCGAAGGCCAGGGTCTGCGGCTGCTGGCTGTGCAGGGTATTGAAGGCCATCTTGTTCTCGTGGAACCACTGGAGATGCGCCAGCGCGGCCATGTCGTCCTCGGACATCCCCTCGAACTCCGACGGGTCACCGGACGGGAATGAAAACAGCTGGGTGACATGGACTCCGACGACGCGCTCGGAATCGATGCGGCCGATCTCCGGCGAGACCATCGAGCCGCCGTCGTTGCCGATGGCGCCGTAGCGCTCGTAGCCGAGGCCGCTCATCAGCTGCACCCACGCCTTGGCGGTGCGGTCGCGACCCCAGCCGGTGCTGCGGGTCGGTCCGGAGAAGCCGAATCCCGGCAGCGAGGGAATGACCAGGTGGAAGGCGGGGTCCTCGGCCGACTCCGGCTCGGTGAGCGGCGCGATGACGTCGAGGTATTCCAGGATCGAACCCGGCCAGCCGTGGGTGAGGACCACCGGGAGCGCGTCGGCCCGCGAGGACTTGATGTGCAGGAAGTGGATGTCCTCGCCGTCGATCTCGGTGATGAACTGCGGGTAGGAGTTCAGCTTCGCCTCCAGCGCCCGCCAGTCGAAACTATCCAGCCAGTACTCGGCCAGAGCGCGCACCCGCTCGTTCGGGACGCCGTAGGAGTCGCCGACGCCGCCGAGCTCGTTCGGCCAGATCGCCCGCCGCAGCCGGTCGGCCAGGTCGTCGAGCTGGGTCTGCGGAACGTTGATGGTGAAGGGGCGGAAGGTGCTCATGTGCTTCTCCTTGTGAAACGGAATGCTTCGTTCTGTTTGAAGAGTAGCAGAACGGATCATTCCGTTTCAAGTGCTACGCTGAAATCATGCCGAAAACATCCAAGATCCCAGCTCAGAAGGCCCTGCCCGGCCGCAAGGCGCAGGCCGCCCGCAATGACGGACTGATCCTGGACGCCGCAAGGGCGGTGTTTCTGGCCGACCCCAACGCGCCGATCGCCGCCGTCGCCGAACGCGCGGGCGTCGGGATCAGCGCGCTGTATCGCCGCTATCCGAGCAAAGAGGACCTACTTCGCACGCTCTGTCACCAGGGCCTGCGCCGCTATAACGCGGAAGCCGAGGCCGCACTGGAGGATTCGGACGGCTGGCACGGGTTGGTCGGATTCCTGGAGCGGGTGGTCGACGCCGACGTGCACTCGCTGACGGTGCATCTGGCGGGCACCTTCACCCCCGACGAGTCGATGCTGCCCGACGTCATGCGTTCTGGGCAGCTGGCCGAGGAGTTGGTCCGCCGCGCGCACGCCTCCGGGCGCCTGCGCCCCGACGTGAATACCTTGGACGTCGGCCTCATCCTGGAAGCCGGTACCGCCATCTCGATGCCGGACCCACAACGCACCGCCCAGCTGCGCCGCCGCGTCCTCGCCTTGCTCATTGCGGGGCTGACGGTCGAAGGCGAACTACCGGGCCCGCCTCCCGAAGCAGGCGAATTCGCCTGGCGCTGGCAGCGACCGCAGTGAACTATCCGCGATCGGCGAGCAGCAGGGTTTGGGTGCTGCGGCCGAGGGGCCCTTTTTCGTCGAAGAGGGCCGATTCGGCCAGGCCGATGCCGTGCGGTTGGGGATAGGTGACGGCGTCGAGGCAGACCCATTCGCCTGCGGGCCCGCGGTGCAGGGTGACGGTGAGGTCGGTGTTGATGAACAGGTAGCGCGACCAGTCGAGCACCGAGCTGACGCCGTTGCCGGAGTCCGCGGCGGCGAGGGTGCGCTCCAGCGGGCTCGGGGTGGTACCCGCGACGATCGGGTATTTGAGCCGAATCCAGCAGACCGCCGGGCCGGGCTCGGCGAATGACCCTGTGATGAACCGGTATTCGATACCGGTATGGAAGCCGACCGGCTGGCCGGAGGGAAACATCGACGGCACGGCCTGCTCGGGTCCCGGTTGGATGCCGGCGGGCAGGATTCGCTCGGGCAGATCCAGTTCGGGCTCCGCCAGTTTGAAGCGCCAGGCATTGGCTTTCATCACCGGGCCTCGCTCGGTGGACAGCGTCGCCTCGATGAGTTCGACGCTGCGCCCGGGGCGTGTCACACGCGCATCGACGGTCAACGGCGCCAATGGGACCGGGCCGAGGATTTCCACCGAGACCCGGCCGACCTGGAAATGCTCCCGCGGTGCGCAGCGTTCGATCGCGTGACCGAGCAGTGCGGATGGTGGACCGGCATGTTGGGCGTCCGGCGACCACGGGCCTCGGGTGAGCTCGGTCGAGGTGAACCGATTCGGGTCCGTCGGATCCGGCAGGTAGAAGGCGTCGGCCACGTCGTTATCCGTCCATAGGACCGGCATCGTTGCCGGTCGGCGAGTTGCTTTGTTCCGTTAACGATTCCTCTCGGGACGGTACTCCGGTGCGTCGGCCGGTCCTGGTCAGGCCCGGCCGAAGGCGAGGGCGACGTTGTGGCCGCCGAAACCGAAGGAGTTGTTGAGCGCGTAGTCGATCCGTTGGCTGCGCGGGGCGCCCGCGACGATATCGAGGTCGATGTCGGAACCGCGATTGTCGAGATTGAGGGTGGGTGGGACGATTTGGTCGCGCAGGGTCAGGATGGTCAGGATTGATTCGAGCGCGCCGACCGCGCCGATCGAATGTCCGAGAGCGGATTTCGGTGCGTAGACAGAGGCGTCGGGGACGACGGCCGCGATCGCGTTGGCTTCCGATGCGTCGCCGACCGATGTCGAGGTGGCGTGCGCGTTGACATGCTCGATATCCGAAACCCTCAGGCCCGCAGTGCTTATCGCCTTGCGCATAGCCCGTGCCGCGCCGATTCCTTCCGGATCCGATGCGACGATGTGGTAGGCGTCCGAGGTGATTCCCGCACCGAGTACCCGGCCGTGGATCCGTGCGCCGCGCGCCAGTGCGTGGCGCTCGGATTCGAGGACGATGAGTGCACCGGCCTCGCCGAAGACGAAGCCGTCGCGGTCGCGGTCGAAGGGGCGCGAGGCCCGCTGCGGTTCGTCGTTGCGGGTGCTCATCGCGCGCATCATGGCGAAGCTCGCGATCGGCACCGCGTGGATGTGGCCTTCGACGCCGCCCGCGACCACGATGTCGGCCTCGCCGGTGCGGATCAGCCGCCAGGCGTGCGCGATCGCCTCCGATCCGGACGAGCATGCCGACACCGGCGCGAAAACACCTGCCTGCGCGCCGATTTCGAGCCCGACGGTCGCGGCTGGGCCATTGGGCATCACCATCGGCACCGACAGCGGTGAGACCTTCCGGTAGCCGCCGTCGCGCAGCGCGTCGACCGCGTTGATCAGTGCGTCGCCGCCGCCGAGGCCGGTGCCGATCGCGACGGCGAGCCGCTCACTGTCCACCGCCGGCGCACCCGCATTGCTCCAGACGCGACGTCCGAGCACCAGCGCCATCTGCTCGACATACGACAGTCGCCGCTGCTCGATCCGCGTCAACTGCTCGCCGGGTTGTGACCTCAGCTTGCCGCCGATCCGCACCGGCAGTTCGTACTCGGCGACGAAATCGTCCTCGAGCATCCGGATGCCGCTGTGTCCGGCAAGCAGCGCGGACCAGGTGGCATCCGCGTCGTCGGCGAGCGATGTGGTCGCGGCGTAGGCGGTGACCACGACGTCGCGCGCAGCGCCCCGGGTCTCCGAAGCGTTCTCTGAAGCAGTTTCTGAAGCGATTGTTACAGTCACGGAGTCATGGATACCTGTAGCACTCGCTACAGTCAACTCATGGCCCGCCCACTCGACCAAGCGAAACGCGCCGAACTCCTCGCCGACGTCGTGCAATACATCGCCGATCACGGCCTCGCGGACCTATCGCTACGCCCACTCGCCGCCGAACTCGGCACCAGCTCTCGGATGCTGATCTATTACTTCGACACCAAAGAGGAGATGCTCGTCCAAGCGCTCACTACCCAGCGCCCCGACATCGCGGCACTGTTCGCGGAGGTCTCCGACGCCGCGCAGCTCCGGCTGCGACTGAGCGACTTCTATACCGCGAGCCTGTCCGGCGCGGGCGCCACCAGTGTGCGAGTCCTACTGCAGGTGCTCGGAACGGCCTGCGCGCCACGCAGCCCCTACGCCGCCTACGCCAACGCCGCGATCGCCACCTTCGTCGCCGCCCTCGCCGACGCGATACGTCGAATCGCGTCGGTCGAAGATCCCGAAGCCGTTGCCACGCTATTGATTTCCGGGCTACGTGGCGTCATCCAAGACCGCCTCATCACCGGCGACATCGACCGCGCCGACCGCGCCGCCCACCGCCTGATCGCACAGAATCTGCCGTGACGGCACCCGCATTGCGTCGAACGCGCGTGAGCCGCGCATCCGAGGTCGGAGTGCGCGGCTCATAGCGGGCGTGGCCGTGGTGTCACGCAAGGGCGATGGCGGCGCACAAGGCTGCGATGGCCGTGAACTGAAGGGCCACTCGGCCGTTGACGACGCTGTCCCACTTGTCCTGTAGGGCACGGGCATTCGGCGGAATGATGCCGGACGTGGCGGCGGCGGTCTGTATCGCGTTGATCGGCTTGGCGACCCGCACATAGATCGCGAGCCAGGTGAGCAGCGCCGCCACGGCGATACCGGCCGCGATCGCCGCGGCGAAGTGCCCGCCGATGGCCGCGATGATCGTGGTCGCTACCGCGGTTACCACTCCGCTGATGCCGACGATCGGCATCCGCTTGTCCGCGAAGAAGTGGCCCCAGCCTGCGTTGATCGTCATGGCGCGGTCGTCCAGTTTCGCGTGGACCGATCGCATGACCATTGCGGCGAGGGTGTCGGTGCCGTAGACGATCGCATTCGTGAGGACCGCGGCGATGGCGAGGAGTTGGATGATCGTGGTGAGCATGGCGGCTTCCCTTCTCTGTTCTAGCTTCGATAGAGAATCTAGCACAGCTAGATTTTAAAGCAAGCCGAAATTCGGAGCGCCACCCTGACCCCGATCCGATACGGCCGGAGTGGGAACCCCACCCCGGCCGTTCCCTTGCTAGGACACGATCGGCAAGTAGACCTTGTTGCCCGCGTCGGCGAACTCGGCGGATTTCTCCGCCATGCCCGCCGCGATCATCCGATCGATGTCCTCCTGCGTTTCCAGCCCGTTTTGCTGGGCGAAGTCGCGGACATCGGCCGAGATGCGCATCGAGCAGAACTTCGGTCCGCACATGGAGCAGAAGTGGGCGGACTTGGCGGGCTCGGCGGGCAGGGTTTCGTCGTGGTACTCGCGGGCCGTATCGGGATCGAGCGCGAGGGCGAACTGGTCGTGCCAGCGGAATTCGAAACGGGCCTTGGACAATTCGTTGTCCCGGTCCTGGGCGTGCGGGTGCGCCTTGGCGAGGTCGGCGGCGTGGGCGGCGATCTTGTAGGTGATCACGCCGACCTTGACGTCATCGCGGTTGGGCAGGCCGAGGTGCTCCTTGGGGGTGACATAGCAGAGCATCGCGGTGCCCGCCTGTGCGATGATCGCCGCGCCGATGGCCGAGGTGATGTGGTCGTAGGCGGGTGCGATATCGGTGGCGAGCGGGCCGAGAGTGTAGAACGGAGCCTCCTCGCACAGTTCCTCTTCCAGGCGCACGTTCTCCACGATCTTGTGCATCGGCACGTGGCCGGGACCCTCGATCATCACCTGCACGCCATGGGATTTCGCGATCTTCGTCAACTCGCCGAGGGTGCGCAGCTCGGCGAACTGGGCCTCGTCGTTGGCGTCGGCGATGGAGCCGGGACGCAGGCCGTCGCCGAGGGAGAAGGTCACGTCGTACTTCGCCAATATCTCGCAAAGCTCGGCAAAGTTGGTGTACAGGAATGATTCCTGGTGATGGGCCAGGCACCAGGCGGCCATGATGGAGCCGCCGCGCGAGACGATGCCGGTGACCCGCTTGGCGGTCAGCGGCACATAGCGCAGCAGCACACCGGCGTGCACGGTCATGTAGTCGACACCCTGCTCGCATTGCTCGATCACGGTGTCGCGGTAGATCTCCCAGGTGAGTGCGGTCGGATCGCCGTTCACCTTTTCCAGCGCCTGGTAGATCGGCACGGTGCCGACCGGAACGGGGGAGTTGCGCATGATCCACTCGCGGGTTTCATGGATGTTCTTGCCGGTGGACAGGTCCATGATGGTGTCGGCACCCCAGCGGGTCGCCCACACCATTTTCTCGACTTCCTCTGCGATGGAGGAGGATACGGCCGAGTTGCCGATATTCGCGTTGATCTTCACAAGGAACTTCTTGCCGATGATCGTCGGCTCCAGCTCCGGGTGGTTGTGATTGGCGGGGATCACCGCGCGGCCGATGGCCACCTCGTCGCGCACCAGTTCCGGCGCGACGCCCTCGCGAGCCGCGATGAAACGCATCTCCGGGGTGATGATTCCTTGCCGCGCCCAGGCGAGCTGGGTGGGCGGACCGGCGACCTCGGGCCTGCCCCAGTCCGCACGTAGTTTCGGTAGACCCGTCTCGACGTCGATGGTGGCCGTGTCGTCGGTGTAAGGACCCGAGGTGTCGTAGACGTCGAAATGTTCGCCGTTGGTCATATTGATCCGACGCACCGGAATGCGCAGACCGTCGACCTCTTGATAGTGCTTGACGCTGCCTTCGATGGGACCCGTTGTCACGGTTTCGACAGGTGTAGTCGTCATGGAAATCCTCCCTACGCCGGCATTACCCGGTCAGGTTCATACGGTCGACAGCCCTGACGCCCGAATGGGCTAGCTGTCCTCTCAGCCCGCTGGTGCGAGCCCCCGTTGGCGATGTGAAATTTTCCCGGCCGACCATACCCGCACACCCCGATGCTCCGCCCGATGATCGGACGAACAGCCAGCCACCGTGACAACCGACCGCGCCGGTCCCGGTAGATTCGACAACGTGAAATTCACCCTGGAAGTGGACCTGGACGTCCTGCCCGACGGCGTGCAGGCCCCCGCCGATCTCGCTGACGAACTAGGCCGAATCCTGCGCTACTGGGGCGGCAACATGAAGCACTACCAACTGGTCGAAGGCGACGCCTCCGACATCTACAACTCCGCCTACCGCCAGGTCGGTGCCTGGCGCATCGACTAACCGTTGTAGGCGTCGCGCATCGCTTGCACGTCGATTTTCTTCATCCCGAGCATCGCGGTCATCGCTCGGTCCACGGCGGCGCGGTCGGGGCCGGTCAGTAGCTGGTCGGCCTCGGAGGGCCAGATCTGCCAGGGGACGCCGTATTTGTCGTTGAGCCAACCGCATTCGATTTCCTGGCCGCCGTCGGCGAGCAGAGCGATCCAGAGGCGGTCGACTTCCTCCTGGCTATCGCAGTTGACCAGCAGGGACATGGCGTGGGTGTAGTGGTATTCGCCGCCGCCGTTGATGGCGGTGAACTTCTGACCGTTGAGTTCGAAGTCGACGAGCATGGTCGTGCCGGTCTCGCGTGGGCCTGCCTCGCCGTAGGGCACCACGTTGGTGATCTTCGAATCCTCGAACAGTGAACAGTAGAACTCGGCCGCTTGCTCGGCCTGCGTGTCGTACCAGAGATTGGTCACGATTTTCTGCATGGCGATCCTCCTGGGTGAAGTTGCGTGCAGTAGTACAGACGCTACGGGGGACCGGAATTCATCGCGGGCTCCGGCTATGGTCGAGAGATGACCCGCAGCAAATCCGCCGCGCGGCCCGAACCGGAATCGGTGCGGCGCCGGATCCGCGGCCTCGACGCCGAACAGCGCAGCGCGCAGCGACGCGATCAGTTGCTGGACGCGGCGACCGAACTGTTTGCCGAAAAGAGCTTTTCGGGGACGTCGATCGAGCAGATCTGCCAGCACGCCTTTGTCGGAACCAAGGGTTTCTACGACCATTTCGACAGCAAGGAGGCGTGCTACGTCGCGCTGCTCGTCAAGCTCACCGAGCAGATCAAGCAACGGCTCACCCAGGGCGCCGCTGAGGCCGCCGGGCTGGGCTGGCCGCAGCGCGCGACCCCCATAGTCGCCGCGTTCGTGCATGCGATAGCCGATGATCCGCGACTGGCGCGGGTGACCTTCGGCGAATCGGGCGGCATTTCGACGTCGGTGGAAAAGCAACGGCGGATCAACCGGCGCTGGGCGGCGGCCTTCCTGGAGGCTCAGTGGTCCACGCGGCCCGCGACCGATACCGACGATGAGCATCGGCGGCTCGCGCTCGCGCTCGCCACCATCGGTGGCATGTTCGAGCTTGTCACCGACTGGCTGCACCACGATGACGACGGTGGGGCATCCGATGTGGTCGAGACCCTGATCGCCGACCTCGTCGGTTTCCTCAACGCCGTCGACGCGGGCCGCCGCGCGCCGGCCGGATAGCGGATCAGCCGCTACGCGCGGGCCGGATACGGCCCTTGACCTCACCGAGGCCGATGCGCCGCACATCAGGGCCTGGTGCCGACGCGGTGATCACCACCTCGTCGCCGTCCTCCAAGAACATGTGCTTTTGACCGTTCACGATGACGGGTTCGGTTCCGCCCCAAGATAGTTCGATGAAAGAGCCGCGCTGGTCGGGCTCCGGTCCGGAGATGGTGCCGGAGGCGTAGAGATCGCCGGTACGAGTGCTCGCGCCGTTCGCCGTGAGGTGGGCGAGCATCTGTGCGGGTGACCAATACATGCGCGAATACGGCGGGTGTGTGACAACCTCGCCGTTCCAGCTCACCGCGAGGTCGATGTCGAGTCCCCACGGTTGTTCGCCGTGCAGATAGGGCAGCGGCCGCGGCGTCTGCTCCGGTATCGGCATGCGCGCGGTTTCCAGCGCCGCCAGCGGCGTGACCCACGCGGAGAGTGAGGTGGCGAACGATTTGCCGAGGAACGGCCCGAGCGGCTGGTACTCCCAGGCTTGGATATCGCGCGCGGACCAGTCGTTGACCAGTGCGACACCGAAGACGTGCTCGGCGACCTCGTCAGGACCGATCCGGGTGCCGAGATTCGAGCCGACGCCGACAATGAAGCCGAGCTCGGCCTCGATATCCAGTCGGCGGGTAGGGCCGAAATCGGGTATGCCCGAATCGGTTCGGCGCTGTCCGTGGGGTCGAGTGATCTCGGTGCCCGACACCACCACCGTTGCGGACCTGCCGTGGTAACCGACCGGCAGGTGCCGCCAATTGGGTAGCAGCGGTTCGGAATCCGGGCGAAGCAGGCGGCCGAGGTTCGTCGCGTGATCGATGCTGGCATAGAAATCGACGTAGTCGCCGATCCGGACGGGTAGCGCCAACGTCACATCGGACAGCAAATGCACTGCCTCGACCGCGATTTCGCCGTCGATCAACCCTTGGATACGGTCGCGCACCTCGTGCCAGCGGCGCGGGCCCTGCGCCATGAAGGCATTGAGACTGGGTTGCGCGAACACCGGATCATCGAGAGCCACAGCGAGATCGATAACCGAATCGGCCAGGCGCGCACCGACCCGATAGCCGGACTCGGCGGGTGCGAATACGCAGTAGGGCAGGTTATCCGGTCCGTAGAGCGAATCGACAGGGACCTCGATGAGTTTCCTCACCGCGGGCCCCGGTTCGACCATGTCCAGGCGTAGCCGGGATCCTCGCAGGCCAGCGCGCCCTCGCCGAGCTCGAGCGGGCGGAAGGTGTCTACCATGACGGCCAGTTCGTCGAAGAATTCGATGCCGATGCTGCGCTCGTAGGCACCGGGCTGCGGGCCGTGCGCGTAGCCGCCCGGGTGCACCGACACCGATCCCTGGCCGATCCCGGAACCCTTGCGCGCCTCGTAGTTTCCGCCGCAATAGAACATGATCTCGTCGGAGTCGACATTGGAATGGTAGTACGGCACCGGGATCGACAGCGGGTGATAGTCGACCTTGCGCGGTACGAAATTGCAGATCACGAAGTTGGTGCCCTCGAAAGCCTGATGGGCGGGCGGCGGTTGATGCACCCGCCCGGTGATCGGCTCGAAATCGGCGATATTGAAGGTCAGCGGGTACAGGCAGCCGTCCCAGCCGATCACATCGAACGGGTGCGTCGCATACAGCAGCCTGGTGCCGACCACACTGCCGCCCGGCCGGTGTTTCACCAGCACTTCGACATCCGTTCCGGTCGCCGTGAACGGCTCATCGGGTCCGTGTAGATCTCGCTCGCAGTATGGTGAATGTTCCAGCAGCTGACCAAATTTCGATAAGTACCGCTTCGGCGGCGTGATGTGGCTCGACGCCTCGATCACGTAGGCACGCAGCGGTTCGGGACCGCTCGGCAGCCAACGGTGGGTTGTCGCCCTCGGAATGAGTACTTGATCGCCCTGGCGCGCGGTGATCGCGCCGAAGACCGTCTCCAGCACTGCCGCACCGGATTCCACGTACACCAGCTCGTCGCCGATGGCATTGCGATAGAGCGGCGAGCCGCCCTTGGCCACCACGTAGGAGATCCGGACATCGGCATTGCCGAGCAGCAGCCGCCGGCCGGTGACGGGATCGGTCTCCGCGGGGGTATCGCCTGGGAACAGCTCGTGCAGTCGCAGATGTCGATGGCGCAGTGGATGATTCGGTGTAGTGGACTGGTTGGGCAGCTCCCACACGGTCGAGTCGACGATCGCGGGCGGCAGGCCACGGTGATAGAGCAGCGACGAGTCGCCGGAGAAGCCCTCCTCGCCCATCAGCTCCTCGTAATAGAGTCGCCCGCTCTCGTCTCGGTGCTGCGTGTGCCGCTTCGGTGGCACCGAACCCACCTGCCGATAGAACGCCATGACCGCACCTCCGGCCCCTGGTCGGATATTTGCTTTCCATCGTAGTGAGCGGTGTTGCCGAGCGGTGGCAAAAGCGGCCGGATCGGTGGACATTCTGACGGGACATTGTCGGGTTGCCCGGCATTTCGCCTAGCGATGAGGCATACTGCTGGACAATTGTTGAGCCGCTGGTCGGGTAATGGGGGCTTCAGGCCCGGCGCAGCGCGCGGTACACCGCGGCCGACGATGCGCCGAGGCGTGCGGCTCCCAGTCGCCCTCGCCGGTGAGCAGCGTCCGCACCGCGGTCCGCAACCATTACGAGTGAGCAAAGCTACCCGGCGTCGAGCCGATTCAGTCGGTGAACTCGGCGATCACCGGGGCGTGGTCGCTGGCGCCTTTGCCTTTTCGTTCCTCACGGTCGACGATGGCGTCTTTCGCGCGGGCGGCGAGGGCGGGGGAGGAGAGGATGAAATCTATGCGCATGCCTTCTTTTCGGGGGAAGCGCAGCTGGGTGTAGTCCCAGTAGGTGTAGACGCCGGGGCCGGGGGCGAAGGGGCGCATGATGTCGGCGTAGCCGGTGTCGACGATGGCTTCGAAGGCGTCGCGTTCGGGTTGGGAGATGTGGGTCTTGTCGGCGAAGTATTCGACCGACCAGACGTCGTCGTCGGTCGGCGCGATGTTCCAGTCGCCGACAAGTGCGATCTCGGCCTTTGGGTCGTCGGCGAGCCATTTCGCGCCGTTGTCACGCAGGGCGGCAAGCCATTCCAGCTTGTAGGTGTAGTGCGGGTCGGTCAGTGTGCGGCCGTTCGGGACATACAGGCTCCAGACCCGCACGCCGCCGCAGGTGGCGCCGAGCGCGCGTGATTCGACGATCGGGGTGCTGATCAGCGATTCGCCCGCGTTCTTGTCGAAGCCGGGTTGCTCGGGGAAGGCGAGTTCCACGTTCTCGAGGCCGACACGGGAGGCGATCGCGACGCCGTTCCACTGGTTGAAGCCGACGTGGGCAACCTCATAGCCGAGCTCGTCGAAGCGCTCGAACGGAAACTGGTCATCACGACACTTGGTCTCCTGCATCGCGAGCACGTCGATGTCCTGGCGGTCGAGGAAGTCCGCGACCCGATCGAGGCGGGAGCGGATCGAATTGACGTTCCAGGTCGCGAGACGCACGGAGGCCTTCCTTCACAGTGGGTTATCAAAACCGTTCTACCCGAGCTCGGTCGGATCAGCGAGTGCCCTCCGGCGCGGCGTACCGGTACGCGTGGTGCTCGACGAAGCCCATATCGTGATACATCGCCATGGCCGCGGCATTGTCTACCTCGACCTGGATGTAGGCATGGGTCGCGCCCCGAGCGTGGCCCCAGCGAATCAGCTCGGCGCACACCAGCGAACCGAGCCCGTGCCTGCGATGCTCCGCGGCGACCGCGACACAGGTGAGCCCGACCCAGCGTCGGCCGTCCGGCGCGGTGGTGAGCGCGCAGCGTCCGATCGCGATCGGTTGTGGAAGGCCGAGCGAGGCGAATCCCACCTCGCCGTCCTGTACCGCGGTCAGTACTTCCAGTACCGGAACGGGCCTCGAAACACGCTGCGCCGCAGGCGCTTCACCCTTGAACCGGTGCATCTCCAGCCAGGCGGGGTCGGGTGTGGGCGCGATCCGCACCATCGACGGACCCTGCGGGAGAACGATTGTCTCGATGTCGACACCGAGCACCGAGGTCTCGCTCCAGCTGTTCCAGCCCGGCGACACCGGCGCGAGGCGATCGGGCAGCTGTAGCAACAACGGCAGTCCATGCGCGGTGAACCACTCGCCGATGCGATGCAGGGTTTGCGCACCAAGCTCCGCGGGTCCCTCCGAATTGCCGAGCGGCACCGCCGAATTCGCGCGGCCGGTGTAGCCGCGCCCGGCGCGCACCAGCCAGCCGTCGATCCAGGCGTGCTCGATGCCCGGCCAGCCGTTGGCCGCGGCGGCCTCCAGCGCCCGGATCTCCTTGGTGCGAATCGGTCTCGGCCCCAATGCTTTCAATGCGACGATCCGGTCCGCGGCCACGGAAACGACCTGCCCGTTCGCGGACCGCACCGTAGGCGGATCCATCGAGACCAGCTCGCCGATCACATCTGTGAGCGGTTGTGGATAACCGGCGGGCAGCCGATAGCGCAGCACCACCCGACGGCCGAGCGGAATATCGGGAAGCGCGGCGTCACTCATCATGTCCGAACGGATCGGCGACAGTGCCGGGAATCCAGCTCAGCCCGGGTTCACCCCAGCCATTTCGCTTGATCGCCTTCTTCGCCGCGCGAGCGTTGCGCCCGACGAGCACATCGACGTAGAGGAAACCGTCGAGGTGACCGACCTCGTGCTGGAGCATGCGCGCGAAGAAGCCCTTGCCCTCGATATCGACCGGTTCACCGTGCTCATCGGTGCCGGTGACCCGAGCCCACTCGGCCCGGCCGGTGGGAAACTGCTCGCCGGGGACCGACAGACAGCCCTCTTCGTCGTCGTCGGGATCGGGCATGGTCTCGGGGATTTCCGAGGTCTCGAGCACCGGGTTGATCACCGCACCTGTGCGCCGGGTCGGCTTCCCGTCCGCGCCGACGTCGGGGCAGTCGTAGATGAACAGCCGCAGCGGTATGCCGACCTGGTTGGCGGCGAGGCCGACGCCGTTGGCGGCGTCCAAGGTCTCGTACATGTCCGCGATCAGCTCCGCGAGCTCCTCCGGCGTCTGGCTGACCCGTTCGGTCGGGTGGTGCAGAACGGGGTCGCCGACGATCACGATGGGGAGGATTGCCATGGGGTAATTATTGCGGGCGATCCGTGTCGTCCGGCGCCAGGGTGCGAACACCCTGCTGACACGCGTTACCGAGCGGTAAGGAACACGCCGATATGTAGTTGCGGCATTCCCAGCGGCCCGTGGTTGAATGATCCGCGACGTACAAGCATCATCATTTTTCGTCTGGTGGTTACTCGGCGAGGGAGCAAGATGGACGGCGCAGCGGCGCGGAATATTTCCGCGATCCAGGACAGCCCTTCCGCGAGCGAAGATGTCACGGTAGAGGTCTCGACGCAGGCTGACGACGGTGACGATGGCGGTTTGAGCCGTCGCGAGCGCGATATTTTGGATTTCGAACGTAAGTGGTGGAAGTACGCGGGTGCCAAGGAAGAAGCCATCCGCGAACTGTTCAGCATGTCACCGACCAGGTATTACCAGGTCCTCAATGCGGTCGTGGATCGTCAGGAGGCGCTCGCCGCCGACCCGATGCTGGTGAAGCGGCTGCGCAGGCTGCGTGCGAGCAGGCAGAAGGCCAGGGCCGCACGGCGGCTCGGCTTCCAGGTATGACCCACTGCTGTGAATTCAGACTAGGGTCGAGTAGGTGAGCTACCCGAATCCCACCTCCGGGGGACCGCCGCTGCGTGCGCTGGCGATGGTGTTGATCGCGCTGGCCATCGTTTTCGCGGGCCTCGGTGCGATGTCGCTGTCGAATTCCGACGCCGACGCCTCTGGTACGGGCGAGTCGGAGACCGCGACGGCCGCGCCACAGGTTCCCGCGACCTCCGCCGTCGTTCGGACGACGACCGCGTCACCGTCGACGTCGGCGACAACCACCACCGGGGCATCTACAACGCCTTCCACAACGCCGCCGTCGACGACACCGGCCGCCGGTCGCGCCGTTCCGGTGCGGGTTCTGAACAACAGCCTCGTCGTCGGATTGGCGGCGCGCACCGCGAGTGAGCTCAGCGAGAGCGGCTGGAACGTCGCGGAAGTCGGGAACTATCCCGGCGAGACCATCGCGAAAACGACTGTGTTCTATGGAAATACGCCAGGCGAGCGGGAGGCGGCCATGGCCATCGCCCAAGAACTCGGCGTAAGCGCTGTGCCGCGCACTACCGGTAGCGGCGACTCGGGTTCGGGCGTGACCGTCGTTGTGACGGGTAACTGAAGTTCGGGCCTCGCCGCGACACGGCCCGGTCACGCGCGCGACACGACGGGCGTGGCATCATCTTGAGCGGAACGAACCTTTCCACTCGGATTTGTTCGTAAACTCGGTACTCGTAAAGGAGTTCCCCCAATGGCCCCGTCCACATCTCGTCGCCCGTCCTGGCGGACTGTGACCCCGGTGCTTGCGGTCGCGGTCTTCGGCCTCGCTGCCTGTTCCAACAGTCAGGAGTCGAGCGACGTCACGGGAACCACGCCTCCGGTGTGGACCGGCGCGTCCGCTCCGGCAGGCGGCACCGGCACCGATACCGAGCACGGTAGTCACGGCAGTGCCGACGCCAACGGCGGCATGAAGGTCGAGTTGAAGGACGCCGCAGGCGCCTCCGTCGGCACCGCGAATATCGCAAAGGATGGCGGCCACCTGCAGTTCACGGTCGAGGCGCACGGCCTGAAGCCGGGATTCCACGGGCTGCACATCCACCAGGTCGGCAAGTGCGAGGCCAACTCGGTCGCGCCGACCGGCGGCCCTGCCGGTGACTTCCTCTCCGCGGGCGGCCACCTGCAAGTGGGTAGCGCCAACTCGCACCCGGCCAGCGGCGATCTGACCTCGCTGGAGGTCCGCAACGACGGCGTGGCGAAGCTTGTCACCACCACCGATGCGGTGACCCTCGACGACATCAAGGGCAAGGCCCTGATGATTCACGCCGATGCCGACAACTTCGGCAATATCCCCAATCGCTATCTCCGTGCCGACGGCGTTGCCGGCCCCGACGACTCCACACTGGCAACCGGTGACGCGGGTGGCCGCATCGCCTGTGGCGTGATCCAGTAGCAAGGTTCGATATGGCCGGGCCAGGAATCGAGCAAGTTCCCTTCCAAGGTTCGCCCCGGCCGACCATCGGTGTCGAATGGGAGATCGCGCTGGTCGACAAGGTCACCCGTGACCTGTCGAATACAGCTGCGGCAGTGTTCGATTCGGTGGGTGATCTCCGTGCGCACGACGGCACACCACAGATCACCAAGGAGTTGCTGCGCAATACCGTCGAGCTGGTCACCGGGGTGCACAACACGGTCGGCGAGGCGATCGACGATCTGAGCGGCACCATGGACAGCGTGCGTCGTGCCGCCGACCTACTCGGTGTGGATCTGTTCTGTGCGGGCACCCACCCGTTCGCGCAGTGGTCCGCCCAACAGCTCACCCGCTCGCCACACTACGACGAGCTGATCGAGCGAACCCAGTGGTGGGGTCGTCAGATGATGATCTGGGGCGTGCACGTACACGTCGGAGTTTCGCACCGGGACAAGGTTTTTCCGATTCTCAACTCGATGCTGCTCGCGTATCCGCATCTGCTCGCGCTGTCGGCGTCCTCGCCGATGTGGGCGGGGTCGGACACCGGCTACGCGAGCAATCGGACGCTGATGTTCCAGCAGTTGCCCACAGCGGGTTTGCCGTTCCAGTTCGAAAACTGGAGGCAGTTCGAGCATTTCGTGTACGACCAGCTCAAGACCGGGGTGTTCGATCAGCTCGGTGGCATGCACTGGGACATCAGGCCGGCACCCAAGTGGGGCACCATCGAGGTGCGCATCTGTGACGGCATTTCGACCCGCGCGGAGTTGGCGGCGCTCGCGTCGTTCATCCACTGCCTGATCGTGGATCTCGATCAGCGGGTGGAGAACGGCGAACAGCTGCCGACGCTGCCGCCGTGGCATGCGCAGGAGAACAAGTGGCGCGCGGCCCGCTACGGCCTCGACGCGATCGTCATCGTCGATGCCGACAGCAACGAGCGGTTGGTCACCGATGATCTGACGGATCTGCTGAACCGGCTGGAGCCGACGGCCAAGCGGCTCGGTTGCGCGGACGAGTTGCGGCTGGTCGCCGAGATTCCCGAGCGCGGGGCGTCGTATCAGCGCCAGCGCAAAGTCGCCGCTGCCGCACAGGGCGATCTGATCGCGGTGGTCGACTCGCTGGTCAACGAGCTGAACCAGTAAGTTCCGCACCGTTTCGGTCGACTGACGTTCAGTCGGCAAGTGGGGTGGCGTTCACCGCCCGTTTACTATGGTCGACGTGCTTGTCGAAGATCCGGGTTCCAGTGTTGGAAGTGCGCCCGCGCGTATGCGCGCGCCGCATACCCTGGTGTGGATGGCGGCCGGTGTCGCCGCTGTCCCGATCCTGCTGATCGCCTTGCAGATTGTGGCCGTAGGGCAGGGATTCGAGGGGCCGCTCGAGAGCCTCCTACACGACTATGTCGGTACGCCCAAGTCCATGTCGGTGCCGTGGGCGGGTCTTGTGCTCGCGCTCGTCGGTCTTTCGACGCGGCGTCGAGTCATCGCGCTCGGCGCGGCCGTTGCCATCGACCTGGCGTGTGCGGTGGGGCGTCTGCTCGCCGGTGATCCGGTGACCGTCGGCAACGGTCCGGTGATCGTGCTCACCGCGATCGCCGTGATCGCCGTGCTGCGCTGGAGCGGTGTCGAGCGGCGCAATGCGCTGCATGCCGCCGCCCTCGGCGCATTGCTCATGCTCGCGACCAAGGTCGGCGATGTCTGGCTGCACGTCACGGTGATCACCAGGCCGACGGTGCTCGACGAGTACGTCATGCTGGCCGACCACGCCCTCGGCGACCCGTCGTGGGTGATGGGCCGAGTAGTCGACTCGCTCGGCCCTGCGGTCTACGGGGTACTGCATTGGGTGTACATCGAATTGCCGGTCGCGGCGATCGTCGTCGCGGTGTGGCAGCTGCGCAGGGTGGTCCCGACGGGGCAGTGGCCGAGCCACTATCTGGTGCGGACGTTTCTGGTACTCGGGCTGCTCGGTCCGGTCATCTATGTGATCTTCCCCGTGGTCGGTCCGATGTTCGCTTTCGGATCCGACGGACATGGGTTACAGGCAGGCAATTTCTGGCCTGGAGTGCTGCCGCCGATCGATCGCAGCCCCGCGGCACTGCCGTTCGACGCCGCGACGCCGCGCAACTGTATGCCGTCCATGCACACGGCCTGGGCGCTGTCGGTGTTCGTGCACACCCGCCGCGACACCAACGGCGAGCGTGCGCCGCTCTGGCTGCGCTTGGGCGGCGCTTTCTGGCTGCTCGCCACACTGACCGCGACGCTCGGCTTCGGCTATCACTACGGCGTAGACCTGGTCGCGGGCGCGGTGCTCTGCTTGACCGTCGAGTCGGTGCTGCGCGAACCCGAACGTGGCTGGGGGCCCTTCCGTATCCGGCTGGTCGGTTTCGGCGCCGCGATCCTGACCACGCTGCTGCTGGCTTACCGCTACCTTGCCGTCCCGATGGCCGAATACCCGGTGCTCGCGGGCACTGTAGTGCTCGCGCTGCTCGCGGCCATGGCCGCCGCGTTCCATGCCACCTGGTTCGCCAGGCGTCCCGGAGTGGAATCGCCGGACGAGGCTTGGTCCGGTCTGCTCAGGGCTGATCCTGCGACCGAGTGATCATGGCTCGTCGATTCGGTCGATCTCGTCGCCGAGTTCGTTGACGCGGAACAATCCGTCGCGGTGGCGCTGCTCGCGGTAGGCGGTGCGGCCGATCAGGTGTGCGATGACCGGGGCGGTGAGCAGGGTGAAAAGGCCGACCAGGACCAACAACCAGACGTTGCCGTGGCCGCGCAGTTGGATCGCCGCGCCTTCCAGCACCAGGATCAGCCCGACCACCTGCGGTTTGGTCGCGGCGTGCATGCGCGCGAGGGTGTCGGGGAAGCGCACGATCGCGATCGCCGCGGTCAGCGCCAGCATGGCGCCGGACAGGATCAGTACGGCGGAAACCCAGTCCCACAGTGTCATCGGTCGCCCCGGGCGCGCGTCATTTGGTCGTCCCTTACCCGGAATCGGGAGACCGCGGCCGAGCCGAGGAACCCGACAAGAGCCAGCGCGACGATCGCCGGAAGCACCGTGGTGTCGTCGCTGTGGGCCGCCCAGACCGCGAGACCGGAGGCGGCGATCGCCATCAGGGAGTCGATGCCGACGACCCGGTCGAGGGTGCTCGGTCCTGCGAGGACGCGGTAGCTGGTGATCACGGCCGCGGCCGTCAGCAGCGCCGCTGCGATAATGGCGACGACGGTCACCTGTTCACCTCCGGTGGCTTGGTGAGATGCCATTCGGCAGGGCGCTCGAACGAATCGATCAGCAGTCGCTCGAGTCGCCGGGTGGTCCGATAGAACTTGTCGACGGCCGCATCGCTGCTCACGTCCAACACGTGTACGAATACGACTCGGCGTTGTTTCTCGATCTCCAGCACCATCGTGCCCGGGATCAGATTCAGCAGGTCCGTGCACAACGCGAGCACCAGATCGGATTTGATCTCCATGCGCAGCCGCAGCACACCGGATATCGGCGGCCGCGCGGGCCGGATCGCGAACCAGGCGACCTGGAGACTGGATTCGAGGGCGTAATACACGCTCACCACGATGAGTTCGGCGAGTGAGAGCGGATGTAGTCGTCCGGCGACCGGCACCCGTGGCAATGGCAGTGTGATCATGATCAGCGCGGCGACGGCGAGCCCGGCCAGCAGATTGGCGACACTGAGGTCTCCCCACAGGGCCATATAGACAGCGGTCAGCCAGAGCAGAATGCCGACTCGGACCGCGCGCTCCCTGTTGATCGCCGCGCGCGCGATGCTCATCGGACCGCTCCATGCGTGGCTGTCTCCGAATTACCGAGTACAGCACGGATATACACCGTGGGGTCGCGCAGATCCGTCGCGGCGCGGTCGGCGATGCCGAGGATAGGCCCGGCAAGCACCGTGAGGCTGAGTCCGGCCGCGACGAGAGCCGTCGTCGACAGTGCCATCAGCACCGGCATCCGGCCGGGGTCGGTGCGTTCGTCGTAGAGCACGTCGGTCGTATCCTCGATCAGCGTCGGCGGCTTCGCGGCGGCGAGATGGCCCTCCGGCGCCTCCGACCTCGGTCGCCAGAAGGCCTTGCTCCACACCCGTGCGACGGCATACAGCGTCAGCAGGCTGGTGACCACCGAGCCGGTCACCAGCACCCAGGCGAGCACGCTGCCGTCCGCGGCGCCGGCCTGCAACAGCGTCACCTTGCCGATGAACCCCGAGAACGGCGGTATCCCAGCGAGATTGAGCGCGGGAATCAAGAAGAGCACGGCAAGTAGCGGGCTCGCTGTTGCCAGTCCGCCGAGCCTGCGCAGCGTCACCGATCCGGCCTGCCGTTCGATAAGGCCGACCACGAGGAACAGCGCGGTCTGCACCAGAATGTGGTGCACCACATAGAAGACCGCGCCGGCAAGCCCGGCCGTTGTGGCGAGCCCGACACCGAACACCATGTAGCCGATATGGCTGACCAGTGTGAACGACAACAGACGACGGATATCGTTCTGCGCGATCGCGCCGAAAATGCCGATCAGCATGGTGAGCAGTCCACAGACCAGCAGCACAGTATCGAAGCCGCCGTCGGGAAAGAGCAGCGTGTGCGTCCGAATGATCGCGTACACACCGACTTTCGTGAGCAGCCCGGCGAAAACGGCGGTCACCGGTGCCGGTGCGGTCGGGTAGGAGTCGGGCAGCCAGTTCGACAGTGGGAAGACCGCGGCTTTTATGCCGAACGCCACAAGCAGCACCGCGTAGATGGCGGTGCGGGTGCCATTGGGCACCTCACCCATCCGCACGGCCAGCTGCGCCAAGTTGAGTGTTCCGGTGGCCGCGTAGGCAAGTCCGATGCCGGTCAGGAAGATCAGCGACGACAGCATCGACACCATTACATACGCGACACCCGCGCGGATCCGGTCCGCGGCGGCGCCGACGGTCAACAGCACGAACGACGCGGTAAGCAGGATCTCGAAGCCGACGAACAGGTTGAACAGGTCACCGGCGAGGAATGCCGCCGAAACACCCGCTGTCAGCACCAGATATGTCGGTCGGTAGATCGAGGTCGGCTGTCGGTCGTCGCCGTCACGGATGTTCTGGCCCGAGCCGTAGGCGGATACGAAAAGCAGCACGACGGACGAGACGAGCAGCATCGCCGCGGAGAGCCGGTCCACGACCAACGTGATGCCGATCGGCGTGTCCCAGCCGCCGACCTGCACCGCGGTGGTCCCGTCCCGGTCGGCGAGGAATAGCAGCAGCCCGCAGATCGCGACGACGGAGGCGAGCGCGAGCAGCATGATCGCGCGCTGGACGCGTGGCTTGCGCCCGAACACCAGGGTGGTCGCGGCCCCGAGCATCGGGACGAGCACAGGCAGCGGTGCGAGCACGGGCAGCAGATCCGGCGACGGGCTCAATCCTCTGGGTCCTCTCGCTCGCGCCGCGCGGCGATATCGACGTCTTCCTGGTCGTTCTGGACGTCCTCCATGGTGGTGAGGCTGTAGGACCGGTAGGCGAGCGCGAGGACGAAGGCGGCCAGGCCCATGGTGATCACGATCGCGGTGAGCACCATGGCCTGGGACAGCGGGTCGGCCATCTGCTCCCGGGGGTTGCCGGCATCGCGAATAGGTGGTCTTCCGCTCGATCCGCCGACGGTGAGGATCAGCAGATTCACCGCGTTGCCGAACAGGATCATGCCGAGCAGCATTTTCGACACCGCCCGTTCGAGGATCAGGTAGACCCCGCAGGCGACGAGTACACCGATGAGGATCAGCAGGGTCAGGTTCGCCGTCACGACCGGAAACCGCCATTCGCACTGGCGGTTTCGTCGGTGCCGAGTTCCTTGTCCAGCCGCGCGCCGAGGCTGCGCAGTACATCGAGCACAAGGCCGACCACGATCAGATAGACGCCGAGATCGAAGAACAGTGCGGTGACCAGCTTGATGTGCCCGATCACCGGCAGTGTCGCCTCCCAAATCGCCGAGGTCAGCGGCGGCGCACCGAACAGCAGTGAGCCCGAGGCGGTTCCGGCGGCCAGCGCCAGCCCGGCACCGAGCAGATGGCCCGCGTCGACGGGTAGCGCCTCGCCGAGTTCGTACGGCCCGCCCGCGAGATAGCGAAGGGTCAGTGCCAGTCCTGCGGTCAGCCCGCCCGCGAAACCGCCGCCTGGGGCGTTGTGGCCGGAGAAGAAGAAGTACACCGACAGCACCATGATGGTCGGGAAGACCAGTCTTGTGGTGATCTGCAAAACCATCGACCGCTCCCGCCGATCGACGAGCCGACCGGCGGGCAGCCAGCTCACCAGGTCCGGATCGTAGTCGGGCGCGTCGACGGCGCGCGGCGCACTGCCGAAACGGCGGCTGCGGAACACCAGTGAAGCGACACCGGTCGCGGCGACCACGAGTACCGAGATCTCACCGAGGGTGTCCCACGCGCGGATATCCACCAGCAGTACATTGACCGCGTTCTTGCCGCCGCCGAAGATGTATGCGGCGTCGGGGATCAGATGCCAGATGGGTTCGGTGCTGCGCGCGGCGGTGGCGAACGCGGCGAGCACCGCCACTGTCGCGCCGACCCCGGCGGCGAGCACCGCCCTCCGCATCTTGAAGGCGGCCGTACGGCTGTCCTCGATCTCCGAAGGGAAGGCGCGCAATACCAGCACGAAGAACACCAATGTCAGTGTCTCGACCAGGAATTGGGTGAGTGCGAGATCCGGGGCGCCGTGCAGCGCGAAGATCACACCGCATCCGTAACCGGTGACGCCGACGACGAGCACGCTGGCCAACCGATTACGCAGCAGCGTCGCGCTGAACGCCATCGCGGCCATGATCGCGCCGATGGCCAGTTGTAGCGGCGAATCCCACAGGCGCAGTTCGACTCCCGTGCGGGTGCCCATCGCGAGCAACGCCACCGGCAGGATGATCAGCGTGCCGAGGATGGTCGCTTGGCTCAGCGGCAGCGAACCCCGCTGCACGGCGCCGGTCATCCGCATCGACAGCCGATCCATGGCCGCAAGGGTCGCGTCGTAAGCGCGGTCGGCGTTGCCGAGCCTGGGCCGCGCGGGTTCACCGATGCGGGCGCGCACTCCGAACAGCACGAAGCCGGCGGCGATGATCAGGATCGTCAGCGCGAGTGGGACATTGAATCCGTGCCACAGCGCCAGATGCGAATCCAGCACCCCCGGAAGGGATTTCGCATACGGGTCCAGCAGCTCGTCGAGCCACGGCGCGGCAAAGCCCGCGGCCAGGCTCGCCACCGCGAGTACCGCGGGCGCGGCGAGCAGGAGCGCGCCGGGGGCATGCCACTGCCGGTTGCTTTTGTCGCGCAGACCTCGATCCTGCACGTGGTGCCGATCGTGATCGTCCGCACCGGCCGTGCTGAAACGTCCCGACTTGTCCGCGAACGCGCCCCAGACGAACCGGATGCTGTAGCCGACCGTCAGCATGGATCCGAGCACAACGCCGGTGGCAAGAGCGATCCTTCCTGGCCCGGCGAGGGTGTCGGTGTCCAGGATCGCGGCCAGCGCGCTTTCCTTGCCGAGAAAGCCGAGCATCGGCGGTATACCGGCCATGCTGAGCGCCGCGAGAACCGCTACCCCGCACAGCGCAGGTGCGCGGCGGCCGATGCCCGACAGCTGCCGTAGATCTCGCGTACCGGCACCGTGGTCGATGATGCCGACCACCATGAACAGGCAGCCCTTGAAGAACGCGTGCGCGACGATCAGCGTTACTCCGGCGAGCGCCGCGTCCGGCGTGCCGAGGCCGACCATCAGGATCAGGAAGCCGAGCTGGCTGACAGTGCCGAATGCCAGCACCAGTTTGAGGTCGTAGACCTGTAGCGAACGCAATCCGGCCAGCACCATGGATGCCACACCGAGGGTCAGGATCAGTGGATGCCACGGTGGGCTGCTCGCGAATACCGGTGCGAGCCTGGCCACCAGATACACGCCCGCCTTCACCATGGCGGCGGCATGCAGGTACGCGCTGACAGGTGTCGGCGCCGCCATCGCGCCGGGCAGCCAGAAATGCAGCGGCACGATCGCAGACTTGCTCAACGCCCCGATGAGCAGCAGCACCACAGCGACATTCACCGCGATGCCATCGGGCGGTTGTGGTCGTGCGAGCAGGTCCGAGAGCAGATAGCTGCCGCCGGCCCGGCCGAGGATGATGATGCCGACGAGCATCGTGAGCCCGCCGGCGCCGGTCACCAGCAGCGCCTGGATCGCCGCCCGTCGGCTGACCGCTTGCTCGGCGTTGTGGCCGACCAGCAGGAACGACAGAACCGTCGTCGCCTCCCAGAAGACGAACAACAGCAGCATGTTGTCGCTGGTGATCAGGCCGAACATGGCACCGGCGAAGGCGACCATCTCGGCCGCGAAGACCCCGAGCCTCGGCTCGTCGTCCTGGAAATATCTGGCGCAGTAGAACAGGACCAGCGTGCCGATGCCGAGCACAAGCGCCGACATGACCGCGGCGAGTGAATCGAAGCGCAGGTCGATATTCATCTCGATACTCGGTGCCCACGCGACCCGAACCTGCTCTGTGCTACCCCAATTCGCGATCACCCAGCCAAGGCCGCCGAGCGGGACGAGGGCGAGCACATAGAACGCGTTGCGACCCGATACCCGCACGCATAACGGCGCTGCGAGCGCGGCTATGACATGTGCGAGCAGGATTGCGAGCAAACTGCACTCCGTCGGGTCGGTGCGGCGGTGTGATGTGGGTGAATCCTACGCGGAGTGCGTGTTTGCAGTGGCGTCGGTGAGTATGGCGTAGGCCATGTCCCCGCGGATCGGCTATATATCCGCAAACTTTTCGTCTTCGGTGGAATTGTCCGGTTGCGGCCGGGTGTGCGGGCGGAATAGGTGCAGCAACGCCAACCCGACGGCTGAACAAATCGCGAGCGCGAGTGCGGTACGGGCAGCTATCGACGGGCTGACGGCATTCTCGCGCATCGGCTCACCGTCGAATTGGACCGGTATCGCTGTGATGATCGAAGGAAGGAACAGCGCCCCGATCGCGAGCACGCCGCTCGGGGCATAGCGAGGTCGTGCGGCGCCGCAGCAGTAGCCCGTCGTCAGCGCGAGCGCGGCGCTGCCTACTCCGAGTATGAGGTCGCCGTCGACGCTAGTGGTGGCAAGGGCGAATGCCGCGAGTCCGATGATCAGCATGATCGCCAGCGACATCGAGGGCAGGCGCATCCCGATGAATAGTCCGAAGGCGGTCACCGCGACCACCGCGAGCAGACTCCAGCCCGGCCGGGGGGCGTAGCCCATGGCATCCGCGACGGGAACCAGGCTTGCCGCGAGGTAGACGCCCGCGCCGTCGCGCCCGGGCAGCAGCATGGCGGCGGCCGTGCTGGCGATCACCGTCGCGGTGACCGCGAGTCCTATATCGATCCCGTGGCCGAGAGTGGGTGCGTCCTGGTACTGGCGGGCCAGCCATTCGGTGACGGCGAGAATGACAAGGGCGAGCACCATGGCCGCGAGGATCGGCGTCACCGGCAGCTCGATCGTCATTCGTGGCGACCGCGCGTCCCTTGGCCGATACCGGTTCCGGAAGGTGCTGACCACCAGGAACAACACCACCACCGCGATCAGCGACCGCGGCGGTGTCTCCAGAACCGTGAACGGGTCCTGATCGGTGATGTTCAGCCATTCGGCGAGGTCGCCGAACACGAAGGAGCTCGCGCCACCCAGTGCGAATCCGGTCGCGGGTCCCGGCCTGCGCAGCACCGCCGCGCCGAGCGCACCGAGTAGGACACCCGAGCACACCGCGTCCAGATAGTTCTGTGTCGTCAGCATGTCGGGTGAGGAAACATGGTCTCCGACAAGGTGATTGACGAACATGCCGAGCGCGCCGCCGAGCGCCGTCGCCCATGCCGTCACCGGGCTGGTGAAGGTGGTCACCAGCACGGCGACGGTGACCGCGACGATTAGACCGAACGCGGCACCGCGCGGCACGCTGTTGACGAGACTGGTCATCCGATACGGCGTGCTCTCGCCGGTCCACGTGAAGGTGATCGGTAGTAACAGCGCGACGCCGGCGACCGCGGCCCCCAGAAAGGCCGTGATCGAGTCGAGTGCCTCGCCGATCCTTCGCACGCTGCGAACATACCTGCGCGCGGCCGCTGTGTTTGTGATTACCGGCACATAGCCCGGCCATGTCGAACTGGAGGAAAGTCCAGGAAGGCCCGGACTACGGCGAGTTAGCCCGGGTATCGGCGACGGTGATGAGCCGGGTCAGCCGCGGGTGTCGGCGTAGCGGCGTAGCGACTCGACCTGGTCCGCATCGAGCGAGGGCCGCACCGTGGCGCGCGCGGCCGCGACATCGGCAGCGGAGACATCGGCGGCGTCCATATCCCGTCGCATCGCGGTCAGCGCGGCCTCGCGCAGCAGGGCAGCGCAATCCGCGGCGGAGTATCCGTCCAGGTCGGCGGCGAGCGTGGCGAGGTCGACGTCGTCGGCGAGTGGCACCGCTCGGCCTGCCGTTCGCAGGATCTCCAGCCGAGCGTCGCTGTCGGGCGGCGGCACGAACACCAGCCGCTCCAGCCTGCCGGGGCGCAGCAGTGCGGGATCGATCAGCTCCGGCCGGTTCGTCGCGCCGAGTACCACCACATCGCGCAGCGGTTCCACCCCGTCGAGTTCGGTGAGCAACGCCGCGACGACGCGGTCGCCGACGCCGGAATCGCCGCTCTGGCCGCGCCGTGGCGCCAGCGCGTCGACCTCGTCGAGGAAGATCAGCGAGGGCGCGGAATCGCGTGCGCGCTGGAATAATTCGCGCACCGCACGCTCGGAGGAGCCGACCCACTTGTCCATCAGCTCGGCACCTTTCACCGTATGCACGCTGAGCTGACCGGTGCCCGCAAGCGCGCGAACCAGGAAGGTCTTGCCGCAGCCGGGCGGGCCGTAGAGCAGTAAGCCGCGTGGCGGATCAATACCCAAGCGGGCGAACGAATCCGGATGGCGAAGCGGCCAGAGCACGGTCTCGGTCAGTGCCTGTTTGGTCTCCACCATATCGCCGACATCGTCCAAACCGAGGCTGCCGATCGCGAGTTCGTCCACACCGGAACGCGATAGCGGCCGGATCACCTCGAGCGCACCGAGTAGATCGGCCTGGGTCAACATCGGTTCCGAATGCTGTTTGCTCGAACGCGATGCGGCGCGCAGCGCCGCCTCCCGGCACAGTGCCGCCAGATCGGACACCACGAAACCCGGTGTCCTAGCGGCAATTTCGTCCAGCTTCAGATCCGCCGTCGGAACTTTGCGCAGCAGCTGCTCCAGTAGTGCCCTGCGCACCACGGCCGTCGGCAGCGCGAGGGCAAGGTCGCGATCGCACAGATCGGGAGCGCGTAGCCGCGCATCGATATCGGCGGGATGCGCGGTGGTGGCGAGGAAGGCGACGCACGGCTCGGCGACCGCCGCGCGAAGCTGGTCGAGGATGAGGGTCGCGACCGGCTCGGCCTGCGCGGGCAGCAGCGCGTCGATGTCGGTGATGAGCAGGATCCCACCCCGCCCGGAACCGGCCTCGGCGACCGCGGCGGCGACCTCGCGTAACCGGGTTCCGCTCTCGGCCGCTCCGATCGTCGGGCCGTCCAATTCGATGATGCGGCGCGGTGCGGTCACCGAGCGGGCGAGGGTGGACTTGCCGACACCGGCGGGGCCGGTGATCAGCACACCGAGATGCGGTCGCGCGCCGAGGGTTTTGAGCAACTCCGGTTCGTCGAGAGCGAGACTGAGCCACTCGTCGAGCTTTGCGGCCTGTCCGTGCGCGCCGACGAGTTCTTCGACCGGGACGGTTTGCCCGCTGCCCGCGCCCCAACCAGCGCGCGCCCCGTTCGTCGCCGCCATGATTTCCAGTTCGCCTGCCGCGGCCGCCGCAACCGCGGCCTCGCCCACCGGGATCGGCATACCGGCCGCCGCGCGGTCGGCGGCGTCGCGTGCGGCGACCACGCCGGCGCCCCAGACGACGGCGGTATTGGGCTGCACGCTCACCGGGGCTCGGCCAGGATCGGTGGCCGTCACCGTGAGCAGCTCGGTGGTCCACGCGATGCCGAAGGTGCGTGAAAGTGCCTGGGTAGCAGCCGAAGAGCTGATATCGGGGCCCAGGTCGCGTGGCAGCAGCGAAACTGCGTCGCCGACCGTCACGACCTTGCCGAGCAGTGCCTGGCGCAGTGTCGCCGCCGGTATGGTCCTGGTGGCGTGCACCGAACCGCTCAACGAGATCTGCTTGGCGCCGTACACGGTCGCGGGTGAAATCGCGACGGTGGCGTCCTCGCGCAGCCCCGCATTGGACAGGGTGACGTCATCTAGCAGCGCCACCCCCGCCGGGGTATCCGCGGGCGCCACCCCGACAACAGCCGCGGTCCGCCGCGACCCGACCAGCGCGATGCCGTCCCACTCACGCAGCCCGAGCGCGGTCAGTGCCTCGGGGTGCAGCCGTACCACGCCGCGGCGCGCATCGGCGGCGGATGGATTCAAGCGAGCGGTGAGAGCCAGTTCTGCCACTGTGCCATTCTGCCCGGACGCGGCGCGGTTGGCCGGTACACCGTCGAATAGGACGAAGACCGCCGCCGGATCCGCGCAGGCCCGCGAGTCATGCCAACCTTGCCGACGCCACAGACAGCGAAGCCGCACAGCGATCCGCGTAGTGCACCAGGCGGTGCGCTTTCGGATCGATGTGCGGCAACATTGCGCCGGATGGTCTCGGGTAATCCCCGATTACCCGAGAATCCGGCAACGCTTATCCCTGAAACGTCAGGGCAGAACCTGCGGAATCACATCGGGCGCGATCGCGCCGACGAGAGCGCCGATGAGGCCGCCCGAAATGGCGCCGCTGAGCGCACCGAGCGGAACCGTGATCGGAATCGCGATCAGGCCGATCAGGCCGCTGACGGCACCCACGATCGCGCCAGCGCCCGCGCCGACGGCGGCGCCGTTCAAGATCGGATCCGGGTACTGGGCGTTGGGGTTGGTCGCGATGTCCTTCGCCTCGATGGGCGCCGCGGGCGCGATCGGTGCGGGGGCGACTGCGGCCTGCACGACGGCAGCCTGCTGCGGTGCTACCTGCACGTCAGCGGACGCTGCTCCCGCCCCGGCGAACATCGCTGCGACGGCCAGCGGCATCGCGGCCACAACGACCTTGCGACCTGCATTCTTGAAAGTACGACGCATCATGATATTTACTTCCCTCCCGACCCCCGACACACATGGTGAAATCCGCCCCCAAGTGATACCCCACAAGGTGATTCATCTCCCCAGTGAATCGAATGTCTGCAAAACGAATCGAACGAACGCGTTTATTCATATCGGACCACGTCGGACGAAGCAATTGGTGTGGCGAGCATCACTATCTTGGTAGCAAGCATTCTGTAACAACAGATTCCGGTGCCGATGCGACAACGATCGGTGCGTCCGGCAGCCGCGCAGTCGAGCCCGAACCGAGCACGAGCGACCGCTTACCTACTTGGCCTTTTGAACAATTCCCGCGGCAACCGCGACCGGAGTATCGGCATCGCTCGGTGCCAGACAGACCAGCTTCGCGGTACCGAGCGCGACATTCGGGCTGCCCGCGAAGGAGCTGTCCGGATTTTCCGCGAGAATCTGCGCGATCACCGCTTTCTCCGCCGTGCTGTCGAGGGTCTTGAAGTCGGCACAGGTGGTCTGCGAGGCCGGGCCGAGCGAGGGATCGACCGTCTTGGCAGGCGTTGTCGGTGCGCTGCTATCGGTGGTCGGCGCGCCCGCGGTGCCAGCGCCGGTTGGGGCCGGCGCCGATGCCGATGCCGATGCGCTGGTGCCTGTCGAGCCCTTGCGTAGACCGTTCGACTCGGTGGATTCATCCGACCCGCCGCAGCCTGCCATCAGCAGAGCCACCGCCCCGACGGCCAGGGCGATGACGGAAGTTCGCTTCATCACGTGCTTTTCCCGGTGACTAGAGGCGCCGGAGCCTCCGGCGCGTTCGGTGCAGCGTACCGGGTGCGATCGGGTCAGTGAATGTGGTCCTGCCAGTCGGCCGGTACCCGCCCGCGCGGGCCCGGTACCGGCTGGTCGGCCGGATGGCTGGTCGGTGCGGCCAATTCCGGTCCGCCACCGTACATCTCCTCGGAGCGGAAGTCCCAGAACCAATCCTCGCCCGGTTCGAAGCTCTGTATGAACGGGTGGCCGGTCTCCTTGGCGTGCGCGGAGGCGTGCTGCGCGGGCGAGCTGTCGCAACAGCCGACGTGCCCGCATTGGGCGCAGCGGCGCAGATGCACCCACCAACCCCGTGCTGTTTCACATTCGGCGCAGCCCGTACCGCTCGGTGCGACGGTGGGGTCGATCCCGTCGGGCTCTTGTTGCGTCATCGGTGACCTCCTGCGTTGGTTGGGTCGGCCGCTACCTCGTTGTCCGCCGGGCGGTGCAGCGGCAGCCAGACGGTGAATCGCGTGTTGCCCGGCTCCGAATCGAGCTGGATATCGCCGTTGTGCTTGTTCACCACGATCCGGAAGGAAATATCCAAGCCGAGACCGGTGCCGTCGCCGACCGGTTTGGTGGTGAAGAACGGTTCGAAGATGCGGCTGCGCACCTCGATGGGAACGCCGGGCCCGGTATCACCGATTTCGACGACGGCACAGTCGTTTTCGTGCCTCGTGCGGATGGTGAGAGTGCCCTGACCATGCATCGCATACACCGCGTTGTCGATCAGGTTGGTCCACACCTGGTT
The DNA here is from genome assembly GCF_046764875.1 of Nocardia arseniciresistens. NCBI lineage: Bacteria > Bacillati > Actinomycetota > Actinomycetes > Mycobacteriales > Nocardiaceae > Nocardia > Nocardia arseniciresistens. The sequence goes on from NZ_JBKORD010000004.1 coordinate 348,183, forward strand.
CAATTCCGCCGCGAAGCAAGGCACCTGCGGCAGCGTGCGGTCGTACTCCTTGACCACACGCACACCGTCGCCGATCTTGCGGTTGAGCATCACCAGGGTGCTGTCGAGCAGTTCGTGGATGTCGATCACCTGGAACGGTGCCCTGTCCATCTGCGAATACTGTTTGGCCGCACCGACAAGCGAGGAGATGCGGGTGGTCGAGTCCGCGATCTCGTTCATCAGCAGCTCGGTCTCGATGGTGTAGTTCAGCCAGCGGATCGCGCCCTGGAAGACCTGTTCGGTGGCCCCGTCGAGGGTGCCGGCCACGCGCTCCAGCCAGTCGACGTCGAAGCCTGCCTGCACGAAATTCGGCGCCAGGTTCCATGCGTCGCCGATATTGTGCTCCTCGAGCCATTCGCCGAGCAGGTCCTCGCGGTCGGACGCTTCCATCGGCGTCAGCTCCGGTGCCTTGGCGACCTGCGCGGCCGCCTCCTCCTGCAAGCGCACCAGCGAGACAAGCGATTCCGCGTCGAACTTGCCCTCGGCCATCATCGCCAGCTTGTGCCGCATCCCCGCGACCCGCTCACGCAAACCGGAGGTGGCGCGCACCGCGGCGGCCGCGGGGTTGTTCAGTTCATGGGTCAAGCCCGCCGAGAGCGACCCGAGCGCGAGCAGCCGCTCGCGCTGTGCGATGCGCTCGTTGGAGTTGCGGTTGCCGAAGAACGCGCCCTCCAGCATGTGCACCGCCATCGGGAACCACTCGTGCATCATCCTGGCGAAGGTGCCCGCGTCGAGCACGAAGAACCGTGACGGCCGGGGTACGGTCATCGACCCGTTGTAGGTCTGGTCGACCTTGTCGCCCATATAGGCCATCCAGGCGCCCGCATAGGCGCCCTTGTGGTCGGTGCGCACCATCTCGATCTCGGTGCCGCCGGAGAGTTTGGTGAGCACCACCTCGCCGTCCATCAGCACGTAGAAGCAGGTCGCCGGATCGCCCTCACGGAAGACAACACCCGGCTCGATGTTTTCCACCCGCCCGTCCGCGCACAGCCATTCGAGCTGTTCGTCGTCGAGCTTCTCGAACAGGAAAAGAGTGCGCAATTCCGCAGGATTGCAGACCAGGCGGCTGCTGCGCGCGGCGGTATCTTTCGAATTCATTCCAGCCTCCTGATTACGCGAGATACCGGTGCACGAGCATGACGGCCATAGCGCCCTCGCCGACTGCCGAGGCCACGCGTTTGGCCGAGTCGGCGTGCACATCCCCCGCCACGAAGACACCGGGAATACTTGTTTCCAAGTGGTGTGGCGGCCGTGGTAATTCCCACCCGGCCGGTCTAGCGCCGTCGACGAGCAGATCGGGCCCGGCGAGGACATATCCGGCCTCGTCCCGCTTGATCGTCCCGCCGAGCCAGTCGGTCTGCGGTGCGGCGCCGATGAACAGGAACAGTCGCTCTGCCTCGGCCTTCTCCTCGACGCCTGTCTCGTTATTGCGCAGCACGATCCGTTGCAGATGGTCGACACCGTCGGCGGAGATCACCTCGGTGCGGTGATGCACCCGAATGTTCGGAATCTGCTCGATCTGCTGGACCAGGTAATGCGACATGGACTTGTCCAGCGAGTCCGCGCGGATCACCAGATTCACGGTGCGGGCATGGCGGGACAGGAATACCGCGGCCTGGCCCGCCGAATTCGCGCCGCCGACGATGTAGACGTCGTGGTCGGAGCATTCGGATGCCTCGGTCATGGCTGAGCCGTAATAGACACCGCGCCCGGTGAAATCGTCGACTCCCGGCGCGGAGTGGCGGCGATAGTCGACGCCGGTCGCGATGATCACGGTGTGCGCGCAGAGGCGCCCACCGTCGGAGAACCGCACGGTGCGCGCGGACCCGTTCACCTCGAGGCCGACCACCTCGCGCGTCGTGATCACCTCCGCGCCGAACTTGGCCGCCTGCCGCCGCGCCCTGTCGGCCAGTTGCGACCCGGACACGCCGTCCGGGAAGCCGAGGTAGTTCTCGATGCGTGAGCTCTGCCCGGCCTGACCACCGGTCGCGGTGCGCTCGACGAGGACCGTGCGCAGGCCCTCGGAGGCGCCGTAGACCGCGGCGCCGAGACCGGCGGGGCCGCCACCGACCACGATGAGGTCGTAGAAGTCGCCGGTCGGACTCGTGCTGAGACCGACGCTCTCGGCCAGCTCACCGTCCGTCGGCTGCACGAGTGTCTGTCCTGCTTCGGTGATGACAACGGGACATCGTTCCGGATCGGCGCCGGCCGCCTCCAGCAGCCGCGCGCCCTCGGGTTCCTCGGCGAGGTACCAGCGGTAGGGCAGTTGATTGCGGGCGAGGAACTCGCGTACCTCCGACGAGCGCGGCGACCAGCGGTTGCCGACCACCTTGGTCTCGGTCACCGGCCGCTGCTCGCTGCTGCGCCAGGCCTCGAGCAGTCCGTCGAGTACCGGATACAGCTTCTCCTCGGGCGGATCCCACGGCTTGAGCAGATAGTGGTCGAGATCGACGACATTGATCGCGTCGATCGCGGCGCTGGTGTCGGCGTAGGCGGTCAGCAACACGCGGCGCGCAAAGGGGTGCAGATCCATCGCCTGCTCGAGGAATTCGATGCCGTCCATGCCAGGCATCCGGTAGTCGGCGATCAGTACCGCGACCGGCTGGCCGCGCAGTTTCATCTCACGAAGCGCGTCGAGTGCGGTGGCGCCCGATTCCGCGCGCAGAATCCGGTAGTCGGCGCCGTAGCGACGACGAAGGTCACGCACGACCGCACGGGAGACCCCTGGATCGTCGTCGACGCTGAGGATGGCCGGCTTCGTAGCAGCGGGTGAAGTCACTTGACGATTATGAAGCCTTGGGCAGGCCCTTGTCGTCGGAGCGGAGGCGGAGGTACGCCTTTATTCGCGGTCACACTCGGTGATGCCGTACCTGGTCGAGCTCGAGCGGCGTGAGCAGGCGCTCGAGCATTTCCTCCTGAGCGATCTTTTGAGCTGTGTGCGACGCGGCCGGGTCACGGGCAACGGGTGCGTCGGTGGGTTCGATAGTGGGAAGCAGCGGAACCTGTTCCGCGTGTAGATGTTGCAATAGGGAGCGCAGTTTCACGGCCGATCACCTCACGCTGGACGGGAAATCAGGTGGCAGTGGCTGATGCTTCATCTATCAGACATTGTGCGCCGGCCATTACATAGGCGAGTCAACAAAACTCGAAAATGTGACATGTTTGTCTTCCAACTGCCGCCCACTAGGATGCGAAGCAATCGTCAAATCGTGCTAGCCGGACCGAAATATGCCCGGTCGCCGCAGTTCTACCGGAGGCAGTGTTGCCGAAAAACCTCGAAGCCACGATCGACATCGCCGCACCCCCGGAACAGGTGTGGGCCGCTATCGGCGACCTGAAACGGATGCCGGAGTTCAGCCCGCAGTGCATACGGATGGTCGCGCTCGGCACGCCGAAGGCGGGTACCTGGACGCTCAACCTCAACCGCGACGGCAAGAAGCACTGGCCGACCACCGCGCGGATCGTCCGCTATGAGCCCAATCAGGCCTTCGCGTTCCGCATCAACGAGAACCGCAGCGTCTGGAGCTACACGCTGGAGCCGACCGCGACAGGCACTCGGCTGATCGAACGCCGCGACGTCCCCAACGGCACCACCTGGTTTTCCCGCAAGGCCATCAACGCCGCGCTCGGCGGCGAGCAGCCGTTCGAGGAGGAACTCGTGCGCGGCATGAACGAGACGCTCGGCAAGATCAAGGCCGCGGTCGAAGCACAGGTGTAGGTTCCCTCGACTACTGCCACTTCGGCAGCGTCACCACCTGTGCCGCGTAGGAAAGCCCAGCGCCGAAGGCGATGAGCAGCGCGGTATCGCCGGGCTTCGACTCGCCCTTGCGCAGCAGCGCCTCCATGGCAAGCGGGATCGAGGCGGCCGACGTATTGCCGGTCTCCTCGATGTCGTTGGCGAGCGCGCAGTTCTCCGGCAGCTTCAGTACGCGGGCCATGATCTCGATGATCCGGCCGTTGGCCTGGTGCGGGATCATCGCGTCCAGATCCTCGGTGGAAAGCCCGGCCCGGTCGATGGCGTCGCGGCAGACCTTCTCCAAAGAATGTGCCGCCCAGCGGAACACCGCGGTGCCCTCCATCGCGAGGTAGGGGCGGACCGCGTCGAGCCCTTTTTCCTCGATCTCGGCGAAGTACTCGACCCAATCCTTGTCCTGCCGGATCGCGTGATGCTGGGTGCCGTCCGAACCCCACACCGTCGGGCCGATACCGACGGCGTCCGACGGTCCGACCACCACGGCGCCCGCGCCATCGGCGAACAGGAATGCGGTGGAGCGGTCGGTCGGATTGACCGTGTCGGTCAGCTTCTCGACGCCGATCACCAGCACTTTTTTCGCCGTTCCACAGCGAACCAGATCCGAGGCGAGCGCCAGCGAGTGACAGAAGCCCGCGCAACCCGCGGCGACGTCGAAGGCCGCCGAGCCGTTCATGCCGAGCTCGGTGGCGATGCGCGGCGCGGCCGCCGGGGTGAGCAACAGATGGGTGGAGGTAGCAACGATCACGCAATCGACCTCGTCGACCGCGACCCCCGCGGATTCGAGCGCACCGCGGGCGGCCGCGACGCTCATGCTCTGGATCGTCTCCGTCTTCGAAGCGAAGCGCCGGGTCTTGATGCCCGACCTGGTCCTGATCCACTCGTCACTCGAGTTGATCGGCCCCGCTACCTCGTCATTCGTTACGATCCGAGCCGGGCGGTATACGCCGAGCCCGAGGATCGCCGTGTGCTCTGCCCCGCTGTATTGGGCGATTCGAGCAGCCATCATACGTCTCCTATGTACCTGCGGCGCCGCCGCCGGGTTGTACCCCGAAGCATGTAAATGAGTTCCCTCATCGGCCCATATACCTACGTTACTCGTAGACATGAGGCCCCCTCATATTAGCCCCAAGATCGCCGCACGGGAGTGCGTAATCTCACATTCGCCGGGTATACCTCCGGAGCACGCCTTTTGCTGTTGGAGGCACGCCCCGACTAGTGATTCGAGGACAACATGCTGGGACTCGGGATTATCGGCTGGATCATCATCGGCGGACTCGCCGGCTGGATTGCCAGCAAGTTCATGAAGACGGATGCTCAGCAGGGCATCATCCTCAATATCGTGGTCGGCGTCGTCGGTGGCCTGCTCGGTGGATTCCTATTGAAGCTGCTCGGTGTCGATGTCGAGGGCGGCGGACTCTGGTTCAGCTTCTTCACCTGCCTCGGCGGTGCGGCGATTCTGTTGTTCTTGGTGAAGCTGTTCACCGGCCGTCGAGCCTGAACCGACGCCAGTGCCACAGGCTCCCTTCCCTGAGCGGCTGCGTCGCCTACGCACGGCCCGGCGCGGCTGCGGACGGGCAGGCCCGGCTGCTTTCGATTAGGGTGTGATCGCTTGCGCCTCGACCTATCGTTGAGGGGCGCAATCCGTTTTGCACCGAGCACGAAAGAGGAGCCTGTGGCACGCCGCCCCACCCCGTCCGGCACGCCCGAAACCACCGGAGTCGGCCATGTCGTCGATCTGGTTCGGGCCGCGATTCCACCGCTACATCCCGCGGGTCTGCCGTTTGTCGCGGCACCGCTCGCGGTCGCGGTTCTCGGTGGGCGTCGCAAATGGGTGCGCAGGACCGGACTGTTTGCCGCGGCGGCATGCGCGACCTTCTTCCGGCACCCGAACCGGGTACCGCCGAATCGGGAAGGCGTCGTTGTCGCGCCCGCGGACGGTGAGGTCGCCCTCGTCGACACCGCTTCTCCGCCACCGGAATTGGGCCTCGGCGACCAGCCGCTGCCACGGGTGAGCATCTTCCTCTCGGTACTGGACGTGCACGTGCAGCGCACTCCGGTCTCCGGCGTCGTGCGCGCCGTCTCGCATCAGCCCGGCCAGTTCCGCTCGGCGGATCTGCCAGCGGCCAGCTCCGTGAACGAACGCAACAGCATGGTCCTGGACACCCCGAACGGGCAGCAGCTGGTCGTCGTCCAGATCGCCGGGCTGCTCGCGCGCCGCATCGTCTGCGACGCGAAGGTCGGTGACGTGCTGACCATCGGCGACACCTATGGCCTGATCCGCTTCGGCTCCCGCGTCGACACCTACTTTCCGCTGGGCACCGAGCTGCTTGTCGAACCAGGACAGCGCACCATCGGGGCCGAAACCGTCCTGGCGGTGTTGGGCTCATCACCCGCCGACTCATGATGGAACACGCCGCCGTCACCAAGCCGCGGCGTAGTCGGCCGATCCGGCTGCTGCCGAGCATTGTGACGATCCTTGCGCTGTGCTCCGGACTATCCGCGGTGAAGTTCGCCCTGGATGGCAAGCTCTCCATCTCGCTCGCGATGGTCGGCGCCGCGGCGGTGCTCGACACCCTCGACGGGCGACTGGCCCGCATGCTCGACGCGACAAGCAAGATGGGTGCGGAGCTCGATTCGCTCTCCGACGCCATCTCCTTCGGTGTCGCGCCCGCGCTGGTGCTCTACATCGCACTGTTGGACAGCGACAGCGCGGGCTGGATCGTCGCCCTGATCTACGGGGTGAGCATCGTGCTGCGGCTGGCCAGGTTCAACACCCTGCTCGACGACGACAACCGCCCGGAATGGTCTCGCGAGTACTTCGTCGGCGTGCCCGCTCCGGCGGCCGCGCTCATCGCGCTGGTGCCGATCGCGCTGTTCGAGCAGTTCGGCGACGGCTGGTGGGTCGGCTTCTACGAGGTCGCGCTGTGGACCCTGTTGTCGGCCGCACTGGCGGTGAGCACCATCCCGACATTGGCGATGAAGTCGGTGTCGGTGGCGCCACAAGCCGCGGCGGGCCTGCTCGTGCTCGTCGCGGTCGCCGCGGCGGCGCTGGTCACCTACCCGAGGGTGCTGCTTCTTGTGCTGGTCGCGCTCTACCTCGGTCACATCCCGTTCGCCTGGCACTCGCAACGCTGGGTCGCCGCGCGCCCGGAAACCTGGCAGCACAAACCCGCCGAACGCCGAGCGCAGCGCCGCGCCGCCCGGCGCATGCCCGTCATCCGTCGTCCGGCCATCCGTGCCTCCAGCGCCCGCCTACGCCTGCGCCGCCCCGGCGGTAAGCAGCGCGGCGAAAACGATCTGCCGCTCTGATCGTTTTCGCCGGCCACGCTCCTGGTTTCCCTTAAGGATTCGCCAAGCCTCGGCGAGCAGGCTGCTGAGGTATGGGCACTCCCTCAGCGCTCGGGGGTAGCGTCTTCTCGGGCGGCATAGCGCGGAAGAAGGTGTGCGTGGAACCGGATGGGTTACGCCGTTTCCAGGCGCATCGACCTCGGTTGTTCGCGCTCGCCTATCGAATGCTCGGATCCGCGAGCGAGGCCGAGGACGCGGTGCAGGAGATCTACCTGCGCTGGGATGGCACCGACCGCACCGCGATTCGGTCCGCCGAGGCATGGCTGAGCACCGCCGTGGTGAATCTGTGCCGCAGCTGGTTGCTCAGCGCGCGTGCTCGGCGCGAGAGCTATGTCGGGCCGTGGCTGCCCGAGCCGGTGCCGACGGCCGCCGGTCAGCTCGGGCCGTTGGAATCGGCGGAGGAGCGCGAGCTGGTTTCGCTGGCGCTGCTCACCGCGATGGAGCGGCTGAGCCCGGTCGAGCGTGCCGTGTTCGTCCTGCGCGAGGCGTTCGGATACGCCCATCGAGAGATCGCCGACATGCTCACGCTGACCGAGGCCAATTCGCAGCAGATCTTCCGCCGGGCAGGCCTGCGGGTACGAGAAGGGCGGGCGCGCTTCGATGTTCCCTCCGACCATGCCCGCGAGCTGATCGAACGATTCCTGAAGGCGGCGGGCAACGGCGATGTCGAAGCGTTGGAAAGGACGCTCGCCGCGGACGTCACTTCGACGGCCGACGGCGGCGGAGTTGTCACCGCGGCGCGGCGTCCGATCGTCGGCGCAGGCAAGGTCGCGCGCTACCTTGCCGGTCTGTTCCGCTGGGAGGTGCCCGGCCTGGAGATCGCCCTGCAGGAGCTCAACGGTTCGCTCGCTGTCGTCGCCTGGGCGGGGGGAAGCCCGTTGCTCGTTGTCGATGTGGAGACGACCGGCGGCACCGTGAGCGCGCTGCGGCTGGTCGTGAACCCGGACAAGCTCGCCTATCTCGGCCGGGCCACCGCGCCACCCGCCTGAAGCCCGCGGACCTGGAAAGGTGGACCTGCAAGCAGTCGCAAGCGGTGTTGTTTCGAGCGACCTGCAAGCAGTCGCAAGCGGCATGTGACCCCGCTCATACCCGGCAACTGTCAGGGATCGGGAGCCTGTCTGGTCTTAAGGGTGTCTGCTTATCGAAAAGGAGCCACATCGTGACCGGAAAGCATCGAATTGTCGTACTGGGCGCCGGATACGCGGGGCTGGCCGCTGCTCGCCGATTCGCGAGCAAGGCGCCCGACGCACAGATCACCGTTGTCGACCGCCGGGCACGGTATGTCGAGCGAGTGCGGCTGCACCAGTTAGCCGCCGGGCAGCGGATTCCGGAATGGGATCTACGAGAGCTGTTGGAAGGTAAGGGGATCCGATTCGTCCAGGCGTGGGCGACCGAGATCGATACTGTCACCGAGCGGGTAATCCTTGATGGCGCACCGGCTCTCGAATATGACGCGCTCGTCTATGCGCTCGGTAGCAAGGCCGACCAGGCCGGTATGCCCGGCGCGGCCGAGCACGCCTTCTCGGTAGCTACTCCCGAGGATGCCGTTCAGCTGCTCGAGCAGGCGGGCACCGGTCGAATGGTGGTGGTCGGCGGCGGCGCAACCGGCATCGAGTTGGCCGCCGAAGTGGCGCAGGCGCGACCGGATTCGCGAGTGTTGCTGCTGGATTCGCGAGAGCCGGGCGCCTGGATGTCGCCGCGCGCGCGGGCACATGTGCGGCGGGCGCTGGAGCGGTTCGGGGTCGAAATCCGGTCGAATTCGAAGGTGATCGAGGTATCGGCCGCCGGTGTCCTATTGGCCGATGGCGAGTTGATCGAGTCCGCCGTGACGGTGTGGACCACCGGGTTCGGGGTGCCGGATCTGGCGCGCAGGTCCGGTATCGCGGTCGAGAGCAACGGCAGGATGCTGACCGATGCGACGCTGCGTTCGGTATCGCATCCGAATGTCTATGCCGCGGGCGACAGTGCGGTGATCGGCGGTCCAGGCGATCGAGAGCTGCGGATGGCATGCGCGACCGCGTTGCCGACCGGCAAGTACGCGGCGGACGCCGTCGTCGCGAGGATGCGGGGTCGTGAGCCGCGAAAGCTGCGGTTCCGGTACGTGTTCCAGTGCATCAGCCTCGGCCGTGGCGACGGCGTCATCCAGTTCGTGCACGCCGACGATGCCCCGGGACGTACCGTGCTGACCGGTCGAACGGCTGCGTGGTTCAAGGAGCGGATCGTGCGAGGTGCTGGTCGGGCCGCCAGGCCATGAAGGTCGTTGGCGCTGTCCATGTTCCGGACCGGTGGGGATGTTTCGAGCGGACCCGGCGGCGTCCGAAGAGAGCGTCAACGAAGGGTTGACGATGCTTGATCGTCAACCTATGGTTGACGCATGGCAAATTACGCACGGCTCGACGATCTGATCGACGGCATAAAGAAAGCGCGCCCCGACAACGTGCTGGATCAACTCTCCGACGCGGTAGTCACCGCGGGGCATCTCGGCGAAGTGGCCGACCACCTGATCGGCCACTTCGTCGACCAGGCCCGCCGCTCCGGCGCATCATGGACCGATATCGGCGCGAGCATGGGCGTGAGCAAGCAGGCCGCCCAGAAGCGGTTCGTGGCCAAGGGGCCCGGCGAACCGGGTGATGCCGCGGCCATGGACCCCAGCGCGGGCTTCGCGAAATTCACCGACCGGGCGCGCTCGGTCGTGGTCGTTTCGCAGGAAGTCGCACGCTCGGCGGGCAACGCGCAGATCGACATCGAACACCTGGTGCTCGGGCTGCTGTCCCAACCGGAGGGGCTCGCCGCGAAGGAGATCCTCGTCCACGGGGGCTCGCTCCAGACCATCCGCGACATCGCGACGGCGGCGATCCCGCCCAGGGTGGACGAGGTGCCCGCGCTGATCCCGTTCGGCCCCGAGGCGAAGAAGGTGCTCGAACTGACCTTCCGTGAAGCACTTCGGCTCGGCCACAACTACATCGGCACCGAGCACATCCTGCTCGCGCTGCTGGAACAGGAAAACGGCCTCGGTCTCTTCGCCGGTGTCGGCATCTACAAGCCGCAGGTGGAGGCTCATCTCGGCGAAGTGCTCTCGGTGATCGCCGCCGAACAGTCATGACCGGGGGATGGGCGCCGACATCCGAGGTTCCCGGATGACGGTCCACCCGGCGCACGCGTACCTCCGCCTTCGCTTCGGCTGTGCGCGGTCTGAAGACGGACTTCGTCCGATTGTGCACATCAGGGGTCGCAGCCGAATCAGGCAGGCGCTGGCCGGCTTTCGAGCCGCCGGCGCTGCCCGCGTCAGGCAGGCGCGGGTCATGCGACGATCGTCGGCACGCGTCTGTGAGTCAGCTGCGGTGTCAGAGGTCGGGCACGTTGCTACTCCCTGCCGCGAAGGCCGCCGCCCCAGCGCGGCCAGTCGACCTTGGGCGGCGGTTCGGTGACCAGCGGTTCGCGCTCGATATCGGTCACCAGCAGCGGCAGCCGTTGCGCGAGCTCGGCGAGCAGGGTGAGCAGGTTGCCGCCTTGGGCGGCCCGGTACTCGGGCATCGTCAGGCCGACGATCTGGAGGAACTGGAGGCGGCCGTTCGGGGTGTCGATGGCGCCGAGTTCGGGATCGACGGCGAATCCGACGGCATGCACGGTCGAGTCCGCGTGGTCGGCGGCGATCGGCCCGTTCGCCTTGATGGTGTGGCCCGGCTCGAACCATTTGCCGGACTGGAATACGTAGCGGGCGAGGTTCTGCATGAAGTTGGCGGGCCACACCGGCGGCTCGGTGTCGGTGGGCAGGCGGACCAGCCGGAAGGTGAACTCGAATCCCCAGCCGGATTCCGCGGGGTTGTCCCACTCCTTCTCGTACAGCTCGCTCATCCCGTAGCTGAGGTAATGCCAGTGCGGTACCGGATCGGTGCGCGGGTACACGCTGATTCCGTCGAGTGGATCGGGGCCGCCGAGCGACCAGTGCAGCTCCGGCGCCCAGTGGGCGGGTTCGACACTCTCGTACAACTGTGCGAGGGCGCCGTCGATGGCGTCCCAGCCCGGTGCTTCACTCACGTCGCCACTCTAGTTCCGTGTCGTCGGCCCGGCGCGTCACATAGAAATCGGAAGACGTTGGCGGGCACCGGTTTGCGGCTCGGCCCCGGCCGCGCCATGCCCGCAGGGCGCGGCGACCTCGGCTTTTGTGTCGATGCCTCCGGGTATCGGGTCGGCGCGTCGAGGCACGATCTGGACAGCGGTCAAGATCGCCGACCGGTAGGCTATAGCAATGGCGGATGACACGGATTCCGACCTAGTGGCAGGGGAGCGGCGCGCTGACCTGATTCATGCGCTGTCATTTGTGTCCACTGAGTCGGGGCCGGACGGCGAGTACATCGTCAACGGCGACCTTCCCCCGGATGTGGCACCGCCATTCATCCGAGCTGTTATGCGGGTCGAGGCAGAGTTGCTGTTGCACGATGCCGAGCTCGTCACGGTCGAGGGTGGGGAGCCGCGCACGCCCGAAGAGCGTCGTACCGACGCCTTCGTGGCATTGGTGCTGCGTGTCGACGACAGGATCTGAGCCGACGCGTTTCGGCCTACCTTGCACTCGACACCCTTGAGTGCTAAAAAGGGCTTGGCACTCTCTACCTGTGAGTGCCAGGTCGGGACGGTGAGGCCGGGTTCCATCGACACCCCTGGTCGTCCGTCGCGGGCACCGCACCTGGCCAGCGTAAATGGGGCGATCCGACAAGCGGTCGTCCTGCGTGTCAGCCTCATTACTTGGAGGATCACTTCGCAATGGCCAAGATGATTGCGTTCGACGAAGAGGCCCGCCGCGGTCTCGAGCGGGGTCTCAACGCCCTCGCCGACGCGGTAAAGGTGACGCTGGGCCCCAAGGGTCGCAACGTCGTTCTGGAGAAGAAGTGGGGCGCTCCCACGATCACCAACGATGGTGTTTCCATCGCCAAGGAGATCGAGCTGGAGGACCCGTACGAGAAGATCGGCGCCGAGCTGGTCAAGGAAGTTGCCAAGAAGACGGACGACGTCGCTGGCGACGGCACCACCACCGCAACCGTGCTCGCCCAGGCGTTGGTGCGCGAGGGCCTGCGCAACGTCGCGGCCGGTGCCAACCCCCTCGGCCTGAAGCGTGGCATCGAGAAGGCCGTCGAGGCCGTCACCGTGCGCCTGCTCGACACCGCCAAGGAGATCGACACCAAGGAGCAGATCGCTGCTACCGCTGGTATCTCCGCAGGCGACTCGTCCATCGGTGAGCTCATCGCCGAGGCCATGGACAAGGTCGGCAAGGAAGGTGTCATCACCGTCGAGGAGAGCAACACCTTCGGGCTCCAGCTGGAGCTCACCGAGGGCATGCGCTTCGACAAGGGCTACATCTCGGGTTACTTCGTGACCGACCCCGAGCGTCAGGAAGCGGTCCTCGAGGATCCGTACATCCTGCTCGTCGGCTCGAAGATCTCGACCGTCAAGGACCTGCTTCCGCTGCTGGAGAAGGTTATCCAGGCCGGCAAGCCGCTGCTGATCATCGCCGAGGATGTCGAGGGCGAAGCCCTGTCGACCCTGGTGGTCAACAAGATCCGTGGCACCTTCAAGTCCGTTGCCGTCAAGGCGCCGGGCTTCGGTGACCGCCGCAAGGCGCAGCTCGCCGATATCGCCATCCTGACCGGTGGCGAGGTTGTCAGCGAAGAGGTCGGCCTCTCCCTGGAGACCGCTGGCGTCGAGCTGCTCGGCCAGGCGCGCAAGGTCGTCATCACCAAGGACGAGACCACGATCGTCGAGGGTGCGGGCGACGCGGAGGCCATCAAGGGCCGCGTTGCGCAGATCCGTGCCGAGATCGAGAACTCGGATTCGGATTACGACCGTGAGAAGCTGCAGGAGCGTCTGGCCAAGCTGGCCGGCGGTGTTGCGGTCATCAAGGCCGGTGCCGCGACCGAGGTCGAGCTCAAGGAGCGCAAGCACCGCATCGAAGATGCCGTGCGCAACGCGAAGGCTGCCGTCGAAGAGGGCATCGTCGCCGGTGGTGGCGTTGCGCTGCTGCAGTCGGCTCCCGCGCTCGACGACCTGAAGCTCGAGGGCGACGAGGCGACCGGTGCGAACATCGTGCGTGTCGCGCTGTCGGCTCCGCTGAAGCAGATCGCCTTCAACGCGGGCCTCGAGCCCGGCGTTGTCGCCGAGAAGGTTTCCAACCTGCCCGCAGGCCACGGCCTCAACGCCGATACCGGCGTGTACGAGGACCTGCTCGCGGCCGGTGTCGCCGACCCGGTGAAGGTCACCCGCTCCGCGCTGCAGAACGCGGCGTCGATTGCGGCTCTGTTCCTCACCACCGAGGCCGTCGTCGCCGACAAGCCGGAGAAGGCGTCCGCTCCCGCGGGCGACCCGACCGGTGGCATGGGTGGCATGGACTTCTGAGTCCAGCTGCTCTGCAACACTTTTAGAAACCGAGGGCCGGTCCACCATCAGGTGGACCGGCCCTCGGTCTTTCGCACGCAGGATCAGTCGCTCGAAATGCTCACGCCCGCCTTGCGTTTACGCCACGGGGTGTCGGCGGGACCTGTCGGTTCGGTTACTGCGTCGTCGGTGACTTCCGGGGTACGGAGCGGTTCGGCGGGGGCCTGCTCGATCTGCGCGGCTTCGGAAGCCTCGGCCGTGCCGGGGGCCTCGGCGTCCGTGCCGGGGGCCTTCGCGTCGGATACCTCGATCGGCGGTTGCACATCGTCGGTCTCGGCTGCCGACATTTCCTCGGCGGCGGCTTGGCGTAGGCGTTCGGCGAGTTCGTTGAAGATGTAGAAGTTCGGGATCTTGCCGACCGGAGTGAGCGATACCCAGTTGCCGTCGACCTTCATGCGGACCAATCCGCTACGGGCGTCGATCAATTGGATCTGTTCCCACGCGAAAGTGTTGCCGCGGAAGGTGAGTGCCTCCAGGCTCAGCCCGATCTCACCGAAATCCACCGTGGCGCCGTCGTCGATGGCGGTGACCGCGCGCGGCAGCTGCGTCGCGGTGATCGCCGATTGGATCGCCTTGCCCCAGTCGCGCGCGTCCCCGAACAGGGTGTCGTCGAATGTGGCCTCGGCGCCGCCGGGACCACTCATCTCGAATGAGTAGTCGGAGGGTGCGGAGTTCTGGAACGGAATTACCCGCTGGTGTACTTCGGCGGTATCCCAGCGGAATCCGGCGACCTTTTCGCCCTTGCGATACACGGTCATGCCGGATTCGAACAGGTCGAGGCGGGCCGCGCGGTTACGTCGGTTGCGTCTGCTCCAGAAGAACCCCATCGACGCGGGGACCAGGGCGAGCAGCCCGACCGCAATGCTGCCCGGGTACGCGCCGACAACCGCGCAGATGGCGCCGACCGCGACAAATCCGCCCGCGACGATCCCGCAGCCGCGCACGAAAGTATCGCTTGTGGGCGCCGCCGCTCGAAATGTCTGACGGTGCGTGCCGAGCTTTTGGTATTCGGCCATCAAGTGGATCAGCTGCGTCAGTGGAACCGTTTGCGGCACGCTGGTTCCGGGTTCGCCTTGCTTCACCGTGCTAGGAGTGGTCAATTGTCCCTCCATGAGGCGGTTTCCTCCGCGGCGAAGCGTATGTCACTCGGCCGAAGGTCGCCACCTCGAGCCAGCTTGCCAACAGTCGGCCGAGTTTACGCCGCCGAGGTAGGCGGAGCACGCAAGGCACGGGCGTTTCGCGTGTTTCGGCGTTTTACCAGCCAGGTCGATACGCCGGTGGCAGCAAGGGCCGCGGGTGTCAGGCCGAGTAGGAGCCAGATAATTCGCCACCAGCCGTTGACGAGCCAACCGAAGTGCGCGGGGCGGAAAATTTTGTCGTAGAAGGTGTTTGCCACCGGACGGTCCTGGCTGGAGTCCACCACGACGATATCGGCGCTGTCTGCGGCGTTGATGTAGACCAGGACGTCGCCGCTGTAGAACGCGCGGTTCTCGTACGGTGAATAGGCGCCCGCTATCGCGGCCCGGTAGTAGTCGGCGTTTTCGCTCGGCAACATCAGATAGGCGAGTCGTCCCGGGACCCGCTGTAGCGCGATAGTGCTCGCCTCGTCGATAGATACTCGTCGGCCCTGTGACGGCGCGGGCCGAGGGGTGAAGGTGTCCTCGGGCATCTCGGTGACGGCGTCGCCGCCGGTGACGGCGAGCCAGGCCCGCTCCACCGAGGGGAATTCGAAGGCGACGCCGGTGATTCCCCACATCAGCAGGAACGGGACGCTGATGATGCCGATGACGTTGTGCAGGTCGCGGTCCCTGGCGAAACGGCCCTTGTTCGTCCTGACCCGAAAGCCGTGTCGCCAGCGCTTCAGCGTGGGCCACCACACGAGGGCGCCGGACACCGCGAGCGCGACGAGCAGCAGTCCGAGCATGCCGAGAATCAGGTAGGCCCATGTGACGTCGAGGACCGGGGCTTTGCCGTTCACCGCGGCGATCGAGCCCGCGAACCTCGGACAGCCGAATGCGCAGTCGTGCAGGTTGACCAGCCAGCCCAGTATCCCGTCGGTGAGCGCGGCGTGCGCATTGATCCGGCCGGTGCCTGGGTCGATCGCGTAAGCGGTGGTGAAGCCGCTGTCGCCGACGGCGATGACGCCACCGTCGGAGCCGACCCAGCCGATGTCGAAGTCGGGATCGGCGGTGCGCACGATGCCGACGGCTTGCTCGGTGCTGACCGCCGGTGCGGCATCGGACTGTTGGTAGAAGCCTGGGTGCGAGGTTCGGAAGAGTTCGCCGTGATAGAGCAGGATCGCACCGGTGGTGCATTGGATGACAAGCAGCAGGCCGAGGGTCAGCGCGGACCAGCGGTGGGTGACGATCAGCGCACGGCGGATCGGTTTCCGCTTGCGGCGTCGTAGGCGTTGAGTGGATGTCGCGCGAGCCGATGCGGGCGGCGTCGAACAATCACGAGGTGCCTCGAGGGCACTCTCGGTCGCCGAATCCACACCAGTCATGCAGGGCAGGCTAACCTAAAATCAACGCTTTTGTTGTGTCCGGGTGATTTCTGCCGCGATGGCCGGACCGCGTGGTGGCGGTCCGGCCATCGGTCTGTGGTGATCAGATTCCATCGACAGTCAGGACGGTGAACGGGTTCGTCGGGGTTCCGGGGCCCATCGGCCCGCCCTTGTCGAATTGCGAGGAGACCACCAGGGTCTGGTCGCCGGTGCGAACCAGTGTGGTCGGGATGCTCAGGGAGGCGTCGGTGATCGAGCGCTCCAAGGTGGCGGTCGCGCCGTCGTCGGTGATCTTCCAGCGGCTGATGGTGTTGGTGGTGTTGTGGGCGGCCCACAGGGTGTCACCGTGCAGTTCCAGGCCGTCGCCGTGCTTCAGGTCGCCGCCGTGCATGGCGACCTTGCGGATCGGGTCGGGTGAATTCGGCTCTGTCGCAATGCGGTACAGCTCGCCCGCGGTCATGTCGACGGCCAGCAGGTAGCGGCCGGAATCGTCGGTGACGATGCCGTTCAGGGTGAACGTGCCGGTCTCGTGCGCCGCGAGTTCGGCATTCAGGTCGAATTGTGCTGTCAGAACCGCCTTTCCGCCGTGAGCGGCGGTGTCGGCCAATTGGGCCGGGGTGACGCGGTAGACGACGGCGGCCGTGCTGTCGGTCAGGTAGGCGGTGCCGTCCGGTGTGATCGCCAAGTCGTTGACCATGTGCGGCGTGCTCGCGGGGACGTCGAAGCGGGCGATCATGGCGCGAGTTGCGGTGTCGTAGACCGCGACTCCCGCGGTCGAGTCGATGACCCACAGTCGCCCGGCCTTGTCGACCTTCAGTCCATTCGTGGTCTTGCGGCCGTCGGTGCCCTCGGTCAGGAAGATCTCGGCTCGGCGCGCGCCCGGGGTCGCGTGATAGATCGCACCGTTGGCGTATGAGCCGACGTAGGTGTCGCCGCTGCGGACGTCGACCGCGATGCCCTCGGGATAGACGCGGTCGCCTGGCAGTTCGTAGGCGGTGCTGATGCGGGTGGGTGTGGGTTGGTCGGTGGATTTCGCGGCATCCGTCGTGGTCGCGCAGGCGGCGACGGCGGTAAGGGCGACCGCGGCGGTGATCGTCGAAAAGTGGCGGCGGCGGATGGTGGAGAACATGGTCGTGCCTCTCATCGGGTCTATCAGTCAGATGTAGTCACATCTGAGAATGGGCACGAATGTATATTAGAACTCTAATGGTCGTCAAGACACTAATGAGAGAATGGGCGGATACGATGCACCCATGACGTCGATGCCCGCATCCGAGCGCATTGGATCCCCGGTCAAACGGGCTGAGCAGGCACTCAACGCAGCCAAAAACGCCGCGCTGAAGCCCGCGGGCGTAACTGTCTCGCAGTACGCGGCCTTGTTGTTCCTCACGGAAAACCCCGGTATCTCGGCCGCCGCGCTAGCCCGTTTGTGCGGCGTCACCCCACCGACGATGAATACGGTGCTGACCAACCTGCAAGACCGCGGCCTCGTCGAGCGGACGCAGCATGAATGGCACAAGAACGTGCTGGAGACTCGTCTCACCGAGAAGGGCGCGGCGGTCATGCGAGACGCGGATGCCCGCGCGATCCGGGTCGAGCGCGCGCTGGCCGAGGGTTTCACCGATCAGGAGCGAACGACCCTGATGACATTGCTCGACCGCTGTGCGGACCTGCTCGACGCCATCCGCGCCGAATCCGCCCCCAAGGACTGACGCCGAACTCTTTCCGCTCTCAACATATAGCGCACCGGGGGGCTTGCGGCAAGACCCGGTTGATGCCGCAGAATCGTCGACCTAAGCCAGAATCTGCGTAAATGGAGTGACGAGTGACGGACATCGACGTAATCATCGTGGGCGCTGGCCCGAGCGGCATGATGCTGGCGAGTGAGCTGTGCTCGGCTGGGGTGCGACCGCTGGTACTGGAGCGGCAGCCACAGCCTCGGGACACCCCGAAGGCCAGCGGTATCGGCGGTCGGATCCTGGACCTGCTGCGCTACCGAGGTTTGCTGGAACGATTCGAGATCGCCAGCGGTGACCCCAACCCCGCGCCCCGATTCCCGTTCGGCGGAATGCATGTGGACTTCACCCAAATGATGGATCCCCCGATGCGGGCGGTGGCGATCCCCCAAATCGATACCGAGCGACTGCTGGCCGAACATGCGCTCGAACTCGGGGCCGACATCCGTCGCGGGCACGAGGTGGTCGGGGTGAGCCAGGACGATGCCGCGGTGACCGTGGACGTCCGTGGGCCGGACGGGCCCTACCAGATGACCGCCCGCTACCTGGTCGGCTGCGACGGTGGTCGCAGCCGGATCCGCGAGATGGCCGGTATCGCGTTCCCCGGCACCACATATCCGGAGGTCAACAGGGTCGGCCACGTCACCGTCCCCGATTCCATGACCGTGCACGACAACGGTGACATCGAGGTCCCCGAACTGGGCCGGATCCCTGCGGGTTTCAACCGAACAGACCGCGGTGTGTTCGCGTTCGCGGCCGGCGCCGACGGCCTGTTCCTCTCGACCATCGAAAACGAGCCCACCGAATACGACGACGATGAGCCGATGACCTTGACCGAGCTCGGCGAGAGCGTTCGCCATGTGCTCGGCGGGGATCTCCCCTGGGGAGAACCGATTCGGTTGTCACGCTTCACCTTCAAGGATCGCCAGGCCGAACGTTACCGCGATGGGCGAATCTTGCTCGCGGGCGACGCGGCCCACCTGTTGCCCGCCACGGGCGTAGCGCTCAATCTCGGCATGCTCGACTCGGTCAACCTCGCGTGGAAGCTGGCTGCCGATATCCAGGGCTGGGCGCCGGCCGGTCTGCTGGACACCTATCACGATGAACGTCACGCCACCGGCGCACGTGCGCTGCTACAGACCCGAGCTCAGGTGGCGTTGCGGCGCGGACACGACGCGGCCGCCGACGCGCTCCGGGCAGTCCTGCAGGAACTGCTCGTCGACGAACAGTCATTGCGCCGCCTCGGAAATCTCATCGCAGGCAACGACACCCGCTACTCGATACCCAACCCCAACCAACACGCCTTGACCGGCACCTTCGCACCCGACCTCGCCTTGCGCACCGACCAGGGCGCCACCAGTGTCGCGGAACTCGCGCACGCCGCACGGCCCATCCTGCTCGACCTCGATGACCGCAAGGAACTGCGTGAGATCGCCCGAGATTGGCAGCATCGCATCGACATTCAGACGGCCGAAACCGATGATCGGCCCGCCGATGCCCTGCTGATCCGCCCGGACGCCCACATCGCTTGGGCGGCAACTGTCGACGAATCCGCCGACACCGCCGCACAAGGGCTGCGGGAAGCCCTCACCTATTGGTTCGGCGCACCCGCGGAAACGACAGTGCCGACCACCTCCTGATCGGCCGCCGAACACAGTGCGGTGCTCATCCCGTACGAATCGGCCTCCCGCGACTGCAGTCCGCAGTTTCGAATAGCGCGCCCTGCCAATGGCCGATCCAGCGACGGTGCTGGATCGGCCGGGCGGGTCAGACGGTAACGGGTGCCGTGGCTCGAGCCCGGTCGGGCGCGCGGCGGGCGGAGACGGTGATGGCCAAGGCGGCGCAGGCGATGAGCGCGGAGACGACCGGCAGCCACGACGCCCCGAACGAATCCAGTACCGCACCACCGACTATCGAGCCGATGCCGCCGCCGAGATAGATGGCGGAACCGTTGAGCCCGAGGGCGACGGTGGGCGCGTCGGCGGCGATGCCGAACAGGCGGGTTTGCTGGGGAACCATGACTGTCGCACCGAACAGACCGGTGACGGCAAGCACCGCGAAAACGGTCCATGCGGTGTGAATGGCGGGGCCGAACAGGATCAGGCCGGCCGCGGTGCCGACGATGCCGAAGGTCAGTGTGCGCTGCGGACCATAGCGGTCGACGGCGCGCCCTGCCAGCGCGTTGCCGAGGACCTGGCCGACGCCCATGGTGAGCATCAGCCAGGCGAGCAGGTTCTGCGATACCGACGGCGCGACGACAACGGGCAGATAGACGAACGTGGTGAAGGTTGCCGTCATCGCGGCCGTGGTCACCAGCAGTACTCGCAGCACCGGTCGGCGTATCAGCACGCTGACGCGTTCTCGCAGCCCGGTTTCGGGCAGCGTGACGCGTGGCAGCAACAGCACGAGCACCGCCGCGACAGCACCGGCGGCGGCGATGGCCCAGAGGACACCACGCCAGCCGATCCAGCGTTCTACGAAGATGCCGATCGGCACGCCCGCGACGCTGGACAGCGTCAGTCCGGTCGCGACCAACGCGAGCGCTTTACCTCGATTGGCGTCGTCGGCAACCACTCCGGCGACGGCAAAGGCATTGGCCTGGAACGCCGCTGCGCCCAGCGCGGCGACGATGCGCGCCGCGGCCATCACCGCGAACGACTCCCCGGCGGCCTGGCCGATCATGCCGAGCACGAAAAGCAGTGCGCCGCTGCCCAATAGCCAGCGACGATCCCAAGATCCGGTGGCGGCCGCGATGAGTGGCGAGGCAATGGCGTAGGTCCAGGAGAACATCGTCGTCAGCTGGCCCGCGGTGGATATCGAGACGTTCAGGTCGTCGGCGATGAGCGGCAGCATGCCGTTGAGCACGAATAGGTCGGTACCCAGCACGAAGGTGCCGACGGCGAGGGGAATGAGAGCGCGATAGAGATTATTCGATGATCGTCGAAGCATCTTAGTATGTTGAGATATGATTCGATTGTTGTCAAACGATCGGAGAATGGATTTTGCGCCAGCTACCGCAGCCGAGCACCGCTGATCTGGACCTGGTCCGGGTGCTGAGCGCGTTCGCCGACCCGGTCCGGCTCGAGCTGGTCCGGGCGCTCGCGGGGGTGCGCGAACCGCTCGGCTGTGGCGTCGAGGGATTCGACGTCGAGATCAGCGCCGCGACGCTGTCGCACCACTGGAAGGTGCTGCGGGACTCGGGTGTTACGACAACCTTCGCGAGCGGGCGCAATCGACTTGTCGAGCTGCGTCGCGACGATCTCGCGGAGCGGTTCCCCGGCCTACTGGACGCGGTGGTCGCCGACTCGGCGCGCTGAGGCTCTCCCGCACCCGGATCGATCCGCCGAAATGGGGCTTTACGGACGCTCCCCGATCGGGTTCACTCGTCGGATGGGGAGAGATCTTATATTCGGTGTCCCACCCGCGAATTGGCGGAAAATATTCTAGAAAATCCCTTCAAAAAACTCCTCGCGGCTCGACGTGATCGGTATCGCCCGTTTCGGCAAACAGTCAGAGAAGGGCTCTGCCAGCCTGTCAGTGCATTGGTAACCAGGCCGCCAACTTTCGGCTAACATGCGGTCGGCAGTAGGTTTTCCAGAAGGGCCCGATCCATGACGAGGGCATCGGCCCCTTGGGTATTGTCTGCCCCAATGTCACAGGATGCGAATACGGGACGAATGTATGCCGGGCAACCCGTAGAGGACCGGCAACGTCAGCGGCGTGCGCGTTTTCTGGAATCGGGCCTCACGGTCTTCGCGCGCGACGGCTACGCCAATAGTTCGGTCGGCGCTATCTGTAAGGACGCCGGGCTCTCGTCGCGGCAGTTCTACGAGGAGTTCACCGGCCGTGAGTCCCTCCTACTCGAGCTCTACGAGCAGATCGATAAGGAGTCGCGCGACGCGGTCAGCGCGGCGCTGGACAAGAAGTCCGACGCGACCGCACTCGAGATCATCGACGCGTCCGTGCGCGCGTATGTCGAGTCCATCGGATCCGACCCGCGCAAGGCGCGGGTAGCGCTCGTCGAGGTGGTCGGCGCGGGACCGAAGGTGGAAAAGTTCCGGCTCGAGCTGCGCAGGGTCTGGGGGTCACTGCTGGCAAGCGCCGCGGAGGACGCGGCCATGCACGGCGAAATCCCCACGGGCGACTACGAAATGCGCGTGCTGGCGATTATCGGCGCGGTCAACTACGTCGTCGACTCTTGGAGCGGTGCGGATCCGCGGCCGCCGCTCGATGATGTGATCAGGGTGCTCAGCCGGGTGATCATGGGCGCGGTCGGCGCGTAAGCGCAGGTCGGAGTAGGCGACGCGACCTGCGGCGCGGTAGCGTCGCGGCATGGAGACGGTTCCGATCCAGATGCCGGACGGCAGTGTCGTTCCGGTGCGGCTGATTCCAGCCAGCGGTACGCACACTCATCCGGTGACCCCGGACGCGCCGCGCCCTGTCGTGGTGATGGTTCCTGGGCTCGGTGTCCCTGCTGGATACTACGAACTGTTCGCAGGCGGGTTGTCCGCGCGCGGATTCGATGTGGCGATCGGGGAGATGCGCGGCCAGGGCGACAGCAGGCCGCGGCCGAGCTCCTCGAGTGCCTACGGCTATCACGAGCTGGTCTCGGTCGACTTCCCCGCGATCTTCGAGGTCGTCCGCAACCGCTTCCCGGCAAGTACGCCGTACCTGCTCGGCCACAGCATGGGCGGCCAGCTCGCCGTCATGTACGCCTCGCGGATCCGAGGCAGGCTCGGCGGGCTGATCCTGATCGCCTCGGGAACTCCGTATCATCGTGGCTTCCGCGGGCTTTCGGGGCCGGGCATGCTGATGGGCACCACAGCGATCTCGATGACCGCCAACCTCGCGGGCTTCTGGCCGGGTGACCGTATCGCGGTGGGCGGCTTCGGCAGGCAGTCGAGGGTGCTGATCTCCGACTGGGCGCGCCTGTCGCGCACCGGCCGATTCGTACCGGTCGGCGCGGACATCGACTACGAGGAGCGGATCGGCAGACTGAAGCTGCCGATCCTGTCCATCACGATGACCGGCGACGACCTCGCCCCGCCGAGCTCGGCGGAGCACCTACTGGCGAAGATGCCCAAGTCCGACGTGACGAGCTGGCATCAGCCGGAACCGTTGGGCCACAACGGCTGGATTCGCCAATGCGGCAGCACCGTCGATCAGATCGAGAAGTGGCTGCGCGACCGTTAGCTTGTTCAGTCGAGGTGCTTGCCGAACCCGTCGAGCATGGCTGTCAGGCCGATCTCGAAATGATCGGGGTCGGCGGGTACATCGGGCGGGGCGTTTTGGGTCAGGTCAGCTGTGGTGGGTTTGCGTCGCGCCGCGACGGTGGCCACGGTGCGGCTGAGGATGTGGCCGATCACGTACTCGCGTAGGCATCGGACCAGCTGGAGGGCGATCGCCGCGGGGAACCCGACGCCCTGTAGGCGTTCCAGCATCCAGTTGCCTGTCTCGATGGACGTGGCGCTGCGGACGGGTCGAGTTGCGAAGATGGGCACCGCATTCGGGTGTCGTCGCAGCGTCGAGCGCAGCCGATGCGCGTAGACGCGCATCAGCTCGGGCCAATCCTCTTGCCAGGGCAGCGTTTCCATCTCGAGTTCGGCGAACATCGCGGCGGCGATGGCGTCGAACAGGTCCTGCTGATCGGTGAAGTGGCGGTAGGCCGCCATCGGATCCGCCCGCAGCGCCGCCCCGAGCTTTCGCATGGTGAAGCCGTCCAGGCCCGCGTCGTCGATGACGGTCAGCGCGACCGCCGCGATGAAGTCACGGTTCAACGTGGTTCGGACGGTCGGCGCGGGCCGCTTCTTGTCGCTCATTGGTCCTAGCTGTCTTACTCGCCCCGCTCCATCAGCATCTGGGTGAAGAACTCGTAGATGAGTCCGGCCTGGAATGCCGACTGTTTGTTATCGGCCGCGCCGCCGTGGCCGCCCTCGATGTTCTCGTGGTACCAGAACGTGTGGCCCTGCTCCTCGAGTAGCGCGGCCATCTTGCGGGCATGGCCGGGGTGCACGCGGTCGTCGCGGGTGGAGGTGGTCAGCAGGATCGGCGGGTAGACGGCATCGGCGTCGGTGTTCTGGTACGGCGAGTACTTGCTGATGTACTCCCACTCCTCCGGCTTGTCGGGGTCGCCGTACTCGGCCACCCACGAGGCTCCTGCCAGCAACAGGTGATAGCGCTTCATATCCAGCAGCGGCACCTGGCAGACGATCGCGCCGAACAGTTCCGGGTAGCGGGTCAGCATCACACCCATGAGCAGACCGCCATTGCTGCCGCCCACCGCGCCGAGCTGTTCGGCGGTGGTGATGCCACGAGCGACCAGGTCCTTGGCGATGGCGGCGAAGTCCTCGTACACCTTGTGCCGGTTGGCCTTCTGCACGGAGGTGTGCCACTCGGGGCCGTATTCGCCGCCGCCTCGGATATTGGTCATCACCCAGGTGCCGCCGCGCTCCAACCAGCCCATGCCGGACGCGCCGCTGTAGGCGGGAGTGCGCGATACCTCGAAGCCGCCGTAGCCGGACATCACGGTGGGGCCGGGGGTGCCCTTGCGATCACGATGGCGGATCACGAAGTACGGCACCATGGTTCCGTCGTCGGACTTCGCGAAGAACTGCTCGGTCTCGATGCCGGAGGCATCGAAGAAGCCCGGCTCCTGCTTGAGCTTTTCGGCCTGCCCACCGACGGCGCTGGCGAGCAGCGTCGCGGGATTGGTGAATCCGCTTGTGGTCAGCATGAATTCGTCGCCACCCTCGAGCGGGTCCAGATTCATCACGCTGGTGGTCGCCATGGGCGGTGCGTCGGCAAGCGGTTGACCTGTCCAACCGTCGGGTCCGGGGGTGAGGACGTACAGCTTGGTCTGCACGTCCTCGAGGGTGATCAGCAGCAGGTGGTTTTCGGTCCAGCCGTACCCGTGCAGCGAAGTGCGCGCGTCCGGTGTGAATACCGCCTCGAATTCCCTTGCGCCGGAAAGGAACTTCTCGAAGTCGATGGCAAGCAGCGCACCCGCGGGATAGTTTGTTCCGCCCACCTCCCACGCCGACTTCAGTAGGATGAGCAGCCAATCCTTGTACCAGGATTCGCTGGCGTCGGTGGGCACGTCGAGATATCGCAGGCTGCCGTCGTCCTCGAGCAGGTAGACCTCTTCGTTGAAGAAGTCGGTGGACCGCCCGACGAAATGCCGTTCGTAGCCGGGCGTGCGGTCGTAACCCGCCGAGACCGCGACATCGTCCGCCGTACCCTCGAACACCGTTTCCGCCTCGGTGAGCGGGGTGCCGCGCCGCCAGCGCTTGGCGATGCGTGGGTAGCCGGAGTCGGTCAGCGAGTCCGGCCCGAAATCGGTGCCGACGTACACCGTGTCGATATCGATCCAGCGCAGGTCCGATTTCGCCTCGGGAAGGTGGAAACCGCCGTCGGCGGGATCGATGAATTCGCGTGTCTCGATATCGAATTCACGCACGACCTTCGCGTCGGCCCCGCCACGCGACATGCTGATGAGTGCGCGTGACTGTTCCGGCCGAAGTACTCCCGCGCCGCCCCACACCCAGTTCTCGTCCTCGGCGGTGGCCAGTGCGTCCAGGTCGATCAAGACATCCCAGTCGGGTGCGTCCTTGGCGTACTCGGCGAAAGTGGTGCGCCGCCATAGTCCGCGCGGGTGTGCGGCGTCACGCCAATAGTTGTAGAGCCAGCGGCCACGCCGACTCGGGTAGGCGATCTTGGCGTCGGTGTCGAGCATGTCGAGGATGCGGCCCTCCAGGTCGGTGAACCGCTCGGACGCGGCAAAGCGCGCCACGACCACATCGTTGTGCGCGCGGGCCCAATCCAGGGCCCGCTCATCGGTCACTTCTTCGAGCCACAGATACGGATCGTTCACACTCTGCTCAACACCGGCCATGACCACATTGTTGCCGAGCGGCGGCCAGGGTAGGTGGGCCGGTTACCGGAAGTGCTCGATGCCCGGGACGACGCGCGCCTGGCTACCTGGGGCAATGACGCGATCGGGCTCCGTAGGATCGGGATTTCCGCCCCGAGCGAACAGGAGCCCGGCATGCCGCCATTTCTGTGGGAACAGCATTGCTGTCTGCCGCTGCTGCCCTCGGCGCAAATCGAGGAGTTGGCGCGATATCCGCTCGGGTCCTACCTGTCGGTGAATATCGGATACTCCAGGCAGTCGAGCGCGGATGCCCTGGCACTGGCACGGCAGTTCCGCCGGGATGCCTCGGCGGATGGCCGTTTTCGTTTGGTACAGAGCTACGACGATGTCACCGCCGACGCCGAGACCATCGCGCTCGCCTTCGACCTCGAGGACTCGGGCCCCCTCGGCGGCAAGCTCGACAATGTCGAAGTGTTCTACGACCTCGGCGTCCGCTCGCTGCTGCCCGCCTACAACCACGCCAATGCGGCGGCCGGCGGCTGCCTGGACGCCGAGGACACCGGACTCACCGCCTACGGCCGCGATCTGGTGCGCACGCTCAACGAGGTCGGCATGTTCGTCGACGGCGCGCACTGCTCACGGCGCACCGGCCTGGATCTCGCCGCGTGTACCGAGGTCCCGATGATCTACAGCCACGCCAACTTCGACCAGCTGTGGGAGCACCCGCGCAATATCACCGACGAGCAGGCCGTGGCCTGTGCGGGCACCGGCGGCGTGATCGGCGTCAACGGCGTGGGAATCTTCCTGGGGCACAACGATCCCGCTGAACGTGTCGAACGCGTGGAAGCGATGGCGACGCATATCGAATACGGCGTCGAGTTGGTCGGCATCGACCATATCGGCATCGGCTCGGACTATTCGTTCGACGGCGCGGACTTCAACGAAGAAGTGTTGAACAACCCGGAGACCTTCTCCGATGCCTACACCAAATGGGGCCCACTGCAATGGGTTCCGCCGGAGGATCTACTCGGGCTGAGCGAACTACCCGGACTCGACGAGGTCTTGGCGCGCCGAGGTTTCAGCGCCACCGACCGAGCCGCCGTATTCGGCGGCAACTTCGCTCGAATCGCACAACAAGTCTGGCGGGACTGATCCACCGGACGGGTGTCGCGCGACCGTCGAGCGGTCGCGCCACCCGTCCCTGGTACCTATCCAGCTCAGCCGAGGCGGACGAGCATCTTGCCGGTATTGGCGCCGGACAGCACGCCGAGGAAGGCGGCCGGTGCCTGTTCGAGTCCTTCGTAGACGGTTTCCCTTGTCCGAATGGTGCCATCGGCCAGCCAGCCCGCGGCCTTACCGATGTACTCGCCGAAGATCGGAAAGTAGCTGGTCACCAGCATGCCGCGCAGCGAGATCTCCTTGGTTGCCGCCTTGTACAGGTCGGGTCCCGCCTCGGCGGCCGCACCGTTGTAGCCGCTGATGGCGCCGACGAGCGCGATCCGGCCCTTGGGGCGCATGGCCTGCACCGCGACCCGCAGATGCTCGCCGCCAACGCTGTCGAGGTACACGTCGATGCCCTCGGGCGCGGCCGCCGCGAGCTGCCCGGCCAGGTCGCCCGCTCGGTAATCGATGGCAGCGTCGAAGCCGAATTCATCGAGCAGCAGCTCGGACTTGACCGGTCCGCCCGCCGAGCCGATCACGCGCGCAGCACCGAGGGCCTTGGCGATCTGTCCCGCGACGCTGCCCACCGCGCCCGCCGCGGCGGAAATGAATACGGTGTCGCCGGGCTCGACCCGCGCCACCTCGGTCAGCGCGGCGTACGCGGTGAGGCCGGTGGTTCCGAGTGCACCCAAGAAGTGGTGCGGTGCAGCCAATTCCGGTGCGATCGGAGTCGCGGTCGCGGCATCGACAACCGCGTACTCGCGCCAGCCCGCGAAGTGCGAGACCGTCGCGCCGACCGGGATATCGGTGCTGCGTGCGGCGACAACCTCGCCGAGCGCCGAGCCCTCCAGCGCGTTGTCGAGCTGGAATGGCGGAATGTAGGACGGGCTGTCGTCCATCCGGCCACGCATGTACGGGTCTACCGACATCCAGGTGTTGCGAACCAGGATCTGTCCATCGGCCAGGTCCGGAATCGGCCGCTCGACCAGGGCGAAGTGCTCCGCTGTCGGAGCGCCCGTCGGCCGCGCGGCCAACTGGATTTCCCGAGAAGTGTGGGGGAGGGGCTGGACGTCGTTGTGGGTCGTGGTTTGCATGTCACTGCCTCTTCTTCGGTCGATCCGAACCGTGTCGATCCGGTACCGAAGACGTTATGGACCCCACGACCCGGTTCCCAGGTCCCGCGATGCCACCGACCGGTCCGAACGCGCCACCTTTGTGACCTGAGAAAAATGGCCGATCCGGTGGCTATCGGATGCGGGCCCGCAGCTGGGACGGCGATGAACCGTTCCAGCGCTGGAAAGCCTTGCGCAGGGCACGATCATCGGTGAACCCGAGCCGCCCCGCGATGGCCGCGGTGGTCAAACGGCCTTCTCCCAGTAGGGTTTTCGCCTGTTCGTAGCGGACCAGATCGAACTCGTGCCGCCAGGTGGTTCCGTGCTCGGACAGCTGGCGTTGCAGCGTGCGCGGGCTGAGCGCGAGCCTGCGCGCGACCGCGGCGAGGGACGGGTCGCCGTCGGCAAGCGTGGCCGCCACCGCGATGCGGAACGCCTCCAGCGGACCGGAGATCGGGCGAGCCGTCGCGAGCACCAGGTCGGCGTGGCTGCGCAGCAGGTCCGCGAGCATGGGGTCGGCGCGCGGCAGCGGGGCGGTGGCGTCGGCGGCGGTGAAGGTGATGGTGTCGGCGGGCGCGTCGAATTCGATGCGATCGGTGCCGAAGGCGTCGGTGAGCGCTGTGTGCTCGCGCGGCGCGGCATGGCCGAAGGTGACCATGGTCGGGACGACGGCGCGGCCGGTGGCCTCGCGGGCCCGGCGCAGGTAGTAGGCGAGCACGTACTCGTTGACAACCGCCGCGACGGCGGGATCACCGGCGGTGGTCCGGAAGCCGACGGTGAGATCGCCGTCGTGATGGAGGTCGAAGCCCTCGGCCGCCGCGGTCACCAGGCGGTGGTACGGCTGGGCCGCGCGCAACGTATCGGCGAGTGTCGGCCCGGTGGTAACGAGGTAATCCCAGGTGGTGAGAGTGCCGAGCGGTGCGGCATCGGCCACCGCGACCCCCGCGCCGGGGCCCGGCCGCGCCTGGGCGAGCAATCCCCACAGCCGAACCAGCGAGCTCAGCGCAATCCTGTTGAGCTCCCCGGCCAGGGCCGCGTCCTCGATGCCGTGCACGGTCGCCAGTTGTTCGGCGCCGACACCCGCGCGCCGTGCCTGCCCAAGGACCAATCGGATCAAATGCGTAGACGCGGTCTCGTCCAGCGGGTCGAGCGCCAGTGGCACCGATCGCTGTGCGCTGCGCGGATCGTCGAGACTCGTTCCGCGATCTGCCACGTCGTCCACATTAGTGAGTGGCGGGTGCGGGCCGCCGATGGCTGGACAAGGCAAAAGTGCAGCGCAGGTATCCGTTCATTTTGTTCACGTCGAGGATCTGCCAGGTCGGTGAGTCGCGCTTCTCACTGTTGCGGGGGACCGGTGGGTGCGGCCCCGGCGACGGAGTTAGGCTCGGTGGCGTGACTTCCCATTACGACGTTGTCGTTCTCGGTGCCGGTCCTGGCGGTTATGTCGCCGCCATCCGTGCGGCACAACTTGGCCTCCGTACCGCGATCGTCGAGCAGAAGTATTGGGGCGGCGTCTGCCTCAACGTCGGCTGTATCCCCTCCAAGGCATTGTTGCGTAACGCCGAACTGGCGCACATCTTCACCAAAGAAGCCAAGACCTTCGGCATCTCCGGTGAGGTGAGCTT
Organism: Nocardia arseniciresistens; assembly: GCF_046764875.1. NCBI lineage: Bacteria > Bacillati > Actinomycetota > Actinomycetes > Mycobacteriales > Nocardiaceae > Nocardia > Nocardia arseniciresistens. Next base: position 377,757 of record NZ_JBKORD010000004.1, read on the forward strand.
CGACTTCGGTGTGGCGTTCGACCGCAGCCGCAAGGTCGCCGACGGCCGCGTCAAGGGCGTCCACTTCCTGATGAAGAAGAACAAGATCGACGAGTTCGACGGTAAGGGCACCTTCACCGACGCGAACACGCTCTCGGTCGCGCTGTCCGACGGCGGCACCGAGACGATCACCTTCGGCAACGCGATCATCGCCACCGGCACCGTCACCAAGCTGCTGCCAGGCACGTCGCTGAGCGCGAACGTCGTCACCTACGAGGAGCAGATCCTCACCAAGGACCTGCCCGGTTCGATCCTGATCGTCGGCGCGGGCGCGATCGGCATGGAGTTCGGCTACGTCCTGAAGAACTACGGCGTAGATGTGCGCATCGTGGAGTTCCTCGACCGCGCCCTGCCGAACGAGGACGCGGACGTCTCCAAGGAGATCACCAAGCAGTACAAGAAGCTCGGCGTCACCATCTCCACCGGTGCGGCCGTGCAGTCCATCGATGACGACGGCTCCAAGGTGACCGTCAGCATCAAGGACAACAAGAGCGGCTCGGTCGAGACCGTCACCGTCGACAAGGTGTTGCAGGCCGTCGGTTTCGCGCCACGGGTCGAGGGCTACGGCCTGGAGAACACGGGCGTCGCGCTCACCGACCGTGGCGCCATCGCCATCGACGACAACATGCGCACCAACGTGGCGAACATCTACGCCATCGGTGACGTGACCGCGAAGCTTCAGCTCGCCCACGTCGCGGAGGCCCAGGGCGTCGTCGCCGCGGAGACCATCGCGGGCGCGCCGACCGTCACCCTCGGTGACTACCGGATGATGCCGCGCGCCACCTTCTGCCAGCCGCAGGTCGCCAGCTTCGGCCTCACCGAGCAGCAGGCCCGCGACGAAGGCTACGACGTGAAGGTCGCGACCTTCCCGTTCACCGCCAACGGCAAGGCGCACGGCCTCGGCGACCCGACCGGCTTCGTCAAGCTGGTCGCCGACGCCAAGTACGGCGAACTCCTCGGCGGCCACCTCATCGGCCCCGACGTCTCCGAATTGCTTCCGGAGCTCACCCTCGCCCAGAAGTGGGACCTCACGGTCAACGAGCTGACCCGCAACGTGCACACGCACCCGACGCTGAGCGAAGCCCTGCAGGAAGCCTTCCACGGCCTCGCGGGACACATGATCAACTTCTGATCGGTTCGCCCCGCGCACTTGTCGCAGGTGGCCGGTTCGCTTCGGCGGACCGGCCACCTGCCTTTTCAGGGCCTGCTATACAGGTCGGATGCGTAGGTGGTTGGTCGGTGGTGCGCTGACGCTCGTTGTGGTCGTAGTCCTCGCGATAGGCGGGTACTTCCTGATGAATTCGCGGACATATCAACTCGCGGGCCGATTGGTGGATCGCGTCGACACCACCGAGAAGGTAGTCGCGCTGACCCTGGACGACGGCCCGACCGCCAGGACGCCCGATGTATTGAAAGTCCTTGCGGAAGCGGCAGTTCCGGCCACTTTTTATCTCGTCGGCAGCGACTTGGCCGCAAACCCGGAGCAGGGCAAGGCAATTGCCGAGGCCGGTCACGAAATCGGCAACCACACCTACACTCACCGCCGCATGGTTCTCGTCTCCTCCGGCACCGTCCGCGACGAACTGGAACGCACCGACGCCGAAATCGCGAAAACCGGCTACCAGGGCCCGATTACCTTCCGCCCGCCCTACGGCAAGAAGCTCTGGTCGCTACCCGAGTACCTGTCCGACCATGATCGCACCACGGTCACCTGGGACGTGGAACCCGATTCCGGCAAAGCCGCGAGCACCGACGACATCGTCGCCGAAACCATCCGTGAGGTTCGCCCCGGATCCATCGTCCTGCTGCACGTCATGCACGAATACGGCGCAACAGCTCTCGCGGCCATCCCGCGCATCGTGTCCGAACTCCGTTCTGCCGGATACCGTTTCGTCACCGTGTCGGACCTGCTGACCAGCTGAGCCGGTCAGCTGCGTCGCTTGTCCGACCAGTGCTCAGAGCATGCCGTAGGCGTGGGTGGGGGTCAGGCGGACGAGGGCGCGGCGGTCGGTGACCATGGCTTTGCGGTAGTCGTCCCAGTCGGGATGTTCGCCGGAGCCCGCGCGGTAGTAGGCGACGAGTTCGTCGACGGTGGGGTCATCGGGGGCGGCGGCAACGGGAGTGAGTTCTACGGTGCCTTCGAGAACGGCGTAGGCGAAGAAGTCGGCGCGGGTCACGTGGATCGCGGCCCACGGATCGCGCACGAGGTTGTGATACTTCGCGCGGTCGGCGGTGATGGAGATGCGGATGATGCCGTCGTCGCCGATGACGTGCAGCACGTTGGACAGCTGTGGGCGGCCGTTGCGGCGGATCGTGGTGAGCACCGATCGCTTGGTGCTGCGCGCGAAATCGATTGCTGTGGTGAGTTCCATGACCGTATTCAACCGACGATCGGGCACGGTCGTTCCCGCGTAGTCGTCGGACACGCCGCCGGTCGATGCGAACGGCTCGGTGCCGTCCTCATTCCCGGTGGTAGGCGGCCTGGGCGTCGCGGACTCGCGGCATGTTCGTTTCGAGCACGTGGATCAACGATTCCAGGTGCTCGGCGACATCGGCGCCGAGGTCGGTGAGGGTGTATTCGACGCGGGGCGGAATGGTCTCGTGGACCCGGCGGTGCACCATGCCGTCGCGCTCGAGCGTCTGCAGGGTCTGCGAAAGCATGCGCTCGCTCACACCGTCGACGCGCCTGCGTAGCGCGCTGAATCGGTACGGACCCGCGCGCAAGGCAACGAGGGCCAGGATCCCCCAGCGGCTGGCAACATTCTGCAAAACTGGGCGTGACGTGCAGTTTTTAGCAAAAACATCGGCCTCCAGCGCGGGGTCATCGGTGTCAACCGACTGGATGCGCTGCGTACTCATGAATCCGATAGTACCCAACTTGACCAAAGTAGTGTAGGAATGCATAGTACTTACTAATAGTTAGTGCTAGCAGATCAGTAAACCCATTCTTGGAGGTAATCATGACCGTCGCAGTCACCGGGGCAAGCGGGAACCTGGGTCGTCTCGTGGTGGAGGCGCTGTTGCGCGAGGGCTCTACGCCGGTCGTCGCGATCGTGCGCGATCCGCAGAAGATCGCCGATCTGGCGGAGCGGGGCGTCGATGTCCGGCAGGCCGGTTACGACGATCCGGCCGCGCTCGACCGCGCGCTCGACGGCGTCGACCGGGTGCTGCTCGTCTCCGGCACCCAGTTCGGCGAACGAGTGGCTCAGCACACCAACGTCATTCGGGCAGCGGAGCGAGCGGGCGTGAAACTCCTTGCCTACACCAGCATTCCGCGCGCCACCGAGAACTCGCTGATCCTGGCGCAGGAGCATAAGGGCACCGAGGCCGTGCTCGCGGAATCGACCGTCCCGCACACTATCCTGCGCAACAGCTGGTATTGGGAGAACTACTTCGGCGGCGTCGGGCACGCGATCGAAACCGGCGTGCTGCACGGTGCCGCCGGCGAAGGCCGAGTGGCGGCGGCCGCGCGGGCCGACTATGCGGAGGCGGCCGCGCGCGTGCTCACCTCCGACGGGCACGAGGGCAAGGTCTACGAACTCGGCGGCGACGAGCGTCTCACCTATGCCGAACTGGCGCAGGTTATCTCGGAGGCGTCGGGTAAGCCGGTGCGCTACGAGAACCTGCCCCAGGCCGACTACAACGCCGCGTTGGTGCAGGCCGGTCTCGACGCGGGCTACGCCGCGGTGCTCGCCGACGCGGACGCGGGCATCGCCTCGGGAATTCTCGATGTGGACAGCGGCGACCTGCAAAAGCTGATCGGGCGCGCCTCGACCCCCGTGGTGGATGTGTTCCGCGCGGCCCTCGCCTGACGGAAGTCGTTATCGCTCGTGCGGACGGGCGCTTTCGTGGCATTGCTCGCGAAAGCGCCTGTCCGGTTCGAGTCTTGTGAGACTCACACCCACTGCACGAGTTGCAGGATGATCCCGTTCGGATCGCTCATCTGGAAGTAGCGCTCGCCCCACTCCTCGGTCTCGATGGGCGTCACGATCGGTACGCCCTCGGCCTGTAGCCGCGCGTACTCGGCATCGATGTCGTCCACGACGAACACTACGAGCAGGCCGTCACCGGCACTGCCCGCCGCGCTCTCCGGCTTGAAGGTTTTCAGGCCGATCCGCAGAAAGATCAGGCTCAGCCCGGCGTCCGGCCGATCCAGCGAGACGAACCCGTCCGCCGACATCGTCTCGGTGAACCCGAGGTGGTCGATGACGAACTTCGCCGAGGCTTGCGGGTCGGCGACATTGAGCGAGATCGCGGAAGCGGTGACTTTCATAGTGACTCCTCTGGATTATTTCTCTACTTAGTACGCTATACTTTGTAGAGAAATTCCCGAAGAGTTGCACTATGACCTATGTCACATCGAGACTGTCGGAGTCTCGAGTGGTGTGCCCGGGGACCGAGGAGATGGTGTGGCCGACGAAGGTAAGCAGCCGAAGGCGCGCAGCAGCGCCGGCGATCCCGCGCGGACGCTGGAATTACTCTGGCGCGTTCCCGGAAACCAGGCGGTGCGCGGCCCGAAGCAGCGCAGCAGCGTGGACGCCGTGGTCGCGGCGGCCATCGCGATCGCAGACGCGGACGGGATCGGCGCACTCACCATGCGCGCCGTCGCCAATCGGCTCGGCCTCACGCCGATGGCCACCTACACCTATGTGCCGGGCAAAGCGGAGCTGATCGATCTGATGCTGGACACGGTCTATCGCGAGATGTCCCGGACGGACTCGACCGACCGCCCCTGGCGCGACCGGGTAGCCATGATCGCCGCGGAGAACCGTGCGCTGCTGGCCATGCATCCATGGGTGGCCTACCTGTCGACCACCCGCCCGCCGCTCGGCCCCGGTCTCGCCGCCAAATACGACCACGAACTGCGGGCCTTCGACGGCCTCGGCCTCGGCGATGTCGAGATGGATGCCGCGCTCACCTTCGTGCTCGGCTTCGTCACCTCGGTCGCCCGCATCGCCATCGACACCGACCGCGCGGCCTCCGAAAGCGCCATGACCGACCAGCAATGGTGGGAACGGGTCGCGCCGATGCTGGAACAGGTCTTCGACGCCGACCGCTACCCACTGGCCGCGCGCGTCGGCGCGGTAGCGGGTCAGACACACGACGCCGCGTACAGTGCCGACCACGCCTACGAATTCGGGTTGGCCAGGGTTTTGGACGGCCTGGCGAGGTTGATCGAAAACAATTGAGCGGCAGCGTCGTAGTCGGTCGGCGGCAACGAAGCGTGACGCGCTATACCCCGTCGCGCTGGATGCGCAGAGCGGTGATCGTGGAGGCAAGCCCCTCGTATTGGTTGACCAGCAGGACGATTTCGATGAGCCGGCGCTCGTCGTAATGCCCGGCGAGCGTCGACCAGACGGCATCGTCGATATCGCGTGACCCCACCAATTGGTCGACGGCGGCGAGCAGAGCGCGATGCTTGTCCGTCCACTCGGCCGCGGACGGTCCGGTGCGGAGGCGGTCCAGGATCTCGGAAGTGACACCAGCGCGCTTGCCGAGGCGAATGTGGTGGTCCATCTCGTATTCGCAGTCGCGCAGGTGTGCGACGCGCAGAATTGCCAGTTCCGTTTCGTGCCTCGAAAGCCGGCCGCCGGGCATGAGTTTGCCCGAATAGTGCAGCCAGCCGCGGAACAGGCCTTTGGTGCGCCCGAGGGTGCTGAACAGGTGTGCATCGTCGGTTCCCGCGGCGCGGGAGAGCACCTGCCAGACAACCCAATTGACGGGACCGAGCTCGCGGAGCCGACCCGGTAATATCCGTGGTCGCGTTGCCGAAACCATGCTTACGCCTCCTCCGTGATCTCGATATGGACAGCGCGTCGGCGCTGCCGGAGATCCTGGTTGCGGTGCCCGCGGGTGCGAGGCGGGCAGAGTGCGAGCCTACTGGTCCCGGTGGCCGCAGTTCAGTCTTCGGATTCGGTGGCCTTTCGGGTGATAGCGCGTCATCATCAGTACCGGCGCGGTCATGCGGTGGGAGGTCCGCGTCGATCCGATGAGGCGGGCAGGAAAACGCGATGCTGGTGAAGATGAAGACCGGAGCGACTCTTTCCGGAGCCGAACAGGAGTTCGTCGAGAGTCTGCGATTGTTTCCGACAACCTGCCTCGCGGTGGTGGATCTGGACGTGGGCGCCAATGGAACCCGGCAGGTCGACGTGGTGCTCCTGACCGCACGTGGCATCACGGTGATCGAGGTCAGAGGCTTCCTGCGGCGCCAGAGCGGAATTCTCGATATTCCTGGCGACGGGCCGTGGACGATCAGCGAGGCGCGGGTGGAGCTGGACGGTGACGGCGCGGTCAGCCCATTGGACCAGCTGGAACACGCGGTGCACGCGGTGAAGAGCAGGCTGGAGCGTGCGCTGCTCGACCCCGGTCATGTGTGTGGTGCGGTGGTGCTCGTGCCTTTTCGTGGCGTCGTGGTGCGTCCGGCGCGCACCAATCTGCGCCCGGGTATCGATGTCCTCACCGCCAACGCCCGCGATGCGACCGAGCTGCGCATCTACCTGGAAAGCTTCTCGGCAGGGCCACGCGACTGGACCGCCGACCGCGTCTTCGCCGCATGCCGAGCGCTCGGTGTCGACAACGGCCCCTCGCGGGCCGAACTCATCGCCGACGGCTTCGCCGCGGTGGCGCCCGACCCGAACCAATTCGGGCTCGCCGGGGCCGGACTGCCGCGGGCCGCGCCGGTCCCCGACCAGCCGACGCGCCGCCAGAGTGTCGCCTCCTTGGTCGCCGTCGTCCTCGCGGTCATCGGGATACTCGTCGTACTCGGAGGGATCATCAGCGGTATCGCGCACGACTCCGGCCGCGCCCACCCCGAGCCCGGTGGTGCGACGTCGAGCACGGAGCCGTCACCGCCGCCATACAGTCCCGTCGAATGCTGGCCCTTACAGCCGGATTGCCCGTGATCAACGGTTCGCGCATCGTGTGGAACCGACTGAACGCGCTCGGCCTCACGAGACGGCATCGATAGCCTTTGTTCGAAGTCTCCCGCCGGGCTCGAGCGGAAATCGCTGCGTCTGCACGTTAATCACGCACGGCGCGGGCGAGTTTCGTCAGATCTAGCGCGTGTTGAGCACGTGCGAGGACATGGGCGCGTGCGCTGGCGATGTGGGTGGTGAGTGTGCCGAGTGCGGTGGCGGGGTTGCCGGACAGGAGCTGTTCGGCGATAGTGATGTGCTCGGCGGTCATGGTGGCAATGCGGTCGGGAGTTGGCAGGTCCAAGGTGCGCACCGGGCGCACTCGGACATAGACGCCGGCGAGTGCGTCGGCGAGCGCTGTATTACCCGCTGCGGCAAGCAGAGTCATGTGGAACTGCTCGTCCGCGGCAACCAGTGCCGCGTCGGGCTCGGGCGGATCTTCGAGTATCTGTCGCCACTTGTCGAGTTCTTCGCGCACCAGCGACAGGTCGGGTGTCGGCGCGGAAACGAAGGTGCGCTCCACTCGTTCTGTGCGCACCATATCCAAGATGCGCTGAATTCCTCTGGTCTCCAATATGATCCGCAGCTCATAGAGGTTGTCCAGCTCCTCGATCCGCGGCCGGTACGGATACAGACCGTCGGCATGTCGCTCGACAAGGCCGTCGGCTTGCAGCCTGGCGAGTGCCTCCCGCACCGGGGTCCGTGACACACCGTAGATTTCGGCGAGGCGCTCCTCGCCGAGCCGTTCGGTCGGCACCACCGCACCGGTGGCCAGATCTCGCCGCAACGAGTGATACACGCTTTCGCTCAGCGGGACTCGGGCCCTGCGCGACACAGCTGCCCGCTCAGATCGCCATCGCCGAGCGGACCGCGGTCTCCGCACTCGCACCGCCCGCGCCATCGGAGCCGACGCGCCCGGATTGCAGGACGTAATAGTGTTGCGCCGCTTGCAGTGCGAAGCCGATATGCTGTTCGACGAGCAGCACACTCAATCCGCCACGCTGGGTCAAATCGATGATGGTGCGTTCGATTTCGGCGACCACCGACGGCTGGATGCCCTCGGTGGGCTCATCGAGGATGAGCAGTTTCGGCTCGGTGATCAGTGCCCTCGCGATCGCCAGTTGCTGGCGCTGACCGCCGGAGAGCAGGCCCGCCTTGCGAGTCAGCAACTCGCGCAGCGCGGGGAAAAGATCTAGCGACTCCTCGATCAACGCCTTGCCGCGCTTGCGGCCGTCCGCGACGACCTGGAGGTTCTCCGCGGTGCTCAGCTGCGGAAAGCTCTGTTGTCCCTGAGGCACGTACGCGATGCCGCGCTTCACCCGCCGCGACGGCGACATCTTGGTGATCGTCTCGCCGTCGAACTTGATCTGACCCGACTTGGTCCCGATCAGACCGACGGCGGTGCGCAGCAGGGTGGTCTTGCCCGCACCGTTGTGCCCCATGATCGCCACGACGCTGTCGTCGGGAACAGTCACCGAGACGCCGTGGATCACCTCGGTCCTGCCGTAACCGGAATGGATATCGACCAGTTCAAGCATCGGCGGACTCCTTGTCGTCGGTGGTGGAGCTCTCTTCGATGGCCTCGTCCAGTCCGATCGCCGCCGCCGTGCCGAGGTAGACCTCCTGCACCTTCGGATCGGCCTGCACCTGCTCGACCGTGCCTTCGCTGAGCACCTTGCCCGCGGCGAGCACCGTCACCGAGGTGGCGAAGGCGCGCATGAAATCCATATCGTGCTCGACGACGATGACGATCCGTTCACCGCCGATGCGGCGCAACAGGTTCCCCGTCTCCTCACGTTCCTCGGCGCTCATACCCGCGACCGGCTCGTCGAGCAGCAGCACCGAGGCATTCTGCACAAGCAGCATGCCGATTTCCAGCCACTGCTTCTGCCCGTGCGCGAGCACGCCCGCCTGCTTGTCACGCAGATCGCCGAGCCCGGTGATCTCCAGTGCCTCTTCGATACTCGGCAGCACAGACTTGCGCCGCCGCAGCATGGTCAGCGCCGAGCGCCCGGCACCCGCGGCGATGTCGAGATTCTGTAACACGCTGAGCTGCTCGAAAACGCTTGCCGTCTGGAATGTTCGGCCGATACCGAGGCGCGCGATCTGGTGCACCTTCTTGCCGAGCAGTTCGACGCCGGACTTCTGCGCCGATCCGCTTGCGGGCACAAGTCCGGTGATCGCATCGATGAGCGTGGTTTTGCCCGCGCCGTTCGGACCGATCAGAAAACGCAGATCACCTTGCAGCACAGTGAGATCGACATCGGTGACAGCCTTGAACCCGTCGAAACTCACCGATAGACCCCGGATTTCGAGGTACTCGCTCGACATCCCGGCATTGCCGCCGAGCTTCGGTCCGTGTGTTGTCTCGGTCATGACTTCACCTTCTCCTCGACCGGTGCGTCCTCTACATCGGGCAGCGCCGCGACCATGGCCGATGAGGCGGGCGGCGGCGAGGTGCGGCGGAAACGGCCGGCCAACGAGCCCCTCACCATCGGCCACACACCGGCGAGACCGGCCGGGATGAACCCGACCACCACGATGAACAACACACCCTGTAGATAGGTCCAGCTGGACGGGAACTCCTCGGAAAGCGCGGTCTGCGCCCACGCGACGCCGATCGCGCCGAGCACCGGCCCGAGCAGGGTGGTGCGGCCGCCGATCGCGACGCCGATGATGAACGCGATGGAGGGCACGACACCGATATCGGCGGGAGAGATGATGCCGACGATGGGGGTGAACAGCGCGCCCGCTATGCCCGCGAAGAAGGCCGCGACGACATAGGCGACAATCTTGACGTTGGCCGGGTCGTATCCGAGGAAGCGCACACGTTCCTCCTGATCACGCACTGCCACAAGCAGTTCGCCGTAGCGGCTGCGCATCAGCTGGCGGACCAGCGCGACAACCACGAGCAGCGTGCCCGCCGCGATGAAGAACAGCATCTGCCGGTTGGCCGGATCGGAGAGCTTGAATCCGAAGAAGGCACGGAAATCCGATAGGCCGGTGAAGCCGCCGATCTTCTGCTGGCCGGTGAGCAGAATCGCGAGCGCGGCGGCAAGTGCCTGACTCAGAATGGCGAAATAGGTGCCTTTGACCCGGCGTTTGAAAACGCCGTACCCGAGCGCGGCCGCGACAAGCGCAGGCAGCACGAGAATACCGATCAGCGCGACCGGACCCGACGCGAAAGGCTGCCAGAACGACGGCAATTCGCGAATCCCCGCGATCTCCATGAACTCCGGAACGTCATTGTGCAACCTGGCCGCGTCCGCCATCTGCAAATGCATCGCCATGATGTAGGCGCCGATGCCGAAGAACACCCCTTGACCGAGAGTGAGCATTCCGCCACGGCCCCAAGCCAATCCGATCCCCGCCGCCACGATGGCGAAGCACAGGAACTTGGCGAGCAGGTTCAGCCGGAAGTCGCTGAGCATGGCAGGCGCGACCGCGAACAACCCGATCGCGGCGACGGCGAAGCCGCCGAGCGTGGTCAGCGAGGAGTGTGCGCGCCACCGTTGTATGAGTGTGGTCATGCCAAACTCCTTGTGCGGACGGTGAACAGGCCCTGCGGCCGGACCTGAAGGAAGATCACGATGATGACAAAGACGATCACCTTGGCGATGGACGCGGTGGTCGAGTATTCGATGTAGGAATTGAGCAGGCCCAGTGCGAACGCCGCGATGACGGTGCCCTTGATCTGACCGAGCCCGCCGATCACTACCACGAGGAAGGCGTCGATCAGATAGCTCTGGCCGATGGTTGGGCTCGTCGAGCCGATCAGGGTGAGCGCGACACCGGCGACACCGGCGAGGCCGGAGCCGATGAAGAATGTGCTGATGTCGGTGATGCGGCTGGAAACACCGCTGGTCTCGGCCAATCCGCGGTTCTGTACGACCGCGCGGATGCGGCGCCCGAGCGGCGTCGTCTTCAGGACCGTGGCCAGCGTGATCACCGCGACTATCGCGAGTACGAGAATGAAGATGCGGGTCTTGGGCACCACCGCGCCCATGATGGTGATGCCGCCGCCGAGCCATTCGGGGACGAGCACGTTCTTGGCGGGTGCGCCGAAGATATCGCGGGCCAGCTGTTGCAGCACGAGTCCGACACCGAAGGTGACGAGCAGGGTGTCCAGTGGCCGGTCGTACATCCAGCGGATCAGGCCCATTTCGAGCGTCGCGCCGAGCAAGCCGCCGACGAAGAAGCCGATGAGCAGCGAAACGATCAGCGATACACCCGCCGACGAGAACACCTTCTGCACAACGTAAGTCGTGTAGCAGCCCGCCATGATGAACTCGCCGTGCGCCATGTTGATCACGCCCATCTGACCGAAGGTCAGGGAAAGGCCCAGCGCGGCGAGCAACAGAATTGATCCCAGACTCAGCCCGGTGAAGAGCTGGCCGATCAGCACGTCCATAAAGATTCCTAACGGTGACTGCCGGTGCGGGACCATCTACGCGACGAGACCCACACCGGCGCTGACCATTTCGAGCGACCCGCAAGCGATCGCTACGGACCATCTACTACTTCAGACCCTTGGCCCAGTCGTAGGACTTCAGGTATGGATCCGGGTTGATGGCCTTGCCCGAATCCCACACCGTGTAAATGAGTCCATCCGGACGGATTTCACCGATGCGGGCGGTCTTGGTGATGTGGTGGTTGGAGCCGTCGAGGGTGACAAGACCCTCGGGCGCCTCGAAGCTCACCCCGTCGGCCGCGGCCTGAATGTCGGTCACTCCGAAAGACTTCGCCTTCTCGACGGTGTTCTTCCAGAGGTAGACCGAGGCGTAGGCGGCCTCCATCGGGTCCGAGGTCGGCTTGTCCGCGCCGAACGCGGCCTTGTAGTCCGCGACGAACTTCTTGTTCACCGGGGTGTCGACGGTCTGGTAGTAGTTCCACGCCGTCAGCTGGCCCGCGATGTTCTGCGCACCGATGCCCGCGACCTCTTCTTCGGCGATGGACACCGAAACGACCGGCATCTCAGTGGCTTTCAGGCCCGCATTGGTGTACTCGCGGAAGAACGCGACGTTGGAATCGCCGTTGAGGGTGTTGAACACCGCGCCCGCCTTGGCCGAACGCACCTTGTTGACGATGGTGGAGAAGTCGGTCGAGCCGAGCGGGGTGTAGTCCTCGCCCTTGATCTCGATGCCGTTGGCCTTCGCGTATTCCTTGATCTCGCGGTTGGCGGTCTGCGGAAAGACGTAGTCGCTGCCGACCAGGTACAGGGAGGTGATGCCCTTCTGCTTCAGGTAGTCCAGCGCGGGGATGATCTGCTGATTGGTGGTCGCTCCGGTGTAGAAGATGTTCTTGCTGTCCTCCAGACCCTCGTACTGGACGGGGTAATAGAGCAGCGAGTTCAGGCTCTCGAACTTCGGTTTCATGGCCTTGCGGCTCGACGAGGTCCAGCCGCCGAACACCGCGGCGACACAGTCGGAGCTGATCAGCTTCTCGGCCTTCTCGGCGAAGGTCTTCGGGTCAGAGGCCCCGTCCTCCAGAACCAGGTCGATCTTCTTGCCCATGACGCCGCCCGCGGCGTTGATCTGGTCGATCGCGAGCTTGGTGGAGTTGGCGACGGTGACCTCGGAAATGGCCATCGTGCCCGATAACGAGTGCAGGGAACCGACCTTGATCGAATCCTTCGACGTGTCGAGGCAGGACGCGGCGTTGGAGCCGGTGGTCGAGTCGTCGTCCTTGGCGCCACAGGCGGTCAGCAACAGACCGGCGAGCACGACGGCCGTCGGAGCGAGCAGCGCTTTTGCCGCGCGACGCGAGCGCGGCCGGTGGATGGCACGGGAATCTTGCATGGGGCGGGACCCTTCTCACTTCATCAGGTTGTTCGGCGGCGCTACGTGCGCCGCGGGCGAATACGCCCGCCTTTGCACCGGTCAGGGTGCCGAGCGAGTGCTGTCGACCGGGATGTGTACAGCGGCTGTATTCGTGCTGGGAACACTAGACAGAAGTTGTTGCGCCGGAATGACTCCCGGTGACGAGTCCGTTGCCGGTGTTTCCGCCGTGTGAACGTTTGCGATAATCGCTCGGCGAACGACTGTGAGGCTTCCCCGTGGCTACGGTTGCGTAGTGTCATCGCGGTACGGCACGCTTCATTTGTACACAGTCAGAAAGCCCGATCCCGCGGCGTGCCCGGTCGCGGATCGGCTGCCGAGCTGTCAGTCGAGGAGGATCACGGTGGGTCACTACAAGGCGAACGTGCGCGACATCGAGTTCAATCTGTTCGAGGTGTTGCAGCTGGACAAGCTGCTGGATACCGGTGCCTACGGCGATCTCGACTCCGATACCGTGCGCGAGATCCTGATCGAGGTGAAGCGTCTCGCCGAGGGGCCGGTGGCGGAATCCTTCGCCGCGGCCGATCGCGATCCCGTGGCCTACGACCCCGCCACCTTCGCCATCTCGGTGCCGGAGCCGCTGAGCAAGACGATCAAGGCTGTGCAAGACGCGGACTGGAGCAGGCTCGGCATGCCGGAGGGTATGGGCGGCACGCCCGCGCCCGCTGCGGTGGTCTGGGCGGTCAACGAGATGATCACCTGCGCCAACCCGTCGGCCAGCTTCTTCGGTATGGGTCCGGTGATGGCCTCGGTGCTCTACAATGTCGGCACCGATGAGCAGAAGGCATGGGCCACAAAGGGTTACGATCGTGGCTGGCACGGCACCATGGTGCTGACCGAGCCGGATGCCGGTTCGGATGTCGGCGCGGGTCGCACCAAGGCCATCGAGCAGGAGGACGGCTCCTGGCACATCGAGGGTGTCAAGCGCTTCATCTCCGGCGGTGACGTCGGCGAGACAGCAGAGAACCTCTTCCACCTGGTGCTTGCTCGCCCCGAGGGCGCGGGCCCGGGCACCAAGGGCCTTTCGCTGTTCTATGTGCCCAAGTTCCTTTTCGATCACGAGACCCTCGAGCTCGGCGATCGCAACGGTGCGTATGTCACCGGTGTCGAGCACAAGATGGGCCTGAAGTCCTCGCCGACCTGTGAGGTGACCTTCGGCGGCACCGACGTACCCGCCAAGGGTTGGCTGGTCGGTGCGGTGCACAACGGCATCGCGCAGATGTTCCAGGTGATCGAGAACGCGCGCATGGTTGTCGGGATCAAGTCCACCGGAACGCTGTCCACCGGGTACCTCAACGCGCTGGACTACGCCAAGCAGCGCGTCCAGGGCTCGGACCTGACCAAGATGACCGACAAGGCGGCGCCGCGCGTCACCATCACCCACCACCCGGACGTGCGGCGCAGTCTGGCCATGCAGAAGGCATACGCCGAGGGGCTGCGTGCGGTGTATCTGTACACCGCCGCGCATCAGAATCCTGATGTGGCGCAGCTTGTTTCGGGCGCCGATGCCGAATTGGCGCACCGGGTGGACGATTTGCTGCTGCCGATCGTCAAGGGTGTCGGTTCCGAGCGGGCTTACCAGTACCTGACCGAATCGCTTCAGACATTGGGTGGCTCGGGCTACCTACAGGATTACCCGATCGAGCAGTACATCCGCGACGCGAAGATCGACTCGCTCTACGAGGGCACCACCGCCATCCAGGCGCAGGACTTCTTCTTCCGCAAGATCATTCGCGACAAGGGCGTTGCCATCGGGCATGTGACCGGGCAGATCTCCGCGTTCCTCGACGCGAAGACCGGTCGCTTCGAGACCGAGCGGGCGCTGCTCGCCGGGGCGCAGGCCGACGTACAGGCGATGACGGCCACGCTGACCGGATTCCTGATGGCGGCGCAGCAGGATCCGGCCGAGTTGTACAAGGTGGGCCTCGGTTCGGTCCGTTTCCTGTTCGCCGTCGGTGATCTGCTGATCGCCTGGCGGCTACTGGTGCAGGCCGAGATCGCCGCCATCGCACTGGTTTCCGGGACCACGGAGAAAGATCGGCCGTTCTATGAGGGAAAGGTCGCTGTCGCAAGCTTTTTCGCGAAGAACGCGCTACCGGAGCTGACTGCGGTCAGGAACATTATCGCCGCGATCGACAACGACATCATGGTGTTGGACGAGGCCGCGTTCTAAAGGGGTAATCGAGCAGTTCGACGGCCCGCCGGCAGCTATGGCTATCGGCGGTTCTGTCGTGTTCGGGGCTACGTGGGCGGTGCCGACACAGTCAATCGGCCAAGAGTTTGAGCACTACCGGGCGGGAGAGCGTGCCTGCGACTCGGCGGGCCAGTTGGTTGGCGCTCGCGCCTTCCGCGTTGGCGGTGCGTAGCGCGTCGGCCAGCTCGTCGCGGGCCGTGTCAGCGGCGGCCTGTGCGGCACGCAGTCGCTCGGCAGCCCGGTCCACTGCGGAGCCGGGGCCGTCCAGGTCGGTCAGCTCGTTGTGGGCCGCGGCGGTTGAGCCCGCCGGGATTCCTGTGTCGGCGGGAACAGGCCCGTCGATGGGGTTGGCTGTGGCGATCGCGTTCGTCGAGGTTCCTTCGGTTTCGTGCGTCTCAGGTGTCGCGGCTCGATCCACCTGGGTGGTCAACTCATTGACCGGGTCGCCGGATTTCGGGTCGCGTCGCATCGCCGCTCTGACGAACTCCTGTATGAACCGCTTGGTCGTTTCGTGGTCTTCGGCAGCGGCGCCCAGCAGCAGCCTGGTGGTCTGCGGAACCGCGTAGGTCCAATTGGCGACGCCGCACATGGCGAGCAGAACCAGCCCGGCCTGCTGTTCCTCTACGTCGAATTGCTCACGGGCCCTGTCGAATTTCTGCACGTAGTGCTCAGCACGCCAGCCGTCGATGTCGTGCGCGTCGGCGCCGCGGTGCAGTGACTCCCACAGCAACAGTCGCAACAGTTGCGGGTTGGCGCGGTGGTAGTCGAAGAGCTTGCCGACGTACTCGCCGGGTTCGGTGTCGGCCAGCGGCTGCACGACGTCGATGAACTCGCGCATCGTGTCGATGAGAATGACGTCGAAC
The DNA here is from genome assembly GCF_046764875.1 of Nocardia arseniciresistens. Taxonomy (NCBI): domain Bacteria; kingdom Bacillati; phylum Actinomycetota; class Actinomycetes; order Mycobacteriales; family Nocardiaceae; genus Nocardia; species Nocardia arseniciresistens. The sequence goes on from NZ_JBKORD010000004.1 coordinate 393,604, forward strand.
AGCTTGTCCTTGCTGCCGAACAGGCCGTAGATGCGCTCCTTGTTGACACCCGCCGCCTCGGCGATGCGGTCGACTCTGCCGCCCGCGAGGCCGTATTCGGCGAACTCGTCCCTTGCGGCACGCAGCAGCGCCTGCTTGGTCGCGTCGCTGCGTTTGATCGTGACGGTCATGGCCCCGACTTTACCATTTCATTAAACCAACTATTTGGTTGACAGAGTTTGATGGCCATCGTACTGTCATCGCTATGGCAACGCCGATACTTCAGCTTCCGGCCGGTAACCCCGCCGAGGCACGCACCCGGAACGTGTCCGCACGCGCGCACACCGGGCGCACACTGCCGGTCTTCGTCCTATCCGCCCTACTGGCCACCGGCCAGATGTACATCCCGATACCCTTGTTCACCGCCATGAAAGCCGATTGGAATGTCGGCGCGGGTGTGATGACCTGGATCATCAGCGCCTTCGCCTTCGGCTATGCGGGTGGCTTCGTGCTTTTCGGCCCGCTCTCCGATCGCTTCGGCCACCGTCGTGTACTGGTCACCGGTATGATCGCCGCCGCGGTGGTCACTCTATTGACCGGCCTCGCATTCAGTGCCCCGATCGCCGTCGGTCTGCGGATCGTGCAGGGTCTCGTCGTCGGCTCGATTCCACCGGCGATCATGGCCTACGTCGCTACCCGCATCACGCCCGCACATCGCGCCGTCGTCACCATGTCGGTGGCCACGTCGTTCCTTGCCGCGACGGTGCTCGCACAGATCGTCTCGCAGGCGGTGGTCGACGCGTTCCCGTGGCGCACCATGTTCCTCGGCTCGGCCGTCGGCTTCACCGCACTCGCGTTCGCGCTGCGCGCGGTCATGCTCGAAGACGCGCCGACCGGCCGGGACAAGCCGCTGCTGCACAGCTATGCGGCCATCCCCGCGGTGCTGCGAATCAAGCCGCTGCTGCCGATGCTGATCGCAGGTGCGCTGAGCATGGCGGTGATGGTCGGGGTCTACACCGGCATCGAAATCACCGGCGTAGTCAAGGGATCCGGTGAACTGCTCGCCCTGCGTGCCGGTGCGCTTCCGGTGATGATGGCCCTTCCGCTGCTCGCGATGCCGTTGGCGCGGCTCTCGAAGCCGGGGCAGATGGTGCTCGGCGTGCTTGTCGCGGCCGTCGCGATGGTGCTCGCCACCTTCGAAGGCGGACACCTCGGAGTGCTGACGGTCCTGCTCGCCGTCCTGGTCGGAGGTCTCGGCATCATCGCCCCCGCCGTCCTACAGACCGCGGGCGAATTGGGCGGCGAAGCCCGCGCCGCGGCATCTTCGGTCGCCATGTTCAGCTTCTACGTCGGCGCGACTGTCGGACCGATCGTCGCGGCAGCCGCTGCGCCACACGGCTTTTCGATGCTGGCATGGACGCTGGCCATCCTGCTGGTCGTCGCCCTCGGCCTGACCACACTCGGTATGCGTCTGCAGCGCAAGGCATCAGCCGCAACGACAGCCCACGACATTGCGCAGGTCGCACAACCTGCCTGAGTCGATAGGCGCCAATGAGCCAGGCGGACACCGGTATCGGCCGGATGTCCGCCTGGTCCGTTCTACATACGATGGTCGATCGTGCCTAGTGCGATCGCTGCGCCGACACGCGGCTTGCAGGAGAACGCCAGCTCATCGCCGGCAAGCAACCACCAGCGCGAGCCGATTGCCGGGTTCGGTCCACGAGTGCTGTACCGGAAGACCAGTTGTCTAGGGCTCTTCGCGAACACGACTCAGCGGGCCTCCTCGACGGCTTTCGCGGCGTCGAGGTCGAGTACGGCAGCGGCGGTGCGTTCGATGATGCCGAGACAGATCTCGTCGGGCTGGAACTTCGGCTGGATGATGCTGTGGCCCATGGTCGCCAGCCAGATGAAGTACGGATACAACGCTTGCTGGCGATACGCAAGCCACGCCGTGTCGAAATCCGGTGCCGGGGCGCCGCAGGCCACCAGTTGTTCGAGATAGACGGTCAACAGCTCGTATTCCCATGCCCGTCGGTCGGCGACGGCGAGGCCGGAGGTGACCACGTAGGCGAAGTCGTAGGCCCAGCTTCCGCGCAGCACGACCTGCCAGTCGGTGAACCCCATGCGACCGGTGGCGGTGACATATGTGTTGCCGATATGGCTGTCACCGTGCAGGAAGGTCTGCGGGCCGGTGCTGGCGATCGCCAGCGATTGTTCCAGCGCCCGGTAGAGCCGGTCATGTTGGGCTGGAAGCCCTTCGGGTAGTACGGTGGCCGCTCGCCGGGCCCCGACCTTGGCTCGTTTCGACATGCCGATCAACCGGTCGAGATTGGCGAAGTGCGCCTTTGGGGCCTTCAGCCACCGATGCTGCCCGAGTTCCTTGTCGTCCCAGTAGCGGGCGTGCCACGTCGCCATGGTCCGAAGAAGATCCTCGATCTGCGCTCGCCCGATCGGTGACTGCGGCGTGCAGAAGCTGGCGCCCTTGGTACTGACGATGTCCTCGAGCAACGAAATCGATCGCCCCGACCGGTAGTCGACCGCACTGTGGTAACCGCGCGGCGCCTCGATTTCGAGTTCGGGTCGCAGATATTTGACGAATCCCGGCTCACCGCCGAGTATTCCGGCCAAGTCCAGGGTGAGCCGTTGTTTGAAGTCCGCGGTCGTCTTCGCGAACAGGTTTTCCGGCAGGCCTGCGACCTGACCGGATTCGTTGTAGGTGACGCCCAGTTTCCAGCGGGTCGAGGTGCCTGCGCTCACGGTCTCGGTGTCGAACGTCTCGACCGCTGCACCGGGGTAGCCGTCACACAGCACGGCGGTGAGCCAATCGACGGTCACTTCCCGTCCGGTGACCGGTACGTCGGCCGCGCTGGTTGCCCGCTTGCGGACGAATGCTTCCCTGGCGATATGACCACCGATGCGCGTTATTCCACGCGCTACCTCCCCTGCGGGGTGCCGGGTCGCTGTCTCGGACTCCACCGGGGCCTCCTCTGGTCGGCAGCATTCGAATGTGTTGTGCCCGGGGTATTTCCGAGTATCGGGCTGCCGTATTCCGGACCCTAAGGCAAGCGTTCAGCGGGAACATCCGTCATCCCGGCCAGGAATATCCGCCTCATCCACGCCCGCCTGGTCATGTCGGGCGCATGAAAGGGGATTGGGCTACTTGAGGACGTACGGCGATACGGAGCTGCGATGTTCGCTGATATCCAGCACCTTGCCCAGCGGCGGGAAGGCGCGCTGCGGGCAGTTGGTCCGTTCGCACACGCGGCAGCCGGCGCCGATCGGGGTCGCCTTCGCCTCGTCGAGATCGATGCCGTCGGCGTAGACGACGCGGCCCGCGTGCCGTAATTCGCAACCGAGGCCGATGGCGAAGGTCTTGCTGGCCTGGCCGTATCGGGTGGCGCGGCGCTCGACGGTTCGGGCGACCCACAGGTATTTGCGGCCGTCGGGCATCTGGGCGATCTGGGTCATGATCTTGCCGGGGTAGGCGAAGGTCTCGTAGACGTTCCAGAGCGGGCAGGTGCCGCCGCTCGCGGAGAAGTGGAAACCGGTGGCGGACTGGCGTTTCGACATATTGCCCGCCCGGTCTACGCGGACGAACGAGAACGGCACGCCGCGCAGTTTCGGGCGTTGCAGCGTCGAAAGCCGGTGGCAGACGGTTTCGTAACTCTGGGTGAAGAAGGCCGAGAGCCGCTCGATGTCGTAGCGGAAGTCCTCGGCGACCTCGAGGAAATGGGTGTAGGGCAGCACGGTCGCGGCGGCGAAATAGTTCGCGAGGCCGAGCATGGCCAGCTTGCGGGTGTCCTCGGAGGCGAAATTACCCTCCTCGACCAGCTTTTCGAGCAGATCGCCGCATTCGAAATAGGCCAATTCGGCCGCGAGTTTGAAGGTGCGCTGCCCACCGGACAGGTGAGGCGCGATCTCGAGTCGCTGGGTGTCCGGGTCGTACCGGTGCAGCACACCTTCGCCGAGGTCGATGCGTTCGACGATCCGTACGTCGTGCGCCCGGAGCCGGTGCGCGATCTCACTATTGATGTCGCCACCGTGGAAGCGAATACGTGCGGTGAGTTCTTCTGCGGCGGTATCCAATTCGTGGATGTAGTTCTGCCGCTGATAGAAGAAGTCACGCACTTCCTCGTGCGGCTTGCTGATCGTCGCGCTGCCCGAACCGTCGGCGAAGCGGTCCTCGGTGGCGGCGGCCAGCTGCGCGGAGGTATTGCGGTAGCGGTTGTGCATATTCACCAGCGCGCGCGCCATGCTCGGGTGCGCGGAGACCATGTCGGCGATTTCCTGGGTGTCGGCCTCGATGCCGAGCTCCTGGTCCATCACGACTTCTTGGAGCTCGGCGATGAGCCTGGTGTCGTCCTGCGAGGAGAAGAAGGTGGCGTCGACGCCGAATACTTCGCTGATCCGCAGCAGCACCGGCACGGTGAGCGGGCGCACATCGTGTTCTATCTGATTGAGGTAACTCGCCGAGATCTCCAGCTTCTGGGCGAGTGAGACCTGGCTCAGCCCTCGTTCGGTCCGCAGCTGGCGAAGCCGCGCCCCGACATAAGTCTTGGCCATGTGTCCAGTTTATTGGCGTCTTCACAACTCTGCCAATGGCGAATTAGCAGCAGTCCTGAGCGATATGTCACACCCCCGGGCTACCGTCAGGTGGTGCTGTTCTCGGATGTCGTGCAGGCCTCGGAGACCGTCCGCGCGACGCGGTCCCGGAAGACGAAGATCGCCGCGTTGGCCGGGCTGCTGTTCGATGCCGCGCCGGACGAGCTGGTCCCGGTGGTCGCCTGGGTTTCCGGGGAGCTACGGCAGGGACGCATCGGCACCGGCTGGCGCACTCTCACCGCGATGGACGGTGCGCCGAGTGATGTTGCCACACTGACTGTTTCGGGTGTCGATGGTGCGTTGAGCGAGTTGGCGACGGTATCGGGGACCGGTTCGGCGAACCGCCGCAAGGAGCTGCTCACGGCGCTGTGGACCGCGGCGACCTCGGACGAACAAACCTTCCTGCTTCGCCTGCTGGCCGGTGAACTGCGCCAGGGCGCGCTGACCGCGATCGTCAGCGAGGCGGTCGCCATGGCGGCGCGGGTGCCGGTGGATCTGGTTCGCCGGGCCTACATGCTGTCCGGGCAACTGCCTGTCACCGCCGTCGCCGCGCTGACCGGTGGGGCGGACGCGTTGAGCGAGTTCCGGCTGGAGCTCGGTCGACCCATCCAGCCGATGCTCGCCTCGCCCGGTGCCTCGCTGGAGGAGGCGATGGCCGAGTTCGACGGCGAGGTGACCGTGGAGCACAAGATGGACGGCGCCCGGATTCAAGTGCATCGGGACGGTTCGCGGGTGTGGGTGTTCACCAGGACGCTGCGCGATATCACCGCGAGTGTTCCGGAACTGGTCGATCTGGTGTCCCGGCTGCATTGCACGAGCGTGGTGCTCGACGGAGAAACTCTCGCGCTGACCGATTCGGGGCGGCCGCGTCCGTTTCAGGAGACGATGAGCCGCTTCGCCGAGGTGACCTCGACAAGGGAACTGCTGCTGCACCCCTATTTCTTCGACTGCCTGCACCTCGACGGCCAGGACCTGCTGGACTCCCCGCTGCGCGAGCGCCGTACGGCGCTGATGAAAGTCGCTGTCGAACACAGCATTCCGGCGTTGCTACAGCCCGATCCCGAGGCGGCCGCCGAGTACTTCGACGGCGCGCTCGCCTCCGGCCACGAGGGCGTGATGATCAAATCGCTGAGCGCGCCCTACGCGGCGGGCCGACGCGGTCGCGCCTGGCAGAAGATCAAGCCGACGCATACCCTCGACCTGATCGTGCTCGGCGCCGAGTGGGGATACGGCCGCCGCACCGGCTACCTGTCGAACCTGCACCTCGGTGCACGCGATCCGGAAACCGGCGACCCGGTGATGGTCGGCAAGACCTTCAAGGGCCTCACCGACGCGCTGCTGCAATGGCAGACCGCCGAATTCCCGCGTCACCAGCGCGCCCGCGACGATCAAACCGTCTACCTCCGGCCCGCACTCGTCGTCGAGATCGCGCTCGACGGCGTCCAGGTGAGCCCTCGCTATCCCGGCGGCGTCGCACTGCGCTTCGCCCGCGTCGTTCGCTATCGCCCGGACAAGGAACCGGCGGACGCCGACACCATCGAAACCGTGCGCGCCCTGCTGCCCTGAGCGCTGCGGTTGGCTCGCCGCGCTATCCGGGTGAGCATGTGATCGTCGGGACGACGGGCATTCCGGGAGCCAACGCGTGGATCGGTGATCGCTTCGCGGGCCGACCCGTCGATGAGGGCCGCTCGAGCTTCGGCAGGTAGAGGCCAGGTCCACGGTAACCGATCCATTTCGAGTGCCGACAGATGGCAACCGCATGGCAATCCAGACGGTCGGTACTTCACACTGGAGGGGTGACCGTCGAATTATTGGTTCTGCTAATCGTCATCGTCACGGCACTCGCGTTCGATTTCACCAATGGCTTCCACGACACCGCGAACGCGATGGCGACCTCGATCGCCACTGGCGCACTTCGACCGCGCGTCGCAGTCGCATTGTCGGCGGTGCTCAACCTCATCGGCGCCTTCCTGTCGGTGGCTGTTGCCGCGACAGTGGCCAAGGGGATCGTCCGGCTCGACGGCGTCGACGGCCAGGATCTGTTGATCATCGTGTTCGCCGGTTTAGTCGGCGGCATTCTGTGGAATCTGCTGACCTGGCTTTTCGGCCTGCCGTCGAGTTCATCGCACGCATTGTTCGGCGGTCTGATCGGCGCGACCATCGCCGCGCTCGGCTGGAGCGGAGTGATCTGGGCGTCGGGTTCGGACGGTGTGCTCACCAAGATCGTGCTGCCCGCCGTGCTCGCCCCGATCGTGGCGGCGCTGGTTTCCGCCATCGGTACCTGGGGCATTTATCGGCTCACCAGGACATCGGATCCGAACAAGGTCGACGAGGGTTTTCGCTGGGGCCAGATCGGGTCGGCCTCGCTGGTTTCGCTGGCGCACGGCACCAACGACGCGCAGAAGACGATGGGCGTCATCTTCCTCGCGCTCGTCGCGCACGGCACCCTCACCAAGAACGACGAGATGCCGCTGTGGGTGATGGCCGCCTGTGCCGTCGCCATCGCGGCGGGCACCTACCTCGGTGGGTGGCGCATCATCCGCACCCTCGGTAAGGGCCTTGTGGAGATCGACTCTCCGCAGGGCCTCGCGGCCGAATCCTCCTCGGCGGCGATCATTCTCACCTCGGCCCATTTCGGCCTTCCGCTCTCGACCACGCAGACCGCGACCGGCTCGATCCTGGGCACCGGGCTCGGCAAGGGCGCGGAGGTGCGCTGGAGCGTGATGGGCAGGATGACGGTCGCGTGGCTGTTGACGTTGCCGCTCGCGGGCATCGCCGGTGCCATCTGCTGGGCCATCGCGCACGTCATCGGCGGCCTCGCCGGCGTGCTCGTGGTGTTCACGGTCCTGATCGCTCTGTCGGCGGTCATGTACCTGCGGTCTCGGCGCGACCCGGTCGACACCAGCAATGTCAACGAATGGCCAGGCGGGACGTCGGCCGCCACCGACGTGTCGGACAACGCCGGCCACGGATTACCCGACCAGACATCGAACGCGGCCGATGTGCCGGGTGGGGCTGCCAACGGATCGGGTGGCGGGGCATCGGATGCCGCCGATACGCCTGAAGGAATTTCCGATGGTGCGAAGGGGACGACGACGAAGGTGCGTGAGGTGTCAGAGGGCGTGACCGCTGACGGGTTGTCGCCACCTTCGGGTCCGTCTTCGTCGGAGGGGCCCGGCGCCAAATCCACCCGTCCCGCCCAGGTTTGAAGCGTGTCCTACAACGCGGTCGATCCCACCCGCCTCGGGCGCTCCCCGGGAGCCCGTTGGCAGTACCCGACGCGTGGACCACATTCGGCATCAGGAGGAGCACCGTGCACACGCTCATCACGAATCTGAACTCGCTGTGGAAGGTGACCGTGGCGGGCCTTGTGCTCGGTGCCGGGCTGCCGATCATCTTCGCGGTCGGGGTGCGGTTCTGGTCGGCGGCCGATCCGGTCACCGCCGATGGCCGTGCCGCGCAACGCAACTACCCGGCGCTTGCCGGAGCCGTCGCATGCTTCGGGCTGATCATCGTCGCGATTATCACCGGGATTCTATACACCGCAAAGGCATTCCTCGCCGCCAAACTCGGCATCCACCTGTTCGGACAGGCCTGAAGGGCTCACCGTGACCGATCAACAGAAATCCACGCAGGGGCGACCGAACGGGCTCAGCCGGGTCATCGGCTGGCTGCGTGCCGGATACCCGCAAGGGATCCCCAGTTCCGACTACGTCGCCTTGTTCGCGGTGCTGCACCGGCATCTGACGGATTTCGAGGTCGTCGCGGTCGCCGAGGAACTGGCGAGCTCCAACCCCGACAGCGAAATCACGCACGCCGATATCGAGATGGCGATCGGTCGGGTCGCGATGGAGCAGCCCGACGCGCACGATATCGCCAGAGTCGCCTCGCACCTCGCGGCAGGCGGCTGGCCACTGGCCACCCCCCTCTCCGACATCGATTGATCCTCCGATGCCACCGTTCCTCAACGCGATCATCGACTGGCTGCGGGCCGGATATCCGGACGGTGTGCCGGAATCCGACTACATCCCGCTGCTCGCCCTGCTGCGCCGCCGCCTTTCCGCCGACGAGGTCCGCCAGATAGCCGCGGAGCTGGCAATGACCGGCGATCTACCGGCCGACAAGACCGATATCCAGGTCATGATCACCAAGATCACCAACGGAATGCCATCGGAGACAGACGTAGCCCGCGTCCGCTCCCGCCTGGAAGCCCATGCCTGGCCCGATCCGCCGACACCCGCCGATTAGCGCGCTCTCGAACGGCGATCTGATGGGCGGGCCGATGTGGTTCGCGGTCAGGCGAATCACGGTTAGGCGCAACAACTTCGATAATGATGGGACAGGCCGCGCATTTCATATGCGATAGTGGGTTTGAGTATTGCCAGGATGGGGAACTGGTTAGGGTCGGCGGGTGATGGATGCGGCTTTGCGGGTGGAAACGGCGAGCGGGGAGGCTCGGGAGAATCCTTCTGCGGACTTGCTATTCGACCTATTGAGCGAGATGAATCTGCGGCATCGGTTCGTGATCGTGGATCGGATGGATGCCGAGCCGGCCGGGCAGCACTACATGCAGGTCTATCTCAATGACAATATGAGTTGTCAGGTGGAGTTCCGTGAGGGCGGCTCCGACCGGCACTTCGCGGCGCGGGTGGCAGGGCCGTTCGATATGTCGGGTCACGAGATCGTGGCAAAGGTGTTGCAGGGCTGGGCTTTCGGGGCGCCGGGCTGGCGTGAATCGCTGCCGTGGTCCCGGGTGGAAGTTCAGAACCAGCCCTGATCGAAGTCGTAGGGGCGGTGGCCGCCGAGATCGGGCAGGCGGCGAATGCCCGCGCGGACTTCGAAGGCGAGGTCTTGGTAGCCCAGGGCCAGTTCGGCCAATCGCTGCCAGGCGTCGTGGACGATCCAGTCGGGTGCGGTGCGCAGGGCCGCGTAGGCGCAGGTGGAGAATTGGGCCATCCTGTCGACCACGGTGCCGACGGTTTCGGTGTGCATGTGGGCGCCGCCGTGTGGGAGCGGAACTTCGGTGGCGATCCAGCGATCGATGATGAGTACCAGATGCGCACGCCGCTGATCGATTTCAGCTGTCGAACCCAACGCGCACTGCATGCGCCGCTCATGCAACCCCGCCAGCTGGTGCGCGGATTCCAAGAGCGGATGGTCGCCGCTCAGCAGCATCCGACAGGCTTCCAAAACCCTCTCCTTCGGCGGCAGTGGTTCCATCTCGGTTCCCCTCATTCGAATGATGTTGCTGGACAACGATCTACCCGCACAGCCGATCGAATCGATCAACGCCGATGTCGCCCCGTGATCCTGGAGAATCGGTGCCGATGCCGCGGCGGCGGTGTATCCCAAGGGCTTTCGTTGACGGCAAGCCCCAATGCCTCCAACGCGGTGAGCCCCAACCGAGCGGCAAGCTCGTCCATCACCGCAACGAACTCCGCTGCCTGAATGGCAGCAGCCGCCTGCTCGGTAGAAAGCATCCGTCCCCGCAAATACGAAACCACCCACGCGTCATCACTGACCCGCCGCGCCTGATGCGCAGTCCGATCCCCGACCATCCACACCCGATCGACAACATGCACAGCCATGCGCCCCCCTCGTCCCGCGCCGTGCGGGCCCGGGAACGCTCCCGCCTGTGATCTGTAACACAGAGTACTGTAGATTCGTAAAGTATACGAGTCAAATTATGAGATGAATTGCGCGAGAGCGGTGGCTGTACGATGCGCGACATGGCCCTGTCACCTGCGGTTGCGCGCTGGGAGTTGGCGCTTCGGCTGCGCCGGCGTCGCCTGGAGCTCGGCATCGGCGCATCGGTGATCACCAAGGCGCTCGATGTGTCGCCCGCCTACTGGTCGCACATCGAAAACGAACGAAACCTGTTGCCCAAGGACAAACTCGAACAGTTGCTCGACATCCTGGAGATCGACGACAAGGAGCGGGGCGAGCTGCTGTTCCTGAGGGACAGTGCCAAAGGGCGCGGGTGGTGGACGCGGTACTCGACGATGTTCGGTGACGACGTCATGCGCTATTACGGTCTGGAGTGGGGTGCCGAATGTATCCGGACATACGAAAGTGTCCTTATGCCAGGGCTACTCCAGTCCGAGGAGTTCATCCGAGCGGTGATGGTGTCCGCCAGTGCGACGGTTCCCGCGATCGAGGTCGATCAGCGTGTTGAAGCGAGGTTGCAGCGCCAGCGGCGACTGGACGACGATAGTCCGGTCCGGCTGATCGCGGTTATCGGTGAGGCTGCGCTGGTGCAGCAGGCCGGCGGCCCAGAAGTGTTGCAGCGACAACTGATTCACATGGCGGACGTGGTCGAATCTCGGGCGGATCGGATCGACCTACGCGTCATCCCGTTCACTGCGTCACACAGCCTGCCGACCGGATCCACGTACCATCTGCTCGATTTCGAGAGCCCGCACCTGCCGACGCTGGCATGGCACGAGTCGGCGGTGTTCGGCCAGATCATCGTCGACGATGTGAGCAGGAAAGAGACCAAGGTCCGTGACCTCGGCTTCGTGCACGACCGCGCGCAGTCGCTCGCGCTGAACCGCGCCGACTCGTTGGCCCTGATCAGGGCCTGCGCCAGGCGATTACACTCCGATAAGTGAGCGGTACCCGTTGGTTCAAGTCTTCCTATTCGAACGACAGTCAGACCTGTGTCGAAGTCCGATTCGAAGGCGACCGAATTCTCGTCCGCGACAGTAAGTATCAGGGCCTGCCCGACGCCCGGCCAACCCTCGAGTTCGAGGGCGCGGAATGGACTGCATTCACGGCAACCATTCGAGCGGCATCATTCCCGCCTGCCTGACAGGCGCTGATTACTCGTTACCCGACGCCGAATAGTTCCCAGCCGACTCACAGCCCCGTCGCGGTAACGCTCGAGGTCCCACATTCAGGATTACCTCGTCGGCAACGGAAGCGGCCCGTTCCACCCATCGGGCCAACCCACACTTCCGCCCGACCAGGTGGGTGCGCTGCCCCGGCCCACCGCCCGTCGACCGGCGGCGCAGGTCCCTCGCCCGCGTCGCCGGTCGACATCGATGGAGCTCATTCCGCCGAAGACCGCGCCCCCACCCCCGCTGGCAGATCTGTTGCGGCGAGGGTGCTCTCGGGGAGCGCACTATGAGGGGTTCGGGGGTTTCGGGGGAGTAGATAGACGATCGCTGCCACCAGGGCCGCGGTGGCCAAAAGGGTGTATGAGTTGCCGAGGAAGAATTGGGCCAGTGTCCAATGGAATTCGCGGCCCATGGTTTGCGGCACGAACCAGATCAAGCCCTGGGGGAGGACGGGAAGGGTCGTGTCCCAGGTGCCGATGCGATCGACCTGCATGGGCCAGGCGAAGATGAAGAGATAGATGACTGCGGGGACGGCTATTCGGACGCCGAGGGGGCGGCTGCGCAGAGCCTGGAACAGCCAGATCATGGCGGGGGCGATCCAGACCCAGTAGTGGGTCCAGGAGATCGGTGAGGCGAGAAGCATGACGGTGGCCGCGAGCAGTGCGCCCAATAGCTCGTCGCCGCGTAGGTAGGCGACGCGGGCGGCGGCGATGCCCGCGATCGCGAGCAGGCCCGCGCCGACCAGCCAGGCCTCGTTGTGCTCCCACGTTGTCCATTGCAGCCGACCGAAAAGGCCGTTGATGGACTGGTTCTGGACGTAGCCGAAGCCGATCCGGTTCTGTGATGACGTGGTGGTGGACCAGAATTCGAGCGCTTGGGTGGGGAGATACCAGAAGCCGATCGCGACTGTGGTCGCGAACGTCGCTGTCGCTACGCCCGCGGCCCTGAACTGCCGGGTGATCAACAGGTAGACGATGAATACCGCGGGAGTCAGTTTGAGGCTGGTCGCGATGCCGATGAGGATGCCACGGTATCGGCGGTCCTTGGGGATGGCGAGGTCGGCGAGCACCAATGCCATGAGGATCACGCTGAGCTGCCCGAACTGAAAAGTCTGCTGCACGGGCTCGATCCAGATCGCCGCGGCGCCGACGGTGATCGTCATCGCGATCATGCCGATCCCGCGCCGGTAACGCTGCAGCGCGGCGGCGCTCCACACGCTCGCGAACAATGACGCCACGGTGAGGATCACGATGCCGGTGCCGATGTAATTGATGGGGAATCGGGCTAGTTGGGCGCAGATCCACGCGGCGAAAACCGGATAGAGAAAGGGGAGATTCATCGGTCCGCGGCCGTCGTAGAGCAGCTCCGGATGCAACGCCGCTGTCGAACCGCCCCACATGTAGACCTGTAGGTCGACTTGATGCCAGTACATCGGCCAATTCGGCCGCAGGAATTCCAGCCAGGTACCTATGGAGAGAGCAGCGAACGCGAGGGCGGCAACGAGTGCCGTCCACTTCTGCGGGGCTCGGGACTGCTCGACAGTCTCGGTAGTCTCGGCAGCGCGCTGTTCTCCCATTTGCAGGATGGCAGCCATGTAGTTGTTTTTTCCTTCATCAGGTGATGCGGCACAGGCAAACGAGCAAATAGTTAGCTAAACTAAGGGCTATTCATCCTATCATTCACCTGTGTGGATGCTATGCCCGTACTTTCCCGGGCATGGGGACGCTGTTATGCCCGTGAATTCCGCTGAATGCGGCAGCTGAACTGCGAAAACACACCCACCGTGTATTCCTCGACGCAACGAAGTAGTCCCGCCGCGGCCCTGCATCGGCAGCCGAATGTGGGTTGCTTCCGGTTGCGCGGCGCTTGCTACCAGGAGTCTGCGCCTGCATGGCAAGTTGTGGTCGAGCGGAACGCGGAGTGGCGTACTGCGCGCTGGTGAACCGACCGCTATGTTCCCGGCCCGGGCTGGGTCCGCGGATCGGTTATGGACGATGTCGACTACACAGCGAGTAGCCGCAGCAGGTATTCGACTTCTGATTGGATGGCCGCCCGCGCGGGTGTCAGGTACTTCCGGGGATCGGAAAGACCGGGAGTGGCGGTGAGGGTGGCCCGGATTGCGTCAGTGGCAAGGACATTCAGACGAGTGGCGATGTTGATCTTGGTCATGCCGTGTTCGACGGCGGCGCGCAGGCCCTCGTCGGGGACGCCTGAGGAGCCGTGCAGAACAAGGGGGACCGGCACTTTCGCGGCGAGGCGGGAAATGAGGTCGTTGTCGAGCTCGGCGGTGCGCGAGTGCATGGCGTGGGAGGAGCCGACTGCTACGGCCAACGCGTCTATGCCCGTTGTCGCGACGAACTCGACCGCTTCGTCGGGGTCGGTGCGTGCGCCGGGTGCGTGTGCGCCGTCCTTGCCGCCTACTTCGCCGAGTTCCGCCTCGACGAAGACGTCCCGATCGTGGCACCAGCGGGCGATCTCGGCGGTGGCGGCGACGTTGGCGGTGTAGTCGAGGGTGGAGCCGTCGTACATGACCGAGCGGATGCCGAGATCGACAGCGGCTCGGATGAGGTCGAAGGAGGTGGCGTGGTCGAGGTGGACGGCGATGTCGGCGGTGCTGTCCGCCGCCATCCGCAGACACGCGAGCGCGACCGGGGCCAGGTTGCCGTGGTAGGCAGCGGTGTTCTCCGAAAGTTGCAGTACCACAGGACGTTCAGCAGCTTCGGCCGCTGCCGCTATCGCCTCGGCATGCTCCAAGGTGATCACGTTGAACGCGCCGAGACCGCCCGGGCGTGCGGTGGCGATCAGTTCGGAGACCGGCGTCATGGTCATGGTCGGGTCTCCTGGAACTCGAGGCGCTGACTCATTTTGCGGAGTCCTGGGTGCTTGGTTCCGCCAATTTTTCGATGACGACGGTCGGGGCGATTCGGGTGCGTGCGCAGCGGTCGATTTCGCCTGCTACCGGTATCAGAACGGCGGCGGCCGAGGTAGCAACCGCGTCGATGAGGATGGCGGGCCAATCCGGCTCGGTGCGTTCGGAGAGAGCGGAGATTACGGCGGCGGCAGCGGAATCGCCTGCCCCGGTCGGATTTCCGGACATGGGTTCCGGGAGGGTCGCGGACCAGGCTCCTGTCGAGGTGACCGCGACCATGCCATCGGCGCCGCGGGTGGCGATGATCGCGCGCACTCCTCGATCGATGAGGGGGCGTGCTGCGGTCGCGACTTCGTCGGGGGTGAGTGGGACTCGACCGGTGAGCCGTTCGAGTTCTTCGGTGTTCGGCATCAAAATGACGCCGGGCACCTGGGCGGCCAGTCGTAGGGACTCGCCGTCGACATCGCAGATGGTCGGGACGTTGGCGGCGATCGCGGCGCGGGCGAGTTCGGCAGGGAGACCGGGTGAGACGCCGCCGGGTAGGGATCCGGAGATCACCAGGCCGTTGATGTCGGGCAGCAGGCCCGACACTCGAACGGCGAGCTGTTCGACGGCATGCGGATTCGACACGCGCGCACCGGGTTCCCATAATGCGGTGGCAGTGCCGTCTTCGGATTCGCTGATCACCACCGTGCGCCGGACCCATGGCAACGCGTGCACGAAATCGACCGGCATCTCGAGTTCGGCGGCGGCCGCGAACGCATGGTCGGAGAAACCTGTTGCCCTGGCGTATTTCCCGAGTTGGTTGAGCACTCGGGTCACGTTGATGCCTTTGCCGCCGATGCGTTGCTCGACCGACCGCACCCGATGCGCCTGCCCGCGCTCGAAACGTTCGACGCGATAGGTCATATCGTAGGCGGGATTCATTGTCACGGTGAGGATCACGTCAACCACTGTCCATGTCTGAGCACCTGGTGCACCTGTAGGTTGTCATCGACTATCAGCAGGTCGGCGAAATGGTCGATCGATATGTCGCCCACATCGGCCAATCCGGCCGAAAGCGCCGGAATGGAAGTGGCCGCCATCACAGCCTCGCGCAGCGGGACGCCGCAATCCTGCACGGCCCAGGCCAGACAGCGCAGCAGGTGAGCGGTACTGCCGGCGATGGAACCACTGGCCACTCTGGCTACGCCACCGCTCACCCGGACCGATTGTGGACCGAGCTGGTAGTCGCCGTCCGGCATGCCCGCCGCTTGCATGGCATCGGTGATCAGCGCGACTCGTCCCGGCGCGGTCGCGAAGGCCAGCGCGGCGAAACCCGAGTCGACATGTACCCCGTCGCCGATCAGCTCGACGACCACGTTCCCTTCCGCCGCTGCGACCAATGCTGCGGCAACCGGCCCCGGGGCGCGATGATGCAGGGGCGGCATGCCATTCGCCAGGTGCGTGACAAGGCTCCCGAAACCATTGGGGCGCAGTGCTTGCCGGAACGTTGTGAAGTCGGCGTCGCTGTGCCCGAGAGCCACAACCACATCGCTGTCGGAAAGCCGTTCGGCGACCGCCTCGTATCCGGGAAGTTCCGGCGCGATCGTCATGACGCGCAGATGTCCGCCCCCGGCGGCCAGCAGTTGATCGGTCAGCGCCGAGTCGGGATCACGCAGGTAGCGCGGATCCTGGGCCCCGCATCGCGCCGACGCCAAAAATGGCCCCTCGGCATGTATTCCGCCGATCACCCCGGCCTCGGCCAGTCCGCGCAGCATCGTCGTCTGCGCGATCATGTCCGCCGCGGACCCGGTGACAACACTCGCCAGCACCGTGGTCGACCCGCGCGAATGATGAAACTCCGCCGCCGCACGCGCCTGCGCGGCGTCGACAGTATCGAACCGATGTCCGAATCCGCCGTGATTATGGATATCGACGAGCCCCGGCAACACCGTCCCGCTGAATGCCGGAACCGCTGAATCAGGATGCGCGGCAGACCATTCGGCCACAGACCGCACGGCATTGATCCGCTCGCCGCTAACCGTCACCACGCCGTCGTCGAGCACCTGCGCCGCCGAAACAATCCGCCCGCGAATGTCGAGGCCGACTGCCCCCTCTTGCCGGGTCATGCGCACCCGTTCCGGAGCCCGGCCCGGTCGCTGCGCGCCCTTGTCACCGAGACGGTCAACCCGGAGTCCTCTCGCGTCATCGGTGCGGGCTTCATGCCAACGCTCCGTGACGGGCGAACAGGGCCGCGCCTGCCAGCCCCGCTCTCGCCCCGAATTCGCCGAGGACCACCCGGGGAGCGGGGACCAACCGTAGGCGTTCGGCGATGGTGCGGTGCAGGGGTTCGGTGAGGGCGGCCCCCGCGCCGGCCAGCCCGCCGCCGAGGACGATGAGTTGGGGGCAGGCGGCGTGGATGATGCCTGATAGGCCGTCGGCCAGGGCGCTGATGGCGTCGTCGACTACGGCCTTGGCGTCGGGATCAGTATCCAACAGCGCGAAAACATCCGCCGCGCTGTCGGTTTCGGTTCCGGTGCGACGGGAGTACGCACGTGCGATAGCGGCGCCGGAAGCTACCGTCTCGACGCAGCCGATGTTGCCGCACGGACAGCGCAGGCCGTCCGCGTGGCGAACCGGGATATGGCCGTATTCGCCGGTCTGGCCGTATTCGCTGCGGACGAGTCGTCCGCCGACGGAGAGGGTTCCGCTGATGCCGGTGCCGAGAATGACCACGCACACGCTGTCGTAATCGCGCCCGGCCCCGTACCGCCATTCGGCCCAACCGGCCACGGCGACATCATGTTCGATCAGCACCGGCATGTTCCAGCGCTCGATGAACCGGTCGCCGATGTGTACATCCCGCCAGCCGACATTGCTGCTGAACACGGCGATCGAACGGATATGGTCGACGATCCCCGGCAGCAGCACCGCGGCCCGCGCCACCCTGCCGCGCTGTTCCTCGGTGAGCTCGGCCAGCAGCTGATCCCCCAACGCGCCCATGGCTTCGAACGCCGCCTCACCCGGTGGGGTCGCCGTCACGCCCGAGGCCAGCACTACACCAGCCGCGTCGGTGATCTCGCCCTTCATGGTGGTGCCGCCGACGTCCAACCCCAACACCAGAGCATCGTCGGGAAGTGCGGCACCCGCCGCTGTCACATCGTCGGGGCGCGCGGTACCCGGAGGCGTTCCGGCCTGAGCCGCACCCGCACCCGCAGTGTGATCGAGAGCTTCGGGGCTGAGTCGAACAGGAGCACCCACCGGGTCGACGCCGGCGCCGGGCGCGACCGCCTGCGGACCGGGCCGGTGTGACCCGGCGTCCTGTCGCGTTGTTCCCGCGGACTGCGCCGTTCCCATCTCGGTGATGCTAGCCATTTTTGGCGGCGTGAGCAGCGCGGATCCGTTTGTGGTCGCCGGTGAGTCGGTCATGGTGGCGCCAGGGTCACTGCTCGAGCACAACCGAGCGGTTGAGATTGCGGGGGTGGTCGGGGTCGAGGCCCTGGTCGGCGGAGCGTAGTACGCAAAGTTGGTGGACACGGACGAGGTCGGCCATCGGGTCGATATCGCGGTGTTCGAAGTGGGCGCCGGTGACCGCGACGTCGGCTTCGAAATTGGGGACCAGCGGGCCGAAGGCCCAGACGGCGCGGCCTGGCGTGGAGATGCTGATGGGGCCGTGGCGATATTCGGTCTGTAGGTAGGCCTCCGTCCAGGACTGGCAGGACTCGCGGAGCTTGAGTCCGGCTTCCTCGGCGATGGCGGCGGCGAAGCCCATCCCGACGAAGCTGATCTGTTCGGCGTGGCGGACAGCGGCCAGCGACACTGCGGGATCTTCGGCGAGCACGGCGCGGGCCTGGGCGATCGCGGGGTTCAGGTCCGCACCGAGGTGCCAGCGCAGGATGGCGAGCGTGGTGGTCGCGAAACGGGTCTGCACCACGGACTGCTCGTCGACCTCGTCGATCAGGATCGGGTCGCCCAGCTCGAGCACAGGGGTGCCCGGGCTGCTGCAAATGACGGTTCGCGGAATGTGGGTGGGGATCTCCCGCATGGCGTTGACCACCTCGGTGGTGGTGCCCGAGCGGCAGATAACGAGGTAGCGGTCGTATTCGCGACCGCTGCGGACTTCACTGGCAGGCCAGGCGTCGGTGTTGCCATGACCGGATCCCTCACGCAGCGCTGCGATGGCTCGGGACATAAACAGTGAAGTGCCGCAGCCGATGATCGCGACGCGTTCGCCCGGTTGGGGCAGTACGGCGCGATGTTCGGCAGCGGTGGTTTCGGCGCGCGCCCAGTCGTCCGGCTGGGTGGCGACCTCGGTGGCCAGATGGGGCACGGGGGTGGGGTGAGCGGAGATCGACACCACAATAGAATCGACCCTGATGATCGTTCATGTCAAATTTACACGCAAAACAGTCACATATGATCACTATTGGGTCTAGATTCATCACCAGCGATGTTCGTTCCATCATCGGCGGTCCGTTGGCGCCTGGTGTGAAATTGAAAGGTTCTGCTCGTGAAAAGACCACTCCACGGCGTGCTCGCGGGGATCGCGATGGCCACCGGCCTCGCCCTCGCAGTTTCGTCCTGTGGGTTCGGCTCGAATAACTCGGCCGACTCCGACTCCACCATCAACTTCCTGGCCCCCGTCTACAGCGACGGCGCCACCGGTACGAAGGCCCTGTGGGACGGCATTATCGCCGACTTCGAGAAGGCAAATCCCGGGGTCGAGGTCAATCTCCAGTTGGAGTCGTGGAACTCGATCAACGACGTGGTGCGGACCAAGCTGCAGTCCCAATCGACCACGCCGGACATCCTGAATATCGACGCCTACGCGAGCTTCGCCGGTGACGGCATGCTCTACGGGGCCTCCGAGGTGGTGTCCCCGAACGTGCTTTCGGACATCCAGCCCGGCTTCGCCAAGAACGCCTCGCTCAACGGTCAGCAGTTCGCGCTGCCGCTGTTCGCATCCACGCGCACCCTCTTCTACAACACCGACCTGTTCACCAAGGCGGGCGTCGCGGCGCCGCCGAAGACGTGGGCCGAGCTCACCGAGGCGGCCAAGAAGGTCCAGGCGCTCGGCGGTGGCGTGTCCGGCTACGGTCTTCCCCTCGGCAGTGAGGAGGCCCAGGGCGAGACCTCCATCTGGACCTTCGGCGCCGGCGGCGACTGGGCCGACGGCGACAAGATCACCGTGGATACCCCGCAGAACCTCGAGGGTGTCAAGGCGATGCGCGAACTCATCGATGCCGGTGCGACCCAGCCCAATCCCGGTGCCACCGATCGCAAGGACGTCATCAACGCCTTCATTCAGGGCAAGATCGGCATGATCGAGGGCCTGCCGCCCACCATCGGCCAGATCGCGTCGAAGAACGCGGGTTTGCCGTACGCGACCGCGCCCTCTCCGACCAAGACCGGCGCTCCGGTCACCCTCGGCGTGGCCGACCATCTGATGGCGTTCAAGAAGGCCGGCAAGAAGACGGAGTCGATCAAGAAGTTCCTCGACTTCTTCTACGGCGCGGACACCTACGCGAATTTCGTACAGCACGAGGGCTTCATCCCGATCACCAATAGCGCGGCCGCCAAGCTCGCTGGTGATCCGGTGACGAAGGCATTCGGCGCGACGCTGCCGGTGGCCAAGTTCTACCCGAGCAACAACCCGAAATGGGCTGCGGCACAGGGGGCTATTCGTCAGCAGATGGGCACCATCGCGCAGGGCGCCGACCCGGCGCAGGTGTTGCAGCGCATCCAAGAAGCCGCGAAATAACGTGGGGCGCACAGGAACCCGGGTGCCATCGGGGCGGGCCGGCGCGCTGCGGGCATTACCGTGGCTCGGGCCCTCCCTGGTGCTCATCGCGGCCATCGTCGCCTTCCCTGTCGGCTACATGGTCTGGACGAGCACCCGGGACCTGAGCGCCTACGGTCAGGATCGCGGCTCCGCCGGTTTGGCCAACTACCGCAACCTGTTCGACATCGCTGAACTGGGATCGGTGTTGCTGCACACCGTGATCTGGGTGTTCTGCGTCGTGGTTGTCACCCTGCTGCTCTCGGCGGCGCTGGCCCAGTTCCTGAACAAGGACTTTCCAGGACGCACCGCCGTGCGGATGGCGATCCTGGTGCCGTGGGCGGCCTCGGTGGTGATGACGACGACGATCTTCTACTACATGCTCGATCCCGACGTCGGTATCGCCAACCGATTCCTCGTCGACATCGGGCTGCTCGACCGTGGCTACGGCTTCACCAAGCAGCCGGTCCCGGCGTTCCTGGTGGCGATGGGGGTCGCGGTGTTCGTCTCGATTCCGTTCACCACCTACACGATTCTGGCCGGACTGCAAGGGATTCCGGCGGAAATCGGGGAGGCCGGACGGGTCGACGGTGCGAGTCCGTGGCAGCGCTACCGGTATCTCACACTGCCACAACTACGTCCAGCGATCGCGGTGGCCACCATCATCAACATCATCAATGTGTTCAACTCGCTACCGATCTTGCAGGTGATCACCGGCAGCATCGCGGGATTCTCGGCCGATACGACAACCACGTTGACGTTCAAGCTGATTCGACAGAACCAGCAGATCGATACCGCCGCTGCGATGAGCGTGCTCAACTTCGGCCTGATCGTGGTGATCATCGCGATCTACGTGAAGGTCATCAAGCCGACGCGGCAGGTCGACGGATGAGCGCGCCTGCCGCTGCGACTCCGGAAGTCGAGGGCGGACGCGGCAGACGGCGACGCTGGGAGCTCACCGCGGTCGGCGTACTGGTTGCCGCGATCTTCTTGATCCCGTTCATCGTCATGGTGCTCGGGTCATTGAAGAGCAGAGCCGAAATCCTGCGCATCCCACCGACATACCTGCCGGAGTCCTGGCACCTGGACAACTACAGAACCATGTGGGACACGCCGGAGACGCCGCTGCCGTTCAATATGGTCAGCACGATCGTCATCTCGGTGTTCGCCACCGCGCTTGTGCTCGTCGTCGCCATTCCGGCCGCGTATTACACCGCGCGCCACCGTTTTCCGGGCAGGGCGGCGTTCCTCGGGCTGGTGCTCGTCACTCAGATGATGCAGCCGACGGTGCTGGTTACCGGCCTGATCCGGCAGTTCTTCACCCTCGGTATCAACGACACCTGGCTGGCGATGATCCTGGTGAACGCCGCGTTCAACCTGTCGTTCGCGGTATGGATTCTGCACAGCTTCTTCGCCGCGATTCCGGTGGAGATCGAGGAGGCCGCACAGCTCGATGGTCTGAACCGCTGGCAGATCCTGACCAAGGTGAGTCTGCCGCTGGTGTGGCCCGGCATCGTTACCGCGACGATCTTCACCGTCGTCGCCTGCTGGAACGAGTTCGCGGCCAGCCTGGTCGTGCTCACCACCCCGGAGAATCAGCCGCTGTCGGTGGCGCTGACCAAGTTCGTCGGACAGTACGACACCGCGTGGCAGTACGTCTTCTCCATCTCCACGGTCGGCATTATTCCGGTGGTCATCCTGTTCGCGTTCATCGAAAAGCGACTGGTGGCTGGCCTGACCGCGGGCAGCGTCAAGTAGCTGTCCGGGTCGGGCCATGGTGAATATCTGCCCGGTCAGCACGTCGACCGAGCCGCAGTTCGCTCAGGGACTCTCAGATCTGTTGCGGCCCAAGGCCCGAGCTCTCGTCGGGCCGGCCATCGGAACGCGGCGGTAGCATCGAAGGGTGGCACTGCGGGAATATGAAGCGAGAGACGGTCGCAGTTACGGCGGCCTGTCCAAGGAACAGCGGGTAGCGCAGCGGCAGACGCGGCTTGTCGATGCCGCGCTCGAGTTGTTCGGCACGCATGGTTATGCAGCGACCTCGATCGAACGTCTCTGTACCACCGCCAATGTTTCCACCCGCAGCTTCTACGAAGATATGGGAAGTCGCGAGGCTTTGTTGATCGCGCTGGCCAATCGCATTACCTTGCGCGCGGTCGAGCGGGCGTTGGAGGCATTGGAAAGGAACCAAGGCGAGCCGCTGTCGAAAAGGGTCGTCGACGGTTTTCGCGCCTACCTGGATGTGACTTGTCACGATCAGCGCTCCGCCCGGGTCTGCTACGTCGAGGTGGTCGGTGTCAGCCCGGCGGTGGAGGATTGGCGCAGGCGGCAGCGCCGCCTCCTTTCGGAGCTGTTGATCAGTGAGGCGGAACGCGCTGTCGAACGCGGTGAAACCAAGTCGCGGCGGTTCGAACTTTTCGCGCTCTCGGTGATCGGCGCGGTGAATTCGCTTGCGCAGGAGCTGGTTCAGAAGACGCTGCCCGATTCGGTGATCTCGCTCGATGAAATATGCGAGGAGATAGCATATTTCGTGAATTCCGGGCTCGCGCTGAACTGATTTCGGATTCCGATGTAAGGCCCGGTACAGCTTCATCACGCCGCAGGCCGTAGCCGACTACGGATGGCGAGAACCGCGGGCACTACTCGAGTGGCCGCATTGCGCACCGCGATCCCGGCCCTGGTCGCGGGGATCAGCATGGCCGCCGCGGCGGTAACACCCTCGAGCTTGGGTTCCACCAGCACGCGGTGCCGCTGCTCGTAGCGCTGGAACGCCGCGTCATGATCTGTGGTGTCGGCCGCGAGCTTTTCGGCCAACGTGTACGCACCGGCTATAGCCAGCGTGGAACCGTCGCCGAACAGCGAGACGCACGAGGCGGCGTCCCCGAGCAAGGCGATGCGACCGTTCGACCATCGCGGCAGCTCGCCCTTGCTGACGGAGTCGAAGAACAGGTCGTCGGTGCCACGCACCTGGTCCAGCAGTTCGGGCAGCCGCCAACCCTGATCGGTAAAGGCATCGATGACCATCCGCTTGTGCAGCTCGGTATCACGGTGGTCGTAACCCGGTACTCCGCTGTGGCGGAACATGAATGCCGCGACGGCGTTACCGCGCGTCGGATGCACCGCGAGCGCCCGCCCCGGTGTGTTGTAGATGAGGACCTCCCTGTCGTTGCCGAAGGGGCGGTCGATCCGCAGCGTCGCGACGTAGATCCCCTGGTGCACGAGGAACTCGGTCTCGTCCCCGAAAGCCAAGCGGCGGACCGTGGAATGCAGTCCGTCCGCGCCGATGACGAGGTCGAATCGGCGCGGACGCGCGACGGCGAAGGTGACCTCCACGCCGTCGGAGTCTTGGGCGAGGCTGGTAATGGTGTCGTCCCAAAGGAATTCGGCCTTCTCGCGACCCGCGTCCAGCAGGATGCTCGCGAGATCGGCTCGGGGCACCTCGACTTCGCGATCGCCCGCCGATCCCTGGAATGCCTTCAGGTCGACGTGCGCGACCCGGCGGCCGCGTCCGTCGACAAAGCTCATTCTCGAGACGTCGGACCCGGCCGCGCGCAGTTGCGGCATGATGCCCATCTTCTCGACCACGTCGACGGCGGGTCCTTTGACGTCGACCGGATTCCCGCTCGAGCGCTGCCCTGCGGCTCGCTCGACCACCGTGACCTGGAACCCACGGTGGGCCAGCCAGAACGCCAGCGTCGATCCGCCGATGCCCGCACCCGAGATCAGAACCGTCTTGTTCATGGCTACACCTTCCGATAAGCGGACGAAATTCGTCCGTTTAACTGGAAGCGTACTGTAAGCGGAAGGATTTCGTCCACTTAATGTTGGAGGTGATGGTGACGACCCCGGGGAAGAGGGCGGATGCCAGAAATAATCGGGACCAGATCATCGCGGCGACCCTGGTGGCATTTCGCGAACAGGGCGTCGACGTGCCGATGAAGGCGGTCGCCGACCGGGCCGGCGTCGGCGTCGGCACCCTGTATCGGCACTTCCCCGACCGCGACGCGCTGATCTCCGCGGTCGCCCACTCCTATCTCGCCGACCTGGCGCAGACGGCCGCGACCGCCTGGCAGGAGGAGGAGGACGCGTGGGCCGCGCTGTGTCGATTCCTGCACGAATGCGCCGAGCGGCGGGTGGGCGGGCTTGCCGCGGCCATCGAGCCCAATCTGCACGCGGAGATCCAGGCCGATCCTCGGTTGCGCGAGGTGCGCGGCAAGGTGGTCGACCTTGTCGATCGAATGACCGAGCAGGCCAAGGCATCCGGCGCCATGCGCGATGATGTCGAGGTGGAGGAGGTGGCCGCCCTGATGACCTTGCAGATCTACACCCGATCGAATGAGTCGTATACCGAGGCCGTCCATCGGGTCGTCGAGATCGTGCTGGACGGGCTGCGGGCAGCCCCGCAAAGGCGGTGAGGGTTTCGTGTGGTTGTCGCCGAGCTTGGCAATACCCGCCCGGAATCTCTACGGTCGGCAGCGTGCCTGTGGTCAGATTATTCGCGTGCATCGAAAAACGGCAGGTCGCCGGATCGAACGGGGTGGGCTGAGATGACCGGACCGACGGATCGGCCGCAGCGGTGGAACCGGCTGCTCGAGCTGCTCGCCGACTCGGGGCGGCTTTCGGTGGAGGATGCCGCCGATCGGCTCGGTGTCTCACCGGCGACGGTGCGCCGTGACTTCACCGCGCTCGCCGAACAGCAGTTGGCGACCAGGACGCACGGCGGGGTTGTCGCCACCACCGTGGCATATGAGCTGCCTGCCCGCTACCGGCAGACCAGCGGCGAGGCCAAGCAACGGATCGCCGAACACGCTGCGACACTTGTCAATCCGAGTGCGGTGATCGGAATGAACGGTGGCACAACGACTACGGCGGTCGCGCGGGCGCTTGCCGGGCGCGCCGATCTGACGACCGCGGGCGGTGACCAGCTCACGATCGTCACCAATGCGTTGAATATCGCCGGTGAGATGGTGCTGCGCCCGCACCTGCGCACCATCTGTCTCGGCGGTGTTGCCCGCAGGGAATCCTATGAGCTGCACGGGCCGCTTGCCGAACGCGCGCTTGCCGAACTGCGCTTGGATTCGCTGATCCTCGGGGTGAACGCGATCTCCGCCGAGGGTGGCGCCCAGTGCAGGCATATCGACGAGGCGGGGGTGACCACCGAGATGGTGCGCCGTTCCGGCTACGTCATGGTGGTCGCCACCGCCGACAAGCTGGAACGGTCGGCGCTGGCCAGGATCTGCGGCATCGAGCAGGTCGATGTGCTCGTCACCGATACCGACGCGGAGCCCGCGGCCGTCGCGACGATTCGTGCCGCGGGCGTCCGGGTCGACATCGTGTAGCGAGATTTCGTGCGGCACAGCCCGGCGGCCATTCGGCTCGCCGGGCTGTTTTGTCGATGGCGACTGTTCGCCGATCCGAAGCCGCGAGCCCATTGACCGAGTCACCATGTCTCACTACCGTTAGTGGGACATTACGTCTCATTGATAACGTCAAAGGGAGCCGGGCTATGGCCGACGGTGTCGATTCCACAATGCATCCGCCCAGGTGGGCGCCGACCTTTATCCGCTGGCACAACACACCTGTCAGCTGGCGGGAGTCGGTCCGACTGTCACTGCGCATCCTGCCGCGCGTCCGCGACCACACCGTGCTCGACTATGTGACCGGTCTGCCCGGGCAGGACGACATCCTGGTCGCTCGCGTGCCATTCGCGAAGTTCGTCATCGTGCGCAGTCCGGAACTGGCTCGGCACGTGCTGGTCACCAACCAGAACAACTACACGAAGAGTCCCGAATACGACATGCTCGCAGTCGCATTCGGCCGTGGACTGGTCACCGATCTGAATGATGCGAACTGGCAACGCAATCGGCGGCTGGTGCAGCCGATCTTCGCCAAGCGCAATGTGGACGGGTTCGCGCCGGTCATGGTCGAGGCCGCCCGTGCCGCGGTGGAGCGCATTCGCGAACTCTCGGCCACCGGCGACCCGGTCGATATCGGCGCCGAAATGAACCGGCTCACATTGGATATCACCTCGCGCACCATGTTCGGCACCGATATCACGGGGCCGATGTCCGAGGTGGTACTCGCCAGGCTGTTGCGATTCTTCGGGCGCGGTTTCATGACCAACCTCAGTCGCCCGATGCACAGATTCGGGATCTGGCTGCACAAGCGCGGCCGTCGCGACGGAGATGCCGCGAACTCCCGGCTGCCGATGCGCATCATGCGGGCCTCCGGTTGGCTGGTCGAGCCGAAGGCTATGCGCGACCTGAAGCACGCCGAGAATGTGGTGGACGGATTGATCGCCGACCATCGCAGCGGACGTATCGATCGCAAGGACAATCTGCTCGCGCTGCTGATGGACGCGTCGGACCCCGAAACCGGTTACCGGTACACCGATCAGGAGATCCACGACGAGCTGATGACCTTCATCGGCGCTGGTATGGAGACCACCGCGACCGCGCTGAGCTGGGTGTGGCAGCTGCTGTCGGAGCATCCCATCGCGCGGCAGCGTCTGCACGAGGAGGTGCGCTCGGTACTCGGCTCGCGCCCCGCGACCGCCGCCGACCTGGACAACCTGCCGTGGACGCAGGCCATCGTCGCCGAGACCATGCGGCTGCTGCCACCGGTGATCGGCCTGGCGAGGACCGCGAAGGACCACGACGCTCTCGCCGGATACCCGATAAAGCCGGGGACCACGGTGGCGATCGTCGTGCACGGTGTCCACCACCACCAGCGGGTCTGGGATCGGCCCGAGGAATTCGACCCGAGCAGGTACCTGTCCGAAAACCTGGAGCGCGAACAGAAGCGGGCCTCGCTACCCTTCGGCGCGGGCAAAAGGATGTGCGTCGCATCGGGATTCGCGAGTATGGAGGCGGCGCTGGTGGTGGCCACCTTCGCGCAGCAGTTGCAGTTGGACGCGGTCTCGCCGCAGCGGGTACGAAGACAGATCTCCTTCACCGGCGGTCCGGACGGCCCGCTGCCGATGCGGCCTCGATTCCTGCCGGAGTCGGAGTCGGCCGACGCCGCCGTATAGTCGGCACCGTGAAGCCGCCCGCCGACATGCGACACCATCGCAGGCGCTCGAGTGGGCAGCGCTGGAAGGAACACAACTCCGCGCGGCAGACCTTGATCCTGGAAACAGCCGTCGCGCTGATCGAGGACAACGCGCCAGGTGCGGAGGTTTCCATCCAGCAGATCGCCGAGCGGGCCGGTCTGGCGCGCTCGGTGATCTATCGGCAGTTCGAGAATCGGGAAGACCTCGACGCCCACGTCCGCGAGTTCATTCTCGGGCGCTATCTGGCGGAGTTCGAGTCGATGCTCGTGCTCGATCCAGGCAAGAGTGCCGAGGCGATCATTCTCGAGATCATGCGCGCGGTCGTCTCATGGGCGGCCGAACATCCGAATCTGTATCGATTCGGCTGGTCCGGCGACGTGCACGGCAGCAAAGCGGGGGAGAGCGGCCTCGCGACCGCACGGCATCGGATCGCCGACGCGCTGTGGCAACGGTTTTCGTCGTGGACGGCGGTGCTCGGCATCGACGTGACGGGCTTTCGTCCACTGTCGGTCGGGCTGATCGGCATGGTGGAGGGCGTTGTCACGCAATACATTTGCACACCGACCGATACTGAACGGCCGGACCGGGAAGCAATCGCCACCCTGCTCACCGCATCGACCTGGTACATGTTCGCAGGCCACGCGGACGACCTCGGCTATCACTTCGACCGCTCGGCCAACGTCGCCGCCGTCCTCGGCGAACTCTTCGCCGACGCCGCGGCCGACCACACCGACCACTGAAATCCGCGCCGGAGGCTACTTATCGATCGCCACGACCTCGCGGTCGGTGGCAGCCGAGCTCTGTTGCGAACGAAGGTTTCGTGCCCAGACGACGAATCCCCAGGCGACGAAGCCCGCGTAGACGATGTAGAGAGTTGCCGAAGGGTAGTAGCCGGCTTTTAGCAACAGTGGCACGCCGACCAGGTCGACCGCGATCCAGATGAGCCAGAATTCGGCGAGGCCACGGGCCATGCCGTAGGTCGCGAGGACCGAGCCGGTGAAGATCCACGCTTCGGCCCACGGTCCGTAGGAGCCGATCGCAGCGAAGAGCTGGGCGAAGGCGGCGGTGCCGATCAGCATCGCGGCGACCAGCCCCCACCGTTCCTTCCGGCTTGCCCACCGTGGCTCGACGCCGCGATGCTCTAAACCGGTTTCGATGCGGGCATGGCGGTACCAGCTCCACCAGCCGTAAACGCTGACCGCGACGAACATCAGCTGGCGGCCCGCCTGGCCGGCCATGTTCAGATGCTGGGGTGTGTTGAAAACGCCGCCGACGAAAACCGTGAACAACAAGGCATTGCCCGCGATCCCGACCGGCCACGCCCAGACCCGCCGTCGCATGCCGCCGATCGCCGACCCCAACCCGAAGCCGTTGCCGATCACCTCGCGCCACAGGATCTCCGAGCCTGCGATATGCAGCTTGGCGTCGAGCAGCGCGTAAATCGGGTTCACGACCGATGTAACCGTCAGCGGGCGGTTTCTCATCCGCACGGCCGGATTCGGGTCAGGCCGCTGGCGACTGCTTGCAGGTCGCTCGAAACGGCGCCGCTAGTGACTGCTTGCAGGTCGCTCGAAACGGCACGGGATTCGAACGGAAAGCGGTCCGTGGGTGCGCCGCGTAACGATTGCGCAATCTGGGGTGGCGATTCGCAATATCCGCGCAATGACCTGCTCCTAGTGTTTGCCCTATGAGCACGGCGAGCGATACCGGCGATCAGGAGTCCATCGGGGGGACGGGCATCCATATCAGCGGGTTGACGAAGACCTTCCGCGTCGGCAGGCGCACGGTGCAGGCGTTGGATTCGGTGGATCTACACACGGAGCAGGGTGCGTTTCTTTCGCTGCTCGGGCCGTCGGGCTGCGGGAAATCGACGGTGTTGCGCATATTGGCCGGACTGGAGACGCCGACCGCGGGCAAGGCCCTCATCAATGGTGAGACGCCCGCCGAGCTGCGCGGTCACCATGAGCTCGGCATCGCCTTCCAAGATTCGGCGCTGCTGCCGTGGCGTTCGGTGGAATCCAATATCAAGCTGCCGCTACAGGTTGCGGGCCTGAAGCCGGACCCGTCGCAGATCGCCGATCTTATCGAGCTGGTCGGGCTCGACGGCTTCGAGAAGGCCAAGCCCGCACAGTTGTCCGGCGGTATGCGGCAGCGGGTCTCGATCGCGCGGGCGCTGGTGGTGAAGCCGACGGTGCTGCTGCTCGACGAACCGTTCGGCGCGCTCGATGATATGACCAGGCAGCGGCTCAATCTGGAACTGCTGCGGATCTGGACCGAGAAGCCGGCGACCACGCTGATGGTCACCCATGGCATCGCGGAGGCGGTGTTCCTCTCCGATGTGGTCGCGGTGATGAGCCCGCGGCCCGGTCGGGTGCTCGAGCTGGTCGAGATCGATCTGCCGCGTCCGCGGACCCCCGAGATGATGCGGACGCCGGAGTTCCACAAGTTGCACGATTACCTCTCGGAGCTGCTGTTCGGGAAGTCGGGCAAGGGCGGCGTCGCATGAAACGAGGCGTCGCGTGAAACGAATAGGCGGGCTGCTCGGCATTGTCGGACTGATCGCGATCTGGTGGCTGCTCGCGGCGACGGGTGTCGCGGGCGGCACGATTCCGAGCCCATGGCGCGTGCTCGACACCATGTACCACGACGGCTGGGCGCTCTACGGCCCCAACTTCCGTGTCACCGCGTTGGGCGCGCTGAAGGGCTTCGTGTGGGGCAATGCGCTCGCCATCGGGCTCGCGATCCTGATCATGCTGATTCCGCCGATCGAACCGCTGGCCACCCAGCTGGCCATCCTCAGCTACTGCACACCGCTGCTCGCGCTCGGCCCGATCATTCTGGTGGTTTTCGGCGGCCGCACCCCGACGGTGTTCCTCGCCGCGATGTACTGCTTCTTCACCACCATGGTCGGAACGGTGACCGGCTTGCGCTCGGCCGACCAGACCAGCCTCGACCTGGTGCGTGCCTACGGCGGCGGCCGCTGGCAGCAGCTGTACCGGGTGCAGGTGATCTCCGCACTGCCGAATACGTTCGCGGCGTTGAAGATCGCCGCACCCTCCGCGGTGCTCGGCGCGATCATCGGTGAATATCTCGGTGGCGTGGACAGCGGGATCGGCGTCGCGCTGACCGCCGCTCAAACCGCCTACAACGTGCCACGCACCTGGGGTATGGCACTGGCCGCCGCGGTGCTGGCGGGGCTCGGCTACGCGGTCGTCGCGCTGGCCGCCCGGTTGGTCGCGCCGTGGACGACACAGGAGGTCCGATGAGCGAGCGCAGCGAGCGAGCCATGTCACTGTGCGCGTTGCGCACGACGGAGCCGAGCGTCAGCGAGGAGCAGTCGTGAGCGACGGAGTCGACGGCACGGACCCGGCCAAGGTGCGCGACGCCACGGCGGTCGACATCCAGGCGTCTCGGCCGAGTGCCGCCGCGGGCACCGTGGATGTACTGCGGCGGATAGGGCGGTTCCTGTTCCCGCTGTTCACATCGCTATTGCTGATGCTCGCCATCTGGTACGTCTTCTTGAAGGCGTTCCCGCAGGTCGGGCCGCGGGTGGGTAAGACGCCGAGCGATATCTGGAAGTACCTCGTCACCGCCGAGAATGCGGGGACAGCGCGACAGGCGATTTTCGACGATCTACAGATCACGTTGCGGGACGCGGCGATCGGGTTCGGGTTGGGGATGGGGGCCGCGTTGGTGGTTGCCGCGCTGTTCGTATCGTTCGCTGCGGTCGAACAGACCTTCCTTCCGGTCGCCATGCTGCTTCGCTCGGTGCCGCTGGTAGCGCTGACGCCGATCATCGTGCTGGTGTTCGGGCGTGGGGTCGCCGGTGTCACGGTGATGGCCGCGATCGTGGTGTTCTTCCCGGCGCTTGTGATGATCATGGCGGGATTGCGCAACGCACCACGGCAGGCGCTCGACCTGGTGACCGCCTACGGTGGCTCGCGCTGGACCGGCCTGCGGATGGTCGCGGTCCCTGCCGCGCTGCCCTCGGTGTTCGCCGCGGCCCGAATCTCGGTGCCCGGCGCGCTGATCGGCGCGCTGCTCGGGGAATGGCTCGGCAGTGGCACCGGCCTGGGCGCGAGCTTGATCCGTGCCATTCCGACGTTCCAGTACAACAAGCTGTGGGCGTCGATCGTCATCGTCACCATCGTGTCGGTGATCCTGTACGCGGTCGTCGGTGTGATCGAAAACCTCGTGCTCGCTCGCTTCGGCCCCGAAGCCGGTCGCCGTTGATGCCGAGATTCGCGCGAATTAATGCTCGGAACCTGAAAGTAAAGAAATCGAAACGGAATCGACCTAGATTCGGCGCATGACAACAGAGTTTCTGGACCGCCGTTCATTCCTCCGCTACTCCGCGCTCGCAGGCGCTGTGCTCGGCGGCACCGGACTGCTCGCCGCATGCGGGTCCGATTCCAGCAGCTCATCGGGCGGCTCGAGCGACGACGGTTCGAAATACGGCACCGTCGCGATCCAGCTCTCCTGGTTGAAAAACATCGAATTCGCGGGCGAATACTTCGCCGATTCGAAGGGCTATTACAAGGAGGCGGGTTTCGGCTCCGTCAACTTGATCGCGGGCGGTGCGGCGAGCACATCCGTCGAGGCCGGGCTCGACACCGGCAAAGTGTGGCTCGGTACCTCGGCGCCGCAGACCACCGCGCCCGCCATTCTCGAGGGCCTGCCCGCGAAGATCGTGGGCACCACCTATCAGAAGAACCCCTTCGCGATCGTCAGTTCCGCCGCGAAGCCGATCAAGACCCCCGCGGACATGAAGGGCCGCAAGATCGGTGTGCAGGACACCAACCAGTTGATCTTCGGCGCGCTGTTGGCCGCCAACGGCATGAAGCCGAGCGATGTCACCATCGTGCCCGCCCAGTTCGATCCGACTCCGCTGGCCAACGGCGAGGTCGACGGCTGGGTCAGCTATGTCACCAATGAACCGATTACCTTGGCAGCGAAGGGATTCGAGAACAATCACTTCTTGTTCGCTGACTACAACCTGCCGCTGGTCGCCGAGACGCTGACCGTCAAGCAATCCACCATCGACAAGGAGCGCGACAAGCTCAAGGCCTTCCTCATCGCCGAGATCAAGGGCTGGAAGGACGCCATCGGGGACCCTGCGGAATCAGCGAGGCTGGCCGTCGAGGTGTACGGCAAGGATCAGAAGCTCGACCTGGCCGAGCAGACCAAGGAGGCGATCGCGCAGAACGGCCTTGTCGTTTCGCAGGACACCACGGCCAACGGCCTGCTGAGCATGACCGATTCGCTGATCGAACAGAACATCGCCGCGCTGCGCACCGCCAAGATCGACATCAAGGCCGATCAGCTGTTCGATCTGTCGGTGCTGCGTGAGGTGTACGCCGAGAACCCCGCCCTGAAATAAAATTCTCCCCCTTCGCCGATCAAGCGAATGCTTGCGCGGATTGCGCGGTGTCGACACTTTCGGATAGGTGCCGCCCGGTCCGACCGGATCGGGCGGCAAGCAGTTGCGCGGCGATCGAGATCGCGACCTCGGCCGCGGTCCGCGCGCCGACATCGAGCCCGGCGGGTGAGTGCAGACGCGCGAGCATCGCGTCGTCGAAGCCGCCCGCCTGGAGGTCCTCGATGCGCCTGAGGTGCGCGGCTCTGGAGCCGACCGCACCGAGATAGCCGAGCTCAGGTAGTCGCAATGCCACCGTCAGCAGCGGGATCTCGAACTTCGGATCGTAGGAGAGCACGACAATCCCGGTGTTGCTGTCGATCTCACCCGCCGCGGACAGGGTATTCAAGTAGCGATGCGGCCAGTCCACGACGACTTCCGCGCCGGGGAAGGCGTCGGGAGTGGCGACGGTGTCACGCGAGTCGCAGATGGTGACGCGATAGCCCAGCAGCTTCGCCTGCACGGTGAGTGCCGCCGCGAAGGCGTTGGCGCCGAAGATGAGCAGCCGCGGCGGCGGCGGGAACGACGCGACGAACAGATCCGATTCGGGTAGCGCGACCAATTCCGTGGCGTGCCGCTTATCGGTGACCAGGTGCTGGCCGATGAGGTCGGCGTCCGGATTCCACACGACGGTGAACACGGTGACCCGCCGGTTTGCGGCGATTTCCGCTGCGACAGTGGGGAATTCGGGAAAATCACGGCGGGAGAACGGTTCGATGAAGACGTCGATCATGCCGCCGGAGTCCAGGCCCGCCTCGCCGATCGGGACCCCGAAACGGTGCAGCCCGCGCCTGCCGGTGCTGGCGGCTTCGACGGCGGCATCGTAGATGGTCGACTCGACGGACCCGCCGAGCATCGAGCCGTAGATGGAGCCGTTCGCGTCGACCAGGATCGCCGCGCCCACCGGAAGTGAACCGGAACCGATGGTGCGCACTATGGTTGCCAGCCCTCCGGTACGCCCGGAATGCCATAGTCGCAGTAGATCCTCGACGATGTCGCGCATCAGTTAACTCCGATCACCGTGCGGCCGAAGCCGGGTAATCACGATCGTTGCCCGTTGCCAAATCGTCGCACGTGACGCACACCATATCGTTGTTACCGGACAAATAGGTGCGGCCGCCGGAATCTCCTACGGCTTCCCTACATGCCGAGGTCCAGTGCTTGTGCGCGAGCACAACGGGATGCCCCGGTGTGTTGTGGAATACAGCTCGAGCAAGGCCGCTCGGTGCCGCGAAGGCGGCGCCGGTGACCCTGGCGACGACATCGGCTCCGACATCGGGGGTATCCACCGGCATTATCGCGGCGTAAGCGGCGGAAGTTCGCGATGCGGCGATGAGCCCGGCGCGGAAGGAAGCGCTCATGCCCGTCGCCCAGTCCGCCGCCCACACATGGCGCACGCCGGCGGGTAGGTCGACGATCTCCGGCGACGGACCCGTTGCGCCGAGCACCACGATGATCGGATCGCAGCCGCCGCCGCGCAATGCCGCTACTGCCGAGTGCAACCAGGCGCCGCCTTCGGCGAGCACTTTCGGCTTTCCATAACGCGTTCCCGCACCCGCGGCGAGCACGATGCCTACGCACTCGGGGGCACCGGTGCCGCCTGTTCGGTCCGCACCACGTAGTGGATCGCCGCCGTGTTCGGTACCGGCGCCAAGGTTGGGAACACCCATGTGTAGAACGGTAGCCCGATACCGTTGCCAGCAGGTTTCCCACAGATGGTATGCAGTCGACGAACGCTCGCGGCGGGTCTACGCGACACGCCGGAAGTGATCTATCCCGTTCGGGTGGCAACCCGGCTGCCGGTATTCGATGCTGGACCGATGACACACCACGGTGTGGGCCTGGCGGGGTTCAACGCGCTGCCCGAGTTGGAAGCCGTCGCGGTATTGCTCGCCTGTTGCTCGGCACCGGAATGGGCGGCCGCGGTGGCCTCGGGGCGGCCGTACGCCGACATCGAAGTCTTGCTGGCGACGGCCGACGCGGTGGTGGCCGAACTGCCCGCATCCGAGCTCGATCGCGCACTGGAGGGGCACCCGCGCATCGGGGATCTGCCGGACACCGCGGTATCCGCGCGCGAGCAGGCGGCCGTCGCTACCACAGCCGACTCGATACGGGCCGCGCTCGCCGAGGGCAACCGCGCCTACGAGGCGCGGTTCGGTCATATCTACCTGGTGTGCGCGACCGGAAAATCCGGGGCCGAGCTGCTCGAACTGCTCTACACCAGGCTCGGCAACGATCCGCAGACCGAAAGGCGAGTGATGCGAACAGAATTGGCGAAGATCAATCGAATCCGGTTGAACCGCATGCTCGGATTCACCGAATGAGCACGCTGAGCACGCACGTGCTCGACACGGTCCGAGGTGCGCCCGCGGCGGGTATCGCGGTAACGCTGTACGACGGCACGCAGCGGCTCGATGCGGGCGTGACCGATGCCGACGGCCGGATCGGCGCGCTCGGCGCCGCGCTCGCCGCGGGTACCTATCGGCTGGTGTTCGACACCGGATCCTATTTCGCCGAGCTGCGGGTCGACTCGTTCTTCCCCGAGGTTTCGGTGACGTTCGTCGTCGCCGAAAAGCGGCACTATCACGTCCCGTTGTTGCTGTCGCCCTTTGCCTTTTCCACCTATCGAGGGAGCTGATCCATTCATGGAACTGACCGGGCCGATCGTGCTGTCGGACAACCGATACGGCAAGGCCGAGAACCGGGTCGTCCGCATCTACCGGGACGAAGCGCGCCACGAGATCCGCGACCTGAACGTATCCACGGTGCTACGCGGTGATTTCGCCGACGCCTACATCAGCGGCGACCAGTCGAAAGTGCTGCCCACCGACACCCAGAAGAACACCGCGTACGCCTATGCGAAAGAGCCGGGGGTGCAGACCATCGAGGAATACGCGCTCGCGCTGGCCGGGCACTTCGTCTCCGACGTCGAGCCGGTCGACAGCGCGCGCATCGAGGTCGAAGAGTATGCCTGGCAACGGGTTTCGGTCGGCGGCAGCGAGCACGACCACACCTGGACCAGGACCGGTCCCGAGGTGCGCACGGCCACGGTGACGGTGCGCGGCAAGGGCAGCGATCAGCGGGCCTGGGTCATCGGCGGCGTGCGGGATCTGGTGATTCTGAAGTCGACCGGATCCGAGTTCGCGGACTTCCGCACCGACGAATTCACCACTCTCGCACCGACACACGACCGCATGCTGGCGACCGCGCTCGTCGCGCAGTGGCGCTTCACGACCACCATGGGCGTCGATTGGGACGAGGTGTACACGGGTATTCGGGCCCGGTTGGTCGAGAGTTTCGCGACACTGCATTCGAAGGCATTGCAGCAGACGCTGTTCGCCATGGGTGCGGCCGCGCTCGAGGCGTACCCGGTGCTCGCCGAGGTCCGGCTCGCCGCGCCGAACAAGCACCACTTCGACTACGACCTAGGCAGGTTCGGTATCGATAATCATGGCGAGGTGTTCCACGCCGCCGATCGGCCCTACGGGCTGATCCACGCCACAGTGTCCCGGGAAGACGCGCCCGATGCGGGGCCGGCATGGCGGGCGTAGCCGAGCCGACGCTGGTCATCGACGGCTGCGCGGTCGCGACCGTCGACGCGGCCGGCACGGAGTTCCGTCGCGGCTATGTGACGGTGCACGGCAACAGGATCGGCATCGTCGCTGCGGGCGCCGCGCCCGATTTCGATGGGGTGCCGCGCATCGACGGCCGTGGCTGCTTGCTGACTCCCGGCCTGGTGAACACTCATCACCATCTCTATCAATGGATTACGCGGGGTCTCGCGGCGGATAACACCCTGTTCGAGTGGCTCACCACGCTCTACCCGATCTGGGCTGGCATCGATGAGCAGGCGGTACGGGTCGCGGCGACCGGAGCACTGTGCGCGCTGGCGCGCACCGGTTGCACCACCACGACCGACCATCACTACGTCTTTCCACACGCGGGCGGCGACCTGCTCGGTGCCGAGATCGCGGCCGCGGCGGAGGTGGGATTGCGCTTCCACCCGTGTCGAGGCTCGATGGACCTCGGTGCGAGTTCCGGTGGGCTGCCGCCCGATCACGTGGTGGAATCGCTGGACGCCGTGCTGACGGCG
Source organism: Nocardia arseniciresistens (assembly GCF_046764875.1). NCBI lineage: Bacteria > Bacillati > Actinomycetota > Actinomycetes > Mycobacteriales > Nocardiaceae > Nocardia > Nocardia arseniciresistens. The sequence goes on from NZ_JBKORD010000004.1 coordinate 430,214, forward strand.
AGCGCGGACGCGATCTCGCGCTGGCACGATCGGTCGTTCGACTCGATGCTGCGCATTGCCCTCGCGCCGTGCTCACCGTTCTCGGTCACCGCGGACCTGATGCGTGAAACCGCCACGCTTGCCCGCGATGCCGGGGTGCGACTGCACACCCATCTCGCCGAGACCCTCGACGAGCAAAATTTCTGCATGACGCAGTTCGGTTGCACGCCAGCGGAATACATGGGGCAGCTCGGCTGGATCGGCCCCGATGTGTGGTTCGCGCACGCCGTGCACCTCGACGACGCGGCCATCACCGCGCTCGCGGAGTCCGGCACCGCAATCGCGCACTGTCCCACCTCCAACGGCCGCCTGGGCGCAGGCATCGCCCGCACCGCCGACCTGCTCGCCGCGGGCGCGGCAGTCGGACTCGGCGTGGACGGCGCGGCGAGCAACGAGTCGAGCTCGATGATCGAGGAGCCACGCAATGCGCTGCTCTACGCCCGCGCCAAGGGCGGCCCGCGCGCACTGAGCGTGCGAACAGCCTTGTCGCTGGCCACGATCGGCGGCGCGCGAGTACTCGGCCGCGCCGCCGAGATCGGCTCGATCGAACCAGGCAAGCTCGCTGACCTCGCGCTGTGGCGTCTCGACACCCCGGCACACGCCGGCATCGACGACCCGGTGACCGCACTGATCCTCGGCTCGGCGCCACCGCTTGCCGCGTTGATCGTGAATGGGCGCGAGGTCGTTCGCGACGGCGAGGTTCGGACCGTCGACGAGCAGAGCGTCGGAGTGCGGGTGGCTCGAGCGCAGGCGGCGCTGGTCGCGAAGGCGGGCTGAGGCCGGCGCGTACCGCGCAGGGAGGGCCGTAACCATCGCGTCGGATCTGACCGCGTTCACAGCGGACCGCCGAAAGGGCTATCGCGGGCATCGCGGCGGCCGGGACAGTGCTGTTCGGGAGGGGTGCCGGAGGTGTCGCGGTAACGGTGGCGCAATGTGGGTGGGTGTTGCGCAACATTGCGGCAACTCTCGGCTTCTACTCTGGCGACAGAGGTAGTGGAGGTGAGGTGCGACGTGGACCTGGACACGATCCGGGAGGTGACGGTAGCTCGGGAGCGGGCTGACCTGGTGGTTTTGGGTGGCTCGTGTGGGATTCTCGCCGGGGGTACCTACTTGTTCTCCGAGCCGCAGGAGGGGTTGGAGCGGTTGGTCGACATCACCGCACTGGGCTGGACCGCATTGTCGGAGACCCCTGAGGGGCTGGAGATCGCGGCTACCTGCACATTGACCGAGTTCGCCGGTGCGTCGCCCGGCCGTGAGCTCGGTACGGCGGTGCTGCGGCCGGAGTGGCCGGGGACCGCACTGTTCGCGCAGGGCTGCCGGGCCCTGCTCGCCTCGCACAAGATCTGGCGGACCGCGACTGTCGGCGGCAACGTGTGCTCGGCGTTGCCCGCGGGTGGTGTGCTTGCCGCGGTGACCGCGCTCGACGGGGTCGCGCTCGTGTGGTCGCCGGACGGCACCGATCGGCGTATTCCGCTGCGGGAGTTCGTTATCGGTCCTCGAATCAATGCGCTGCTGCCCGGCGAGGTACTGCGGTCGATCATCATTCCGACGCGAAGCCTGCTCGCGCGCACAGCTTTCCGGAAGATCGCGTTGTCGCCGCTCGGCCGCTCCGGAGCAGTGGTGATGGGACGCCGCGAGCGCGACGATCGGTGTGCGCTCACCATCACCGCCGCGACCAGCAGGCCGATCGTGCTGGATTTCGCCGAACCGCCCAGCGCCGACCGGATACAGACCGCCATCTCATCGATCGATCCGCTGCTCTGGTTCGACGATCCGCACGGCGCACCGGACTGGCGCTGTCACGTCACCGTGTTACTCGCCGAGCAAGTCGCCGATGAGCTAGGAACTGAACCGGGCGTGCCGCAATGAAATTCGAGGTCGACGGCCATTCGGTGCAGGCCGACCCCCGCCCGGGTCAATGCCTACGCACTCTGCTCCGCGAAACCGGCCACCTGGCCGTGAAGAAAGCCTGCGACGCGGGCGACTGCGGCGCCTGCTCGGTCCAACTCGACGGAATGACCGTGCACTCCTGCATCATTCCGGCCTACCGTGCCGCCGATCGCATCATCACCACAGCGTCCGGTCTCGGCACCATCGACGATCTACACCCGGTGCAGCAGCGATTCATCGACGCGGCCGCCTTCCAATGCGGCTTCTGTACGGCAGGCATGGTGGTCACCGCCGCGGGCCTCGGCTGTGGCAGCCGATCGACCGCCCCCGACACGGCCGAACTTCCCGAGCTGATGAAGGGAAACCTGTGCCGTTGCACGGGATATCGAGCCATCGTCGACGCGCTCACCGCCGCATCCGCCTGCCCCGAGCCGGATGCCTGGGAAACCGCACCGGCGGAACGTGGAGCCGATGATCTGCCCCGGTGCGCTGTCGACTCCGGCAAGGTCTCCGATTCATCGGGATCCAGAGCCTCCAGCCCCGGTTCGGGCCACATCGGTAGCGGAACTGCCGCGCCGGCAGCGGCTCGTATCGTGACCGGGACAGAGCCGTTCACTTTCGATGTCCGTGCCCGCGATGTCGACCCCACCGCCGACCCCGCAATGGCCCCTCCGACCGCCCCTCTGCATATCGCGGTGCTGCCGAGCCCTCATCCACATGCGCGGATCATTTCGATCGATGCCTCGTCCGCCGAGGCGCTTCCCGGCGTGCATGCGGTGTTCACCTGGGCGGATGCACCGGATGTCGCGTTTTCGACGGCGCGCCACGAGTTTCGGATGGACGATCCCGATGACACCTATGTGTTGGATCGGACGGTGCGATTCGTCGGGCAGCGGGTAGCCGCCGTCGTTGCCGAGAGCCTCGATATTGCCAGGGCCGGGTGCCGGGCGTTGCGGGTGGAGTACGAGGTGCTTCCCGCCGTGTTCGATCCGGCGCAGGCGTTGAGTGCGTGGGCGCCGAAACTACATGGTGGTAAACCGAAGTCGGCTCGGATCGCCGATGCGGAGCGGAATCTGGTTGCCGAGGTGCACGGCGAGGTCGGCGATGTGGCCGGGGGGTTGGTGGCGGCCGCTCATGTGGTGCATGGGGTTTGGCATTCTCCGCGTGCACAGCACGTGCATCTGGAGACGCACGGTGGCATCGGCTGGCTGGACGAGCACAGCAGGCTCGTGATCCGATGCAGTACGCAGGTGCCGTTCCTTGTACGTGACGAATTGTGCGAGGTGTTCGGACTACCCCGGGAACGGGTGCGGGTCTTCGCGACCCGCGTCGGCGGCGGTTTCGGCGCCAAGCAGGAGATGCTGGCCGAGGACCTCATCGCGTTGGCGGTGCTGCGGACCGGGCGACCGGTGCAGTATGAGTTCACCAGGTCCGATGAGTTCACCTCCGCGACATGCAGGCATCCGATGCGAGTCGAGGTGACGGCGGGCGCGGATGCCGACGGCGTACTGACCGCGCTCGCGGTCGACGTGCTCGCCGATGCGGGCGCGTACGGCAATCACAGTGTGGGGGTGATGTTCCACGGTGTCGGCGAATCGGTGGAGGTCTACCGCTGTGCCAACAAGCGGGTCGACGCACAGTCGGTGTACACCAACAACATTCCCTCCGGCGCGTTCCGCGGATATGGCCTCGGGCAGATCATCTTCGGTGTCGAGTCGGCCCTCGACGAGCTGGCGCGTGCCGTCGGCGTCGACCCGTTCGAGTTCCGGCGCCGCAATGTGGTGGTGCCGGGGGATCGGTTCGTCGGCGCGGAAGTCGACGACAGCGACCTGACGTTCGGAAGTTATGGCCTCGACCAGTGTATCGATATCGCCGAGCGAGCATTGTCGCGCGGCAACGGTATCGCGGCCCCAGGCCCGGAATGGCGGGTGGGCGAGGGCATGGCGCTGTCCATGATCGCCACCATCCCGCCGCGCGGACACCGCTCCGAAGCGATCGCCCTGCTACGCGCCGATGGTCGCTACGAAATACGGGTCGGCACCGCGGAATTCGGCAACGGCACTACAACGGTGCACGCCCAGATCGCCGCAACCGCGCTGAACGCCGATGTCCGCCAGGTGCTGGTCAGGCAGTCCGACACCGACCTGGTCGGGCACGATACCGGCGCGTTCGGGTCGACCGGAATCACGGTGGCAGGTAAGGCTTCCTACGCGGCAGCCCTGTCTTTACGTGGCCGAATCCTGGCCAGGGCATCTGAACTGAGCGGGCTGGCCGAGTCGGACTGCGAACTGCGGCCCGATGGTGTCCGCTGCGGCGACCGGTTGCTCGTCGCGGCGGAACTGCTGGCCGACGGCGAGCTGTCCGCGCGCGGCGACCACGACGGAAGTCCCCGCTCGGTCAGTTTCAATGTGCACGCGTTCCGGGTCGCGGTCCAGCAGGACACCGGATCCGTGCGCATCCTCCAGTCCATCCAGGCCGCCGACGCGGGCACGGTGCTCAATCCGGTGCAGTGCCGAGGACAGGTGGAGGGCGGCGTGGCGCAGGCCATCGGTACCGCGCTCTATGAGGACATGCGCAGCGACAACGGTGTGGTGACCACGCGGGAAGTGCGGCACTACCACGTTCCGCAGTTCGCCGACGTGCCGCGCACCGAGGTGTACTTCGCCGAAACGGCCGATGACCTCGGCCCGCTCGGTGCCAAGTCGATGAGCGAATCGCCCTACAACCCGGTCGCCCCGGCCCTGGCAAATGCCATCCGCGATGCTGTCGGGGTACGACTGGACCGGTTGCCGATGACGGCCGACCGGATCTGGCATGTCATTCAGAAAGGAGAGCAGGGGTGACCCGGCTACCCGCGAACGTCCGCGCCCGCGTCGACGCGATGCTCGATACGGTTGATAGCGAACTGCGCATGCGTTATCCAGGCCCCGACGGCCGGTCGCAGCCGATCCACACGGCCTACGTGCCCGCCGATCGCATCAGTGCCGATACGCCGGTCGAATGGGGTAACGCGGCAACGGAACTGCTCGACCGACACCACGACATGCTCGCCGAGCTCGACAGCACGCAGTCGCTGCCCGCGGTGCGTGAACGCCTCCAGCGCAACCCGATCCAGGATCTGCGCATCGACTTCGAGGACGGCTACGGATTCCGCTCGGACGACGAGGAGGACAAGGCGGCCGACACGGCGGGCACGGTCCTCGCCGCCCTCGCGGAACAATCGAGCGGCCCGGTGAGCTTCGGTATCCGGACGAAGGGCCTCGCGGGCACCGAACGCCGAAGGGCCCTGCGCACTCTGGAACTGGTGCTCGATGCCGCGGGAGGCGTCCCGGCGGGATTCGTTTTCACCGTGCCCAAGATTCGGGCGGCCGCACAGGTATCGGCGCTCGTCGCGCTGGCCGAAGGCTTCGAACGCGGCTACGGCCTCGCCGAAGGCACACTGCGTTTCGAGCTGCAGATCGAAAGCCCGCAGGCCATCATCGCCGCTGACGGCACCGCTCCGATAGCCGAGATGATCGGGCTCGCCGACGGCCGCTGTAGCGGATTGCATTTCGGCACTTACGATTACACGGCAGCGTGTGGCATTTCCGCACCCGACCAGGCACTCGATCATCCCGCCGCGGACTACGCCAAGGCGGTCATGCAGGCGGCCGCGGCGCAGACCGGAGTCTGGGTCTGCGACGGCTCTACCCAGATCGTGCCGGACACCGAGCCGGAAGCCGCACTGCGCAACCATCATCGGCTGGTCACTCGCTCGCTGCGCCGCGGTTACTACCAGGGCTGGGACATGCACCCCGGACATCTGGTCACTCGCTGGCTGGCGACCTACGAGTTCTTCCGGCAGGCCACCGCCATCGCGGTTCCGCGCTTGCAGGCCTATCTCGAACGGCGATCCGGCGGTGTCATGGACGAGCCGGCCACCGCGGAAGCATTGGCGGCCACCGTTTTACGTGGTGTGCAGTGCGGCGCTCGCACCGCTTCCGAGTTGAGCGACCTGACTCCCGCACTGACCATTGGGGTCTTGCAGGCGCTGGTCTCGCGTGCACCGATATCTCAGGAGGCGTAGATGGACAGCGACGGCGTCACTCCGATCGACTTCACACTGCTTCCGGACCTGGCGGTCCGGCCGCTCGGTGGGGCGGTGATCTGGGCCGATGACGAATTCTTCGCGGAGAAGGAGAATTTGATCAATCCGGGACCCTCCCAATACCGGCCGTCGACCTTCGGTCACAAGGGCCAGCTCTACGACGGCTGGGAGACCCGCAGGCATCGGGGCATGCCCGGTGACGATTCGGCCATCGTTCGACTCGGCGTGCCCGGCGTCATACGCGGCATCGTGGTGGACACCGCCTGGTTCAAAGGCAACTATCCGCCCGCGGTATCGGTGTCGGCCCTGGAGGTCGAGGGTTATCCGGATGCCGAGACGATCGCCGAACGTGACGACTGGTTCACCCTTGTCGACCGCGCTCCGGTAACGGGCGACAGCCGCAATCCGTTCGCCGTCGAGAACGAAAAGCGTTGGACCCATGTGAAACTCACCATGCACCCGGATGGCGGCGTCGCTCGTCTCCGGGTGTACGGGGAGGGTCGCCCCGATCCGGGGCTGCTGGGTCTCGGCCCGCTGGATCTGGCCGCGCTGGAGAACGGCGCGCTGGTGATCGACTGCTCCAACCGCTTCTACAGCTCGCCCAACCAGCTGCTCTATCCCGGTCTGGCCGGGAAGATGGGCGACGGCTGGGAGACCGCACGCCGCCGCGACGACGGCAATGACTGGGTACACATCCGGCTCGCCGGAGCAGGACTTATCCGGCTCGCCGAGATCGATACGTCTTACTTCCTCGGCAACAGCCCCGGTGCCGCGCGGCTCACCGGCCGCACCACCGATGGCACCGAGCTGGAGTTGCTGCCGCGCACCGCGTTGTTGCCCGATACCAGGCACCGATTCGCGATCGCGCCGATGGCGGCGTCGGTCGAGGAGGTTCGCCTGGATGTCTACCCGGACGGCGGGCTCGCGAGGCTGCGGCTCTACGGTGAGTTCGGCGAATGAGCACGCGGGATTTCCGCGGTTACGGTGCGACGCCGCCGGATCCGAAGTGGCCGGGCGGCGCGAAGATCGCGGTCCAGTTCGTGCTCAACTACGAAGAGGGCGCCGAGAACAGTGTCCTCGACGGCGACTCGCATTCGGAGACCTTCCTCTCGGAAATGACTCCGGCGGAAGCATTTCCGAACCGGCACATGAGCATGGAGTCGATCTACGAGTACGGCTCCCGCGCCGGTCTGTGGCGGGTGCTTCGGGTATTCGAGCGCCGCGGCCTTCCGCTCACGATTTTCGCGGTTGCTCGGGCCATGCAGCGAAATCCGGAGGCGGTAGCGGCCTTTCGTGAGTTGGGCCATGAGATCGCCAGTCACGGCCTGCGCTGGAAGTCCTACCAACTCGCCGACAGGGAGACCGAGCGTGCGCATATGGCGGAGGCGGTCCGTGTGCACACCGAGTTGACCGGTACCGCACCGCTCGGCTGGTATACCGGGCGCGACTCCCCGAACACCAGGCAACTGGTGGTCGAGCACGGTGGATTCGTCTACGACTCCGACTCCTACGCCGACGACCTGCCTTATTGGGTCGTCGTCCACAACCGCAACCACCTGGTCGTCCCGTACACCTTGGACACCAACGACATGCGTTTCGCGTCGCCCGCGGGTTTCCCGAGCGGCGAGCAGTTCTTCACTCATCTGCGCGACGCCTTCGACGTGCTCTACCGCGAAGGCATCGAAGGCAGCCCGAAAATGCTCTCCGTCGGCCTGCACTGCCGCATCGTCGGCCGCCCGGCTCGCACCGCCGCCCTGGAACGCTTCCTCGATCACATTCAGTCCCACAACGACGTCTGGATCACTCGCCGTATCGACATCGCCGAACACTGGCACCGAACCCACGCACCGCGGCACTGACCATTCAGCACAAGGTGTGTGTCAGGCGAACAGGCGCTGTACGAACGGCACGGAATCCGGCAGCGAAGCGTTGACGGTTCCACTGTGGTCGGTGGGATAGGTGTGCAGGGTGACCGGTTGGCCGTTCGCTTCCAGTACGGCTGCCCAGCGCAGGGATTCCGGCGTGATGACGTCGGTGTCGCGCAGACCCTGTCCGATGAAAATCGGCTTGTTGTAGCCGGATTCGGGCAGCGCCATGTACCGAGCGAGGAAACCGTGCAAGTCGGGGATCTCCAGCAGCGGCCGGGAGAACAGGTCGCCGAGCACGACGCCGCGCGCTGCCAGTTCGTCGCCGAAGGGCACGATGCACGCATCCCGGGCCCGAGTCAGCCACTCGCGGCCGGAGTCGGTGAGGAAGGACTCGACGTTCAGCGTCGGGAAGGCGGCTGCCTCGCCTTCGCTCGGCCCGGCGCGGTTTTCGGACGGACCGCGTCCGGCTGCTTCCGAGAAGGTAGTGCGCAGGCCGTTGAGGATGTACAGCACGTAGGCGGTGCTGTGCGGGCTCAGTTCGATGGGCGGGATATGCGGAGCGAGCGGCAGCAGTATGTCCTCGATGTAGGCGGGCACACCGGTGGTGACCGCGCCGCGATAGTCCAGTTCGGGACCGCCTAGTTCGGTGGCGTAGCGCGCGGTATAGGCGGCCGCACCCGCGCCTTGGGACTGTCCGACGACCGCCCACTTCTTCGCGAGCGACGAGTACTGCCTGGTCGCGGCCTGTACGGCATCGACGACGTTGTGTGCCATGACCATCCCGTTGAGGTAGGGATGCTCGCCGGGTGTGCCGAGTCCTGCGTAATCGGCGGCCACGATGGCGTAGCCCTGCTTCAGCCAGGTGTCCAGGTAAGCCCAGTCGCGATCCACGGCGCTCGGTCCCGCGGTGCTGTAGGCGCAGTCGTCGCCGAGTCCGACGGTGCCGTGCGCCCAGGCGATCACCGGCCAGCCACCCGCGGGTGGCTCGCCTTGCGGGAAGTAGACGGCGGCGCTCGCCTCGGTCGGTACGTCGTTCGCGGTGCTGGTGCGATAGAGGATGCGGGTGGAGTTCACCGCAGCGGGCGGCGTCGCGACCGCGGCGAGCGGAGCAGTGGACGTGACGGTGCCCTGTCCGCCCGCCGGTTCGGCGGTGGCCGCGGGGATGGCCAGCAGGCTTGCGGCACAAACGCAGGCGACTGCCGTGGTGAACCACAGTTTCCGCATGGTGCTCCTGTCGGGTTGATCGGCGTCCGGTGTCCGCCGCGGCTCGCCGACACAGTCTGCCCGACTGGACGCGCGCGGCCCCACTCGAAGGTGGCGGAGCCCACACCGAGGGCACCCGCCCGAAGCTGTGAAGGTCCTCACAGCATGGAATGCCGGTGGGGGTCGATGGTAGCGAACTCGGCGATCTCTAACAGTACGATCGTTACGCTAAAACCGCATGTCAGCGCTACTCGTCGGTAGGTTTTATGCTTGCAATTAACCAGCAAATTTCGCAAAGTTAGCAAAGGCCTGCGGAAACCTAGCTGAGATTCACACTAGCAACAGGTAGACGGCTATTTCCTGGTGTGTCATCGTGTGGAAGTACACCCCATGGGCCTAGCAAGCCTGCGAATAACCGCTCCAGCAGTTCGAGCATTGCTCGACCGTGGGGCGAACCCATCAACGAGGAAGTGGAGTCAGAGATGACCACCGGCACCCCGAAGACCGCCGCGGAAATCCAGCAGGATTGGGACACCAACCCTCGCTGGAAGGGCGTCACCCGTAACTTCACCGCGGAGCAGGTGTCGAAGCTCCAGGGCACCGTCGTCGAAGAGGCCACGCTGGCCCGCCGCGGTTCGGAGATCCTGTGGGACCTCGTGAACAACGAGGACTACATCAACTCCCTCGGCGCCCTGACCGGCAACATGGCCGTGCAGCAGGTGCGCGCCGGCCTCCAGGCCATTTACCTGTCCGGTTGGCAGGTCGCCGGTGATGCGAACCTCTCCGGCCACACCTACCCGGACCAGAGCCTCTACCCGGCCAACTCGGTCCCCGCCGTCGTGCGTCGCATCAACAACGCGCTGCTGCGCGCCGACGAGATCGCCAGGGTCGAGGGTGACGACTCGGTCAAGAACTGGCTCGCCCCGATCGTCGCCGACGCCGAGGCCGGCTTCGGTGGCGCGCTGAACGCCTACGAGCTGCAGAAGGCCATGATCCAGGCCGGCGCGGCAGGCGTGCACTGGGAAGACCAGCTCGCCTCGGAGAAGAAGTGTGGCCACCTCGGTGGCAAGGTGCTGATCCCGACCCAGCAGCACATCCGCACCCTGACCTCCGCGCGTCTCGCCTCCGATGTCGCCGACGTCCCTTCGGTCATCATCGCCCGCACCGATGCCGAGGCCGCCACGCTGATCACCACCGATGTGGACGAGCGCGACAAGCCGTTCCTCGATGGCACCCGTACCGCCGAGGGCTTCTTCGGCGTCAAGAACGGCATCGAGCCATGCATCGCCCGTGCCAAGGCCTACGCGCCGTACGCGGACCTGATCTGGATGGAGACCGGCAAGCCCGATCTCGAGCTGGCCAAGAAGTTCTCCGAGGCCGTCCGCAGCGAGTTCCCCGACCAGCTGCTCGCCTACAACTGCTCCCCTTCCTTCAACTGGAAGGCGCACCTGGACGACGCGACCATCGCGAAGTTCCAGAAGGAGCTCGGCGCGATGGGCTTCAAGTTCCAGTTCATCACCCTTGCCGGCTTCCACTCGCTCAACTACGGCATGTTCGACCTGGCCTACGGCTACGCCCGCGAGGGCATGACCGCCTACGTCGACCTGCAGGAGCGCGAGTTCGCCGCCGAGGCGCGTGGCTACACCGCCACCAAGCACCAGCGTGAGGTCGGCGCAGGCTACTTCGACCTGATCGCCACCACCGTCGACCCGAACACCTCGACGGCCGCCCTGAAGGGCTCCACCGAAGAGGGCCAGTTCCACTGAGACATGGCGGCTGAGACATGGCGGCGCCTCCGCGCCGCGTGTTCGCGGCCCCGAGGGCTCGCTTCCGAGCACTCGAGACTCGCGCCTGCGGCGCATGCGCTTCGAGTGCTCGGAAGCGAGCCGGCCGCGAACGGGGCTCGTAAGACTCGCCCCGTGCGGGGTTGGGTATGTAGTACCCGACGCCAACAGCTCGTGATTCGCAGGGAATGAGGTTCCCGAGGTGAATACCGATAGCCCTCTACTTCAGTAGGGGTGTACCGCCCTCCCGGCTGAACAGCCCCAGCGGGGAGGGCATCCCTATACCTTGGTCCATCGAAGGCACGCTCACACCAGAGCACACCTTCGCATCAGCCACCCGATTGCCAGACAACACAGCAGGAGCGGGACGTGAGCAGCGAGAAGATTCAACGCGTCGGCATTATCGGCGCCGGACAGATGGGTGCCGGAATCGCGGAGGTGTGCGCTCGCGCGCATATCGACGTGCTCGTCTTCGAACAGACTCGGGAACTGGCCGCCGCCGGCCGCTCTCGCATCCTGCGGTCGCTCGACCGTGGCGTCAGCAGCGGCAAGATCACCGAGCGTGAGCGCGAGCAGGCCGCTTGGCGGCTGCGGTTCACCTCCGACCTCGGCGACTTCGCCGACCGCCAGCTGGTGGTCGAGGCGGTGCTCGAGGACGAGAAGGTCAAGACCGCGATCTTCAGCGAGCTCGACAAGGTCGTCACCGACCCCGATGCCGTGCTGGCCTCCAACACCTCCTCCATCCCGATCATGAAAATCGCGGTCGCGACGGCGAACCCCGAGCGCGTGGTCGGCATGCACTTCTTCAACCCGGTTCCGGTGCTGCCGCTCGTCGAGCTGGTCACCACGCTCAAGACAACCGAGGCCGTGTCCAAGCGCGCCGAGGCCTTCGCGGGTGACGTGCTCGGCAAGCAGGTCGTCCGCTCGGCCGACCGCTCCGGCTTCGTGGTCAACGCGCTGCTGGTGCCGTACCTGCTCTCCTCGATCCGCATGGTGGAGTCCGGCTTCGCCACCAAGGAAGACGTCGACAAGGCGATGGTGCTCGGCTGCGCCCACCCGATGGGCCCGCTCGCGCTGACCGACCTCGTCGGCCTCGACACCGTCAAGTCGATCGCCGACTCCATGTACGACGAGTTCAAGGAGCCGCTGTACTCGGCGCCGCCACTGCTCATGCGCATGGTCGAAGCGGGCCTGTTGGGCAAGAAGACCGGCGCCGGTTTCTACCAATACAAGGTTTAATTTGCAGCGCCTGCGGCGCTGCGTGTTCGCGGCCCCGAAGGTTCGCTTCCGAGCGGCCGAGACTCGCGACTTCGTCGCATGCGCTTCGGCCACTCGGAAGCGAACCGGCCGCGAACGTCGCTCGTAAGACTCGCTCCGTGGTGAGTGGGTTGGCTGAACATCATCTGGCTTCGGGTATGGCCGGATAGCTGGAGTTACCGGCATAAGCTGCAAGAAAGCGAGTCGTAGTCGCGGCTCGCACGAACACCGAGAGCGCAGCGCTGTGCGGTGTTCCACCGTTCGGCGGTGGGCGCGCGCAGGTGATCGAAAGGGAGCATCCCGCGCATGGTCAACGTCACCGATGGTTACGGGTCGAGCATCCTCGGCTACCCGAGAATCGGGCCGCACCGGGAACTCAAGCGGGCCCTCGAGGCCTATTGGCGCGGCGGGATATCTCGCGACGAGCTGCTCGCGGTCGGGCGCGATATTCAGGAGCGGCAGTTCAACGAGCTCGCCGCCACCGGACTGACCCAGGTGCCCGGCAACACCTTCTCCTTCTACGACCATGTGCTCGACAACGCGCTGCTCTTCGGCGCGGTGCCGACCAGGTTCAAGCCGCTGCAGGACGAGCTGGACCCGCTGGACTTCTACTTCCTGATGGCCCGCGGCCGGCCCGACCTGCCGCCACTCGAGCTGGTGCGCCTGTTCGGCACCGCTTACCACTACCGCCAGCCCGAGCTCGACCAATCCACCGAGTTCTCGCTGCACCCCGAGGCACTGCTCGACGAGTTCGACAGGGCCGAGAAGCGCGGTATCGAGCTGCGCCCCGTGGTACTCGGGCCGCTGTCGCTGCTGCTGCTTTCCAAAGCGGGGCATGTCCCAGGTGCGGCGGAATTCGATACCCTCGCCCTGCTCGACAAGCTGCTTCCGGTCTACGAGCAGCTGTTCGAGATCCTCGCCAAGCGCGGCGCCACCTGTGTGCAGTTGGACGAGCCCTGCTTCACCGGTGAGCGCGGCCCGACCGAGCTTGCCGCGTTCGAGAAGGCCTACCAACGACTTTCGAAGGCGCCGCTGCGCCCGCGCATCCTGGTCACCGGTCAGTACGGTGACTTCGGTGCGGCGCTGACCATTCTGGCCGGCACCGGTGTCGAGGCCATCGGTCTCGACCTCGCCAGCTTCCGGATGGACCCGGAGGAGCTCGCGAAGGTTCCCGGTATTCGTCGTAAGCGCTTGTATGCGGGGGTGATCAGTGGGCTCAATGTGTGGCGAGCCGATCGGGTCGTCACGCTGTCCTACCTCAACGAGCTGGCCGAGGTGTGCCCCGACCTGGTCGTCTCCACCGGCACCACGCTGCTGCACGTGCCATACGACGTGCTCGCCGAGTACGACATCGAGGGCAATGTCGCCGATCGCCTCGCCTTCGCGAAACAGAAGGTGGGCGAAGTGGTTTCGCTCGCGAAGGCGCTCACCGAGGGCCCGTCGGAGAAGTGGCGCAAGCGGCCGACCGAAGTGCACTTCAAGCAGAAGCACGCTGTACGGCAACGGGTTTACTCGGTGACACCGGACATGCGTCAGCGTGAGCCCTACGAGGTGCGCCGAGAAGCCCAGCAGCGCAAGCTGAATCTGCCGCTGGTGCCCGCGACCACGCTTGGTTCCTTCCCACAGTCCACCCGAATCCGGCAGGCCCGCCACGACCTCGGCGAAGGCAGGCTCTCCTACCAGGAGTATCGCAAGAAGATCGAGGCCGAGATCGAGGCGACGATCCGTTTGCAGGAGGACATCGGGCTGGACGTGCTCGTGCACGGCGAGCACGAGCGAAACGACATGATCCAGTACTTCGCCGAGTTGCTCGACGGCTTCGCGACCACCCGCTTCGGCTGGGTTCAGGTGTACGGATCCCGTTGTGTCCGACCGCCGATCATCTACGGCGATGTTTCGCGCCCTGCCGCGATGTCGGTCGAGTGGATCACCTATGCGCAGTCGCTGACCGACAAGCCGGTCAAGGGCATGGTCACCGGTCCGGTCACCATGATCGCGCGTTCGTTCGTCCGTCAGGACCTGCCGCTGTACGAAACCGCCGACCAGGTGGCGCTGGCGATCCGCGACGAGGTCGTCGATCTCGAGCGTGCGGGCATCTCGATCATTCAGGTCGACGAGCCCGCCGTCCGCGAAATGTTGCCGTCGCGTCCCGCCGGTCGCGCCGAGTATCTGCGCTGGGCCGTCGGCGCATTCCGTCTTGCCACCTCCGGCGTGCGGCCGGAAACCCAAATCCACACGCACCTCAACTATTCCGGACGCGCCGAGGTGGTCGAGGCGATCGAGCAGTTGGACGCCGATGTCACCGCCCTCGTCGCCACCCGCTCCATCGAATGGGTGCTCGATGCACTCGAGCACGACTGCGCCTCGGGCCACGGCCTCAGCCACGGCGTGGGACCCGGTGTCTACGAAAGCCGTTCGGCGCGTATCCCGGATATCGACGAGCTGGACGAATTGCTCACGGCCGCGTCCGAAGCCATTACTCCGGAACGACTATGGGCGAATCCGGACGGCGGATTGAAGACGCGCCACTACTGGCAACTGGAGCCGTCGCTGCGCAATATGGTCGCGGCAGCGCGCCGAGTTCGCCGGCGGGCGAGCACGGCCGAATAGGCACAGACGGAGGTCGCCTTCATGTCCGAGTGACGTGAAGGCGGCCTTTTTGTCTTTGCTTGCAATCGGTACGGTACGTACCGTACCGTCGAATTATGACCGGAACGATCGAGACCTGGCCCGAGTCGTTGGGAGTGGCGCAAGTTCGGATTGCCCGCCCTACCGATCGGTTGGCGGAGGTGGTGCGGTTCTATGTCGAAGGATTGGGGCTGCGTGAGCTGTACCGGTTCGAGAACCACGCCGGGTATGACGGAGTGATGCTCGGATTGCCAGGCGCCGCGTACCACTTGGAGTTCACCACCCATGTGGACGGCAGTCCCGGTGCCGCGCCGAGTGCGGAAAACCTTCTGGTGCTGTACTTCTCGGGGGACGCGCAGATGCACGGCGCGGCGCGGCGACTCGGTGAGTTCGGAGTGGAGCCGGTGGCGGCGGAGAATCCGTACTGGAACGAGAACGGTGGGCTGACGTTCCCGGATCCGGATGGCTGGCGAGTGGTACTGATGCCGCGACCGGTCTTCTGATGGCGGGCAGGGCTCGGGAGGACCGAATCGATGCGGCAGTGTTGGCCGCGGCAAGGGAACTGCTCGACGACACCGGATATGCCGACCTGTCCATCGGTCAGGTCGCGGCCAGGGCCGGTATCCATCGACCCGCGATCTACCGCCGCTGGCCGTCGAAACGGCACCTTGTCGTCGACGTGGTCGCCGACCTGCTCGGTTTGCACCCGACCCCCGACACCGGCGATCTCCGCGCCGATCTGACGATCGCCATGCGCAATCTTATTGCCGCCCTGCGAGATACCTCGCTACACCAAGTCCTGCCCGCCCTGGTCGCCGACCTCGCCAACGACCCGGCCCTACGAGATCACTTCCTGGCCACCGTCTTCGAACCACGCCGACAAACCACGGCGGCCGCACTGCGATCGGCGATCCGCCGCGGCGAAATCGATCCGGATCTGGACATGGACTTCGTCCTCGACGCCATCGCGGCCCCGATCTACTACCGTGCCCTCTTCGCCCACCTTCCCTTGACCGACGCGCTCGCCGACCAATCCGTCACCGCCGTCCTGCGGGCGATCGCGCCCGGGGACGCGTAGTAAGTGGCGAACTGCCCGCGAGCGGATGACGAAAGTCACGTTCGAGGGCGGGCGCATCTCCTGCCAGTGACGAAATCGCTGGTGGCACTGGGGGAGTCGGGCTCGCTGCGGCTTCTCGGCGCGGGTGATCGGTACCGATCGAGGGGCCTGGCGATGTGACGTACCACGCCTCTGACGCGGAAGTCGGGGAACTGCGCTATGGTTGCTAGTCGGCGATTGTTGATCTTGCACAGTCGCCCTATGTCCGTCGTGGATGTCTTTCTTTCGCGTCGGCCCCGCAGCTGGGTGTCATAACACCGAACGCAGGTATGGACACCCATTCTTGCGTGCCGCTGCGGTACAACACCCGATGCCGGAAAGGCACCCGTACTTTTATGACGACTCGTTCCTCGAGCCCTGCACCTGTTACTTCTTTCGCCGCACTCGGTGTGCGCAAGAAGCTTGTCGACGCCCTCGTGGCGGGCGGCATCACCGCACCGTTCCCGATCCAGGCCGCCACCCTGCCCGATTCGCTCTCGGGGCGTGATGTCCTCGGTCGCGGTAAGACCGGCAGCGGTAAGACGCTGGCCTTCTCCATCCCCATGGTCGATCGGCTCGCAGGTGGTGTGCGCAAGCCGGGTCGACCCTCCGGCCTGATCCTCGCCCCGACGCGTGAGCTGGCGACCCAGATCACTGCGGCACTGGAGCCATTGGCCGTGGCCTGCGGCTTGACGGTGACCACGATCATCGGCGGCATTTCCCAGGTCCGTCAGGCCAGGGCGCTCAGCGCGGGCGTCGATATCGTCGTCGCCTGCCCCGGCCGGTTGGAAGACCTGATGCGTCAGCGCGTCGTGCACCTGAACGAAGTGCAGGTCACCGTGCTCGACGAGGCCGATCACATGGCCGACCTCGGCTTCCTCCCCGCGGTGACGCGCATCCTCGCGGCCACCCAGTCGACCGGTCAGCGGCTGCTGTTCTCCGCCACCCTCGACAACGGCGTCGACAAGCTGGTCAAACGATTCATGCGCGATGCCGCGACGCACTCCGTCGACGAGGCCAACTCGCCGGTGGCCGCGATGACCCACCATGTCTTCGAGGTCGGTGGCGTCGACGCCAAGAACGCGCTCGTTCGCACCCTCGCCTCCGGCGGCGGCCGCCGGATCCTGTTCATGCGCACCAAGCATCAGGCGCGCAAGCTCGCCAAGCAGCTGACTATCGCGGGCATTCCGGCGACCGATCTGCACGGCAACCTCTCGCAGGTCGCTCGCGACCGCAACCTTGCCGCGTTCACCGAAGGCACGGCGCGTGTCCTGGTCGCCACCGATATCGCCGCGCGTGGCGTGCACGTCGACGATGTCGAGCTGGTTGTGCACGTCGACCCGCCCGCCGAGCACAAGGCCTACCTGCACCGCTCCGGTCGGACCGCTCGCGCGGGCAGCGCCGGTGACGTGGTCACCGTCGTACTTCCTGAGCAGCGCAGGGACGTGGCAGGGCTGCTGCGCAAGGCGGGCATCCAGGTGAGCCCGCAGCGTGTGACCGCGGATTCCGAGCCAGTGACCGCTTTGGTCGGCGAGATCGCGCCGTTCGTCGCGCCGACATACAACCCGAACGCCTCGACGCACACCGGCGGACAGGCACGCAACAGGAACAGTCGCCCGAGCGGTGACGCGGGCCGCGGCCGCGGCGCCTCGGCCGGTGGGTCGCGTACCCGGGCCGGGCAAGGCGCTGGCGCGGGACAGTCGCGTCGCCGCGACAACGACGCGGTGGCCGGTGGCCCCTCGCGCAATAGGAACGGGCGTGGCCCGAGCGACTCGGCCGACCGTGGCACCGGGTTCGATGGCCGTTCCAGCGGCCGCTCCGAGCGCGCTGCCGGACCGGCGCGCAACAGCGAGGGCCGGGCGGCCGGATTCGACGGTCAGTCGCGTGGGCGCACCGACCACGGTGCCGCGGCCGGTGGGCACAGCCGCAACGGCCGTGGCGCGGGTGTCGCCGTCGCACGCACCGATTCCGCTGGTGGCCGGGCCCAGGCCCGCCCCGCCCGCACCGGCGCATCGCACGCTCGCACCGCCTCCCGCGATCAGGCCGCCGCACCCCGCACCGGTCGGCGCTGATCACCCGATAGGCATAATCGGCCGACCTGGGCCGACCAACTGAACGAATTGCCCTCCGGCACAACCGAACGGCCCCTCGAGCCTTTGCTCGCAGGGGCCGTTCGGCTGTCCGCGAGAAGCTTCATCGGCTCAGGGCGGAGACGGCCAGCATGAAGGCGGCGCCCGTGACCGTGCAGGCGAGGGTCATGCGGGAGGGGTGTTCGGCGTGCGCCTCGGGGAGGATGTCGGCGGTGGCGAGGTAGAGCAGGAAGCCCGCGAAATAGCCGAGGTAGAGGCCGACTGTTTCGGCAGGGACTCGGATCAAGGTGCCGATGATCGCGCCGATCACCGGGGCGATGGCGTCGAGGGCGAGCAGGGTGAGGGCTCGTTTGCGGGCGTTGCCGTAGAGGGTGGTGATGGTGAAAGTGTTGAAGCCGTCGGCGAAGTCGTGGCTGATGACCGCGATGGCTACCGCGACGCCGACGGTGGCCCCCGCCTGGAAGCCGAGGCCGATCCCGAGGCCGTCGAGCAGGCTGTGGAAGATCAGCCCCGCGGCGGCAAGGATGCCGACCGATGCGAAACCGTGTTTGTGCGTACCGAATTCGGCCTCGTGGCCGGTGTGAATGGCTACCGCGCGCTCGATGACGTGGATGGTGAGAAACCCGAACACCGTCGCGAGCAGCGTGTCGGGCACCCCGAGTACGACGTGCGCCGACTGCTCCAGCGCCTCGGGCAGCAGATCGAAGAAAACCACGCCGAGAAGCACACCCGCCGCCAACCCGAGCACCAGGTGCTTGCGGTCCCCGATGCGCACCGCCACCAGCCCGCCGATCAGCGTCGAGCACATGGACGCAAGCGCCAACAAGATCGCCATCACTCCAGCATGTGCCACCACCCTCCGTGCCATCGCGACCTCGCCTCGGCGAGTTCGCCGGGCACTCACGCGGACTGGCACGGTGGCGCTACTCGGACGTAAGCGCGGCTATGCCTGTTCTTCGGGTGTTGGCCCCGTCGGTCAGGTGCGGGCGGCCAGGTTGTGGAGGCCAGCGGTGATGTCGGCGGCGGTGGGGGCGTGGTCGGGGTCTACCAGCCATTGCAGGAGCAGACCGCCGATCAGTGTTTGCAGGACGGCGCCTATCTGGGAGTTCTTGTCGGCCGGGGGAAACAGATGGGCCAGTTCGGTGCGGGCCGTGGCTTGAGCGTTGCCGAGTTCGGTCCGAATCTCGGGGGAGTGCAGAGCCTGGGCCAGGCTTTCGATGTTCGCCGACCAGAGGGCGTGGTCCTCGGTGAACGAGGTAATCAGCTTCTGGAGGAAGTCTTGCAGGCGCACGGCTGGGTCGTCGGCGCCACCGTCGGGCAATGACTCGAGGATCTGCTGCACCGCGGTGGCGCTCGATTCCATCATCGCCTGGAACAGCAGCTTGTCGCGCGTGCCGAAGTGGTAGTTGATCGCGGCCAGGTTGGTGCCGGAGGCGGCCACAATGTCGCGCACGGTGGTGCGCGCGTAGCCGCGTTCGGCCAGGCACTGCTTGGCCGCGGTCAGGAGATCTTCTCGGGTTCCCACCAGCGCACGATAGCAGTCGGACATACATGCGTTTGTGACAACCGTTTAAAACAAACGTCTGTGACAAGAGTTTGAAACGTGTGTATGTTGAGGTCATGACCGCACAGCGCCGCCTCTCTCCCTTCGAAACCAACTACTTCAGTCCGAGTGCCAAGTTCGGCAGTGTGCCGACCAGTGGGATGCCGCTGTTCATCGGCTCGACTGTGCACGGGCGACTCGATATCGAAATCCTGCGACGCGTACTCGACGAATTGGCGGCGGCGCATCCGCTGTTGCGTAGCCGGGTGGTGACCGACGCCGATGGCACGATGAGCTTCCATCGCGACGACCGATACCGTCCGCGCTTCGACATCACCGAAGGCGATGAGGTCGAGTATGTGAATCTGGTGAATACGCAACAGGATTGGCGCGACGGATTGTTCCGTGCCCACCTACTGCGTGGTGACGACCGTGATCAGCTCGTGTTGGTCATCCATCACGGGATCGCCGATGGCCGGTCCGCCTTCGCGTTGCTGGCGCAGCTGTGGCGGCAGTACACCGCACACGCGGCGGGAACCCCGCTGCCGCAGCCGGATTCCGATCAAGGTCTTCCGGAGGCCATCGACAATCAACTGGCGACTGTCGTCTCCGACATCGAGATCGACGCATTGCTCGATGAGGTCCGCTCCGCCACCGCGACGATGAGTCCGGAATCGGCGCCACGTGCATTGCCCAAGGACGGCGACGGCCTCGGCGACGATCCGCTCGGTCGACTCGCGCTACAGCGAATCGAGTTGGACGCCGAGGAAACAGCTTCCTTTGTCGGAGCGGCTCGTGCGCAAGGGATTTCGGTGAACAGCTTGCTCACTGCCGCCGCAATGATCGCGTTCCGCTCGCGGCTGGAGGGTGACGCGGGGCCGTTGCCGTTGTTCTGCGGGCACGCGGTCGATCTGCGCTCCGAGGCGAACCTGCCTGTCGGCACGATCCTCAACTGTTCCTCCGGTGCGGGCACCTATGCGCTCGTTGCCGAGGACTCGAATCCGATAGACGTGGGCAGCGCGGTGGCAGCCGCTATGCAAGCGGCGACCGATCGCCTCGAAGCCGCGTGTTTCCTGCTTGCCGGACGACGTGACCTCGACGAGATGACCGCGGCGATCCTGGCGGCCGCGCCCACCCTCGCCATCTCCAATATCGGTCGGCTGCCCGCACATTCGATGCCCGACGACATTCGGAACATTCGCGTCGACGTCTACGCGATGAGTCCCGGCATGCCGCCGAAACTCACCGCCTTCACCGTCGGCGGTCGGCTGACAATCCAGGTGGAATACGACACGGCGCTCTACAGCCGGACGCAGATGGGCAAGATCACGCTGGCTTTGATCGAGCAGATCCAACGCTGCGCGGCCGTTGCCGACGAGTAGCTATTCGGTTGGTGATCGACCGGACCCGGTCAGCCGAATGGTCAACTGCCGGGTCCATTTCGGGCGATCCTTCTTCGGTGGATCCGGCAGGTCGGTACCGACGTCGCTCTCGACCTCGTAGCGGCGAACGTACGCGCCCGCGAAGGCTTGGGCGGTAGCGGTCACCGGAATGGCAAGCAGCGCACCGGTTGCGCCGAGTATCGCCGCACCGGCCAGTACCGCGCCGAAGGCGACGGCGGGATGCATATCCAGGGTGGTCGCGGTAATTCTCGGTTGCAGCACATAGTTTTCGAACTGTTGGTACACGATGATGAAGCCCAGAATCCACAGCGCCGTGCTCGGGCTGTGCACCAGCGCGACGACCACCGGCAGCGCGCCGGCGAGATAGGTGCCGACGGTCGGAATGAACTGCGAGACAATGCCTACCCAGAGCGCGAGTGCGAAGGCCGACGGCACGTCGAGCACGCGTAACGCCACGTAGTGCGCGATGGTCGAGCAGAGCGCGAGCAGACCGCGCGAATAGATGTAGCCGCCCGTCTTCTCGACGGCGATATCCCAGGCGCGCAACACATGTCGCTGACGGTGCGGTGGCAGCAGCGAGCAGACCGCGTTGCGGAAGCGCGGTCCGTCCGCGGCGAGGTAGTAGGTGAACAGCAGCACGCCGAGAGCCTGGAAGAGCACACCGACCGCGGTGGTGCCGATGCCCCAGACGTTGCCTGCCAATCCGTCCAGGTAGCCCTCGATGGTGGCGCTGCGGTCCTTGGCGATCTTCCCGATGTCCGTGCCGGACAGATCGGTCTTGAAGGTGTGGTTGATCCAGTCGACGGCCTGATCGGCGTACTGCGGCGCGTTCTTGACCAGTGTGGTCACCTGCTCGACGAGCAGCGCACCGAGCGTCCATACGAACGCGACCGTCAGCACGGTCAGTATCAGGAACACCAGCCCGGTCGCGGGCCCGCGCCGCATGCCGCGGGCCGCGAGCCAGTTCACCGCGGGTTCGATGGCGAAGGCGAGGAACAGCGAAATCAGCAGCACAGTCAGCAGCCCTTGCAGCCGAGTCAGCAGCCAGAAGCCGCCGACGAGACCGGCCACCGTCGCCGCGGCCAGCAGAAACGCGCGCAGCAACCAGGGCGGTGGCTCGGCCGTCACATCGGCGGTGACCACCGCGTTGCCGATACTTTCGTCGCTGGGGGCCGAAGCCTTCTCGGTGGGCGAACTGTCTTCATCCGCGGGCACAATGTTCCTCCGCCTCTTCATCCGACAATCGGACCGCTAGCGATTGCTTGCAGGTCGGTCGAAATGGTGCGCTAGCGATTGCTTGCAGGTCGGTCGAAATGGTGCGCTAGCGATTGCTTGCAGGTCGTTCGAAAGGGTCCGCTAGCGATTGCTTGCAGGTCGCTCGAAATGGTCAGCTAGATCGTCGCGGCATCGATGACGAACCGGTAGCGGACGTCGCTTGCGACGACACGGTCGAAGGCGCCGTCGATCTCGTCGGCGGAGATCAGCTCGATCTCGGCTCCGATCCCGTGCTCCGCGCAGAAGTTCAGCATCTCCTGGGTCTGCGCGATGCCGCCGATCATCGAGCCCGACAGCGAGCGCCGGTAGGCGGCGAGGTTGAAAGTCTTGACGCTCATGGGGTTCTCGGGCAGACCGAGCTGCACCAGGGTCCCGTTCACCGCGAGCAGGCGTAGGTAGCTATCGATCGGCAGGTCGGCCGAGACGGTGTTGATGATGATGTCGAAGCGGTTGCGCAGTTCGCGGAAGGTCTGCTTGTCGCTTGTCGCGTAGTAGTGGTTGGCGCCGAAGAGTTTGCCGTCGTCCTGCTTGCTCAGCGAGTGGCTGAGCACGGTGACCTCCGCGCCGAGGGCCGCGGCGATCTTCACCCCGACGTGCCCGAGGCCGCCCATGCCGACGATCGCGACCTGCTTGCCCGGTCCCGCGTGCCAGTGCCGCAGCGGGGAGAACAGGGTGATGCCCGCGCACAGCAGTGGTGCGGCCACGTCGAGTCCGATGCCCTCCGGGATCGCGAGCACGAAATGCTCTGTCACCACGACCTGCGTCGAGTAGCCGCCCATCGTATGGCCGCCCGGCTGGACCGCAGGGTCGACCGGGGTGTTGTAGGTCATGGTGGCGCCGGACTCGCAGTACTGCTCCTCATCGGCGAGGCAGGGGGCACAGACGCCGCACGAGTCGACCATGCAGCCGACACCGACCCGGTCACCGACCTGATGCTTGTTCACCGCGGAGCCGACCGCCGCGACGATGCCCGCGATCTCGCGCCCCGGAACACAGGGATATGCGGCGCCGCCCCATTCGTCGCGAGCGGTGTGGATGTCGGAGTGACATATGCCCGCGTATTTGACGTCGATCAGCACATCGCGCGGCCCTAGTTCACGGCGCTCGATGGTGACCTTCTCGAAGGCGCCATTAGGCGAAGGCATGGCGTAAGCGGCAGCGGTCCTCATGCGTATATGCCTACCGCCGCATGAGCATGTTTGCCAACCGCCTCGCGGGACCTCTTCGAGCGACCTGCGAGCAGTCGTCGGGGATGTTGGCGGAATCTACCCGGCGAGATGATGATCTCCGGCCACAATGGAATTCATCAGGTGTAGTCGAGGCGGGAGCCGATGGACGACGAATGGCATCGCGTGCCCGAACGGGACCGTGTGAGAGGTGGCGGGCGGGCGCTCGCCCTGCTCGTTGCCGCGCTGCTCGCGGTAGCCGCTTTCCTGGGTTTCCGTGGTGAACTCCCAGGATGGCCTGCCAACGGGCCCGATACGGCCGGGTCGGCGATATCGGAGCCGGTTGCGCCGCTGGATCCGGTGGCGGTCGCGCATTTCGTCGAACCGGCATTGGTGAATATCAGCACCTCGAGCCCTCCCTTCGGGCTCGGGGCCTCGGGCTCGGGGATCGTGCTCACCGCCGACGGACAGGTGCTGACCAGCCATCACGTGGTGAAAGGCGCGGAAGCGGTCACCGTCACCGATGTCGGCAACGGCCTCGAATACGACGCGACGGTGCTCGGTTACGACTCGGGCGCCGATATCGCGCTGCTGGAACTCGGTAATGCCGTCGACCTGGTGATCGCGAATGTCGGCAGCTCATCGGAGCTGCGGATGCGGGATCAGGTCCTTGCCATCGGCAATGCGGGCGGCAACGGCGGCACCCCGACCGCGATCACGGGCAGCATCACCAATCTGGACAGCACTATCGTCGCGCTCAATTCCGCCGATCTGTCGCGCAAGGCACTCTCGAACATGCTCGAGGTCGCCGCGCCGGTCAGTTCGGGGCAGTCCGGCGGCGCGCTCGCCGACCGGAATGGCGCGGTGGTCGGTGTGATCACCGCGGCGTCGGGGGAGCCGGCGCGCGAGGTCGACAGCCAAGCGAACGGCTATGCGGTGCCGATCGATACCGCGATGCGGGTGGTGCGGCAGATTCGATCCGGTACGCCCACCGATACCGTGCACATCGGGCCGACCGCGACCCTCGGCATCATCATCTCGAATGCGGAGCCCGCCGGCACGGGGGCACGGGTGGACGTCGCGACCTATGGGATGCCCGCCTACACCGCGGGCATCGTCGCCGGCGATGTGATCACAGCGATCGACGGGCGCGCGATCACCACCGCTCAATCGTTGCGCGCGGCACTGAACACCCGCCGACCGAACGACCCAGTTGGTCTCGCGGTCACGGGAGCGGACCGTGTTCAGCGCACGGTGCCCGTGGTGCTGACGGTCGGGCCGCCCAACTGATTGCCTTGCCGGACTATCGAATTCAGACCAGCGACAGCCAGTAATCCTGGAAACGCAGGAATACGAGCAGCAGCACCACCGCGTAGAACACCGCGACGAATGTCCACCGCCACTCGGCGATGACGCCGAGCGGTCCGCGTGAACGTCCCCACAGTTGGTCGGTGACGACCGCGAGCAGCGGTGTGATGATCGCCCACACCACGATGCAGTACGGACACAGTGCATTGATCCGGTACAGGCTCTGGAAGATCAACCAGCCGATGAAGACGACGCCGAGTGCGGTGCCGAGCCACAGCCCGCCCCAGATCCAGCGCGGAAACCGCACCCCGGCGACCGTGAGGACGCCGAGGGTCACGACCACCGAGAAGCCGACGATGCCGATGATCGGATTCGGGAATCCGAACAAGGCGGCCTGGTCGGTCGCCATTACCGACCCACAGGACAGGATCGGGTTGATGCTGCACGAGGGCACGTACCCGGGATCGGTGAAGAGCTTGAAGCGCTCGATGGTCAGTGTGACCGCGGCGATCCAACCGGCGAGGCCGCCGATCAGCAGCACCCACGCCGACCGCGCCGTTGCTGTGTCGGTCACTGACTCGCGGCGGCGGCGATCGCGGGTGCGAGACCGCCCGGTCCGAAGATCTCCTGCTGGGAGTCGATCTGCTTACCGTTGACGAATACCGACGGGGTGGACTTGATTCCGCTGTTGAGTACGTCCTTGGTCTTGTCCTGGATGTACTTGTCGTACCTGCGCTCGGTAATGCACTCGGCCACAGCGGAATCGGTGAAACCGGCGTCCTCGGCGATCTGGATCAGCTTGTCGTCGGGCAGGCCGGCGCCGCCCTCGGCGGGCTGCTGGGCGAACATGGTGGACAGCCACGGCAGGTACTTCGTCGGATCGGACTGGGCGACGCAGTAGGACGCGTTCGCGGCCCGCGAGGAGTATTGGGTGGTCGAGGCCTTGTCCAAGAAGGCGATCACGTTGTATTCGACAGCGGCCGTGCCGTTGTTGACGGCTTCTTCGAGCACCTGGGAGTTGGCGGCCTCGAAGCCTTTGCAGGCGGGGCACTGGAGGTCGGCGACCACCCGGACGGTGACCTTCGCGTCCGGTTTGCCGATGCGGATCGCGCCGTTGTCGGTGATGGAGCCCTGCACCGTGCCGCTCTGGCTGGAGGCCGCGATGGTAGGTGTGGCGCCGGGGCCGTTCTTGCGATTGTTCTTCACCGCGAGGCCGATGCCGATGGCCGCGACCAGCCCGATCAGCACGACAGCAACGCCGACCTGAATGAAGATCTTTCGGTTGCGGTCGGACCGTTCCGCCGCCGCCAGCGGATTCTTCTTGCCACCAGGGTTGTTGCTCACCGTGCGTTCACCACGCCTTTCGCTAGCCTGCCGGGTTTCCTGCCGCCACGATGGTAGTTCCGGGGCTCGCCCCGGCGTGGTCTGGCACGGCCAACATCATCGTGGGTCAACCTGAGAAATTCCGAAATGGTCAGGCCTGTTCCAAGCGCCGCTTCTGCTCCTCGATATCGAAATCGGGGGGTGGCCAGTCCAGATTCAGCTTTTCGAGGGCGTCGATGAGCAGCTCGGTGACCGAGAGCCGGGCAAACCATTTGCGGTCGGCGGGGATCACGTGCCACGGCGCCTTTTCGGTGGAGGTCCGATCCAGCATCACCTGGTAGGCCTCTTGGTAGGCGGGCCAGTAGCCGCGCTCGTCGATGTCGGCGGGGTTGAATTTCCAGTACTTGTCCGGTCGTTCGAGGCGTTCCATGAGCCGCCGCTTCTGTTCGTCGAGGGATATGAACATCGCTACCTTCACCAGGGTGGTGCCCTGACCGACGAGCTCCTGCTCGAATGCGTTGATCTCGTCGTAGCGCGGCTCCCAGACCTTCGCAGGCACCAGGTTGTGCACCCGCACGACGAGCACGTCCTCGTAGTGCGAACGGTCGAACACCCCGATCTGGCCGCCGCGCGGCAGTGCCTTGCGGATGCGCCACAGGAAGTGATGCTGCTTCTCTTCCTCGGTCGGCACCCCGAACGAGGCGTGATCGACGCCCTGCGGGTCTACCGAGCCGATGACGTGCCGGACGATGCCGCCCTTGCCCGCGGTGTCCATACCCTGAAGCACGAGCAGGATATTGCGGTAATCGCCGGACCGGCCGTTGGCGTACAACTTTTCCTGTAGACCCGACAGGACCTGGGCGCGTTCGGCCTGATATCCGCTGGCCTGTTTTTTGCCGCCTTTGAATCCGGGTGTGCCGGAGGTGTCCAGGTCGGCGATCCGCAAGCCATCGGCCCGCAGTGCGTCGGTGGGCGGTAGAGACCAGTGCGTCGCCATCGCTCCAGCTAACCACGGTGAGCAACGGGAGAAGGGGCGTTGACTAACCCGTGTCCGACCAATCGGTACTCATCGGATCTGTGCCAGACGCAGGATCTGTTCGGCGAAATCCTCGTCGGATACGGGGGTGAGCACCAGGTCGTTCGAGGAGGCGAGCAAGTACCGGCCGTCGCCGGTGAAGTCGAGCCAACTGCGGTGTCGGGTCGGCGGGGACATCGGATGATCGGGATCCACGGTCACGGTTATGAAGCCGCGGCCATCGACCGGTTTTCGCAGCGTCTGGCGCAAGCGTGCGGCGCCGCGGTGGCCGTTGGTGACGAAGGGTTCGGTGCGATCGGGATTCAGCACCGCGTCCTGCGGCTCCCGCATCGGACCGAGCCTGCCCGCCGATGCCGAGCCGATAATCTGGACAAGGCGCTGGCCGAGGGTACGAGCGTGGCACATCTGCACGATCACTTTGTCGGTGGTGGCGACCAGGATGCCCGCGTGATTGTGCACAACCGCGGCGAAGGCGAGAATCGGATCGGTGTCGCTCGAAGCGCCGTTGCGCGAGGGGACCCTGCGTTCTCCGGAGACCGTGATGGTGGTTGCGTCGGAGCGCGCGCACATCATGAGCGCTGCGGCAAGATCCGGGTCGGCCTGGCGCGCGAAGCGCTGCGGTAATCGCAGTGCGGCGTACTCGGTTTCGGTGCGGGTGGTGGCCGAGGGCATCATGTTGACCGGGTAGGGCCGTCGGTCCAGGCTCGTTTCATTTTCCCAGACATGCGAAAATTCGTCTGGAGTAAGAATCCATTTCACCGCGCTCCGCCCCCGCCGACTGATGTCGGCCGGCCGGGGGTGCCATCGGCTGATGTCGCGCTTGGTCCATCAGGTGGCGGCGTGAAGCGGGGGACGCGGTCGCCGGAGGCCGGCATGGTCGGGGTGTAGACGTAGGTCATCGTGTCCTGGACATCGGCCTGGCTCGCGGCGGCCGCGATGTCGTGTTCCATTCTGCGCTGACCCCCGTGCACGGCCTCTGCGGCAGGGTCGTCCAGCGGACGGTACTCCTTCGGCGCCGGGATGGCAGCTCGAATGGTTTGCGCAGCTTCGCAATTCAGCTCCATCAGGCGCTGCACGGTAC
Organism: Nocardia arseniciresistens; assembly: GCF_046764875.1. Lineage (NCBI taxonomy): Bacteria > Bacillati > Actinomycetota > Actinomycetes > Mycobacteriales > Nocardiaceae > Nocardia > Nocardia arseniciresistens. The sequence goes on from NZ_JBKORD010000004.1 coordinate 458,291, forward strand.
GGCAGACCTCGTGTGCTTCGGTGCCTGCGCGGACGAATGCCCTGGTGGCCTCGTGCGCGGCGTCGGCGGATCGGCCCGACCAGCGCGCGAATTCGCGGTTGGCGGCGTCGGAGAAGGTCTGGAACGCCTCGGCGAGCGCGACGGCGTTCGATTCCCATCCGGTCGCTACCGCGCCGAGCGCGGCCGGATCCAGGGCCTCGTGCACGAGGTCCCAGATCTCCCGATGGGTGTAGGCGCCGAACCGCTCTCGTTCGGGGGCGAACGCGGGATCGGTTCCACCGCTTGTTGTTGCGGCGTTGCTGGTCAGCCGTTGCTGTCGGACGCGGATGTCGTCGGCGGTTGCCCTGGCAGCCGCATCGCTGGGCGCGTTCACCGGGGATCCAGGTAGTCGGTGATCAGCGCGAGGGCGGCCTTGTTCGCGGCGTCGGCGTCCTCGAACCTTTTGCCCGCCGCGAGATATGCGGCCTTGAACAACAGCGCCGTTTCCTGGAGGGCTGTCACGGTATCCAGGTACTGCGTGCCCTTGTTGCCGAATCCCTGCGTAAGGCCCTGTCCCGTAGGCAGATTCGGAAAACCGGCAACTTCGGTGACGAGATGTCCTGTGACCGTGGCCTTTTGCAGGTCATCGATGAGTCTGTCGCAGGCCGCGGCAAGATTATCGGCGACGTCTTCGGCAAGCACGAACGGCTCGCCGCCGCCACCGGTGGCCGCCGCATACAGCTGTCTGGCCATCCGCTGCCCGATATCAGGTACCGCCATCTGGGTCGCCCCCTTCTGTTCGGTCCACACCCACCGCACGCGTCTGTCCACACCCACCGCACGTACTGGTTGCGACTCTACCGGTCGGTAACGCGTGAGTGGAGACCCTTGCTCGCGGCTGCACTGCGGCGCTGTGTGATGTGGGGCACGCCAGCCGGTTACACTGCCACTGGTCTGGGGAGGTTTTCGAAGGGGAAGGCGTCCGGTGCCCGAAATCGAAGAAGTACTCCCGAAATACCTGCAAATCTCGCGGGATATCCGCAGTCGGATCGAGCGCGGGGAGCTAGGTCCCGGTGCCGAGGTGCCCTCCGAGCGGGAGCTGGCCGCGAGCTGGCGGGTCGCGCGGCCGACGGCGGCACGGGCGCTGAATGAGTTGCGGCAGCAGGGGATTGTGGAGTCGCGGCGTGGATCCGGTACGTATGTCGTCGATCGCAGTGCGCTGCCCGCGGCGCGGGAGCGGGGTGACCGGGGGCGGCAGTATGGCTCGGCGCACTCCGAGAACGAATCGGTGACCGTGTTGGAGGCTGGGGTGGTGGACGGGCCCGTGTGGGTTCGAAAGGAGCTCGCGGTGTCGGTGGGTGGCTCGGTGCTGGTACGGAAGCGGTTGGTGTCCAACGATTCCGGTGTCAGCGAGCTCGCGACATCATGGTTTGACGCCGCACTCGCCGAGATCGCGCCTCGGCTGCTCGACGCCGAGCGACTGGCGGGCGGGACCGTCGGATACCTCGAGTCCGTGACCGATCGGCGTGTTTCGTATGCCCGCGACCGAATGAGTGCCCGCCTCGCCACAACCGACGAACGCCGTCACTTCGACCTCGCCCGTCCGGCGGCGGTGCTTGTCTATCAGTTGACACTGCATGAGGCCGACGACGCGGTCCTACAGTTCGACGAGGTGGTCTACCCGCCGGATCGCTGGGAGTTCCAGCAGGAGTATTCCGCCAGCTCGTAGGCTGTTTTCGGCATTGACAGCGGCATTGCGTAACTGGCATAGTCCACTTGGCGAGTGTGGCATAGGCCAATGGGGTGGGAGGGTGCGATGTTCGATCAACTGACCATCGGTAGCTGGGTGGTCGTGGGGGAGCACTGCTCCGTCCGCCGCGCACCTTTGCGTCGAGACGACTACTTCACCTTCGTCTTCGAAAGCGGCGGAAGCGAATTCGAATTCGCACTGGCCCCGGAAATGTTGCGTCGCATGGTTGCGCTGGTTGCCGACCCGCTACCTGTTTCTGATGAGCCGGACTGAATTGTGGCTTCCGGCATGGAGACTGGGTGGTGGGCGGGCCTCGAAGCCGCGATTCTCGTCGAACTCCTCGCCAGTGCAAGTACTCGTGTCGTGTCCGTACCCGGAATTCCCTGCTCTTCGGCAGTAAACGCTTGTCACGCAACCACCGCCAGTCCTCACGCTGGAAGCCGTGTGCCTGCCTGCTCGGGCTGCGGAAGGGAAAGCCGGGACTTTTCCCGACGTGCCCAGCACTGCTCGGCTATCCGCTGGAAGGTGAGATCGGCTCTTGGGCGGGGAACGCTACGGAGGTGTTGGGATGAGTGACGCTTGGGGCTGGGTGGGTTGGGTGACGCTGTACGAGTTCGGTGCGCTGAGTGGGTTGGGTGCCGCTGAGTGGGTTGGGTGCGCTGAGTGGGTTGAGTGATGTCGGGTGGGTGGGGTGCGCTGAATGGGTGGGGTGCGCTGAATGGGTGGGGTGCGCTGAATGGGTTGGGTGACGTTGGGTGAGTTGGGCGTCGCTGAGCGAGTTGGGTACGTCGAGTGGGTTGGGTGACGTCGGGTGGGTTGGGGTGCGCTGAGTGAGTTGGCTGGCGTTGGGTTGGTCGGGCTGCGGTTTGGGGTAATGGTCATGCAGGAACTCTTCGGGATCACCATCCCAGGATGGGTTGGCGGTCAATGGTTTACCGGGGGTACTGCTGGGCGCGTCAGGTGGGGTACCCGGCTTTCTCTACCGCAACCCGGGCAAGGCAGGCACACGGCTTCCGGCGTGAGGACTGGCGGTGGTTGCGTGACAAGCAATTTGAGTATCGACGGTAGTCAAATGGTGGCTTCGTGGGCAGGCATTCACGGCCACCATTCCACTACCGTCGATAGCCATTTCACCAAGGCCGATCAGCCTGATACGGAATGGACGATGACTCCATATATGGAATGGCGAACGATGCTGTATCGCGAAACGATGCGCGATGTCGCATCACGGAACGGTGCGCGATGTGGCATAGCGTCACGACGCACGACGCACGACGCACGACGCACGACGCACGACGCACGACGCACGACGCACGACGCACGACGCACGACGCACGAGTCGCGACGCACGACGCACGACGCACGAGTCACGAGTCACGGCACACGCGGGACGACGCACGCGAGACGACGCACGAGGCGCATCGCGAAAGGATGTCGTATCGGGGTGCGGCGCATGATGTCGTATCGCGAAACGATGTCGCATCGCGGAACGGTGCACGACGCTGTTTCGCGAAACGATGCCATATCGCAGAACCGCGCACGATGTCGCGTCGGGGAACGATGCACTATTACACAGCGGCGAATAGCAAGAATTCGCCCGCCAGCAGGGTAGCGGAATGTGACGATGGAATGTGAAAAGGGGTGTCCAACAAAGAATTTCGAGATATAATTCGAACATGGATTCGAACCCCGCCTCGATCACCGACCCGTCGGTAGAGGCGGCGTTATCCACCCTCGAAGCCGGACTCACCCAAGTCATGAAAGTCCGCACCGACACCCTCAACAACCCCGACCGGCTACGCGTACTACAACGCATCGAGACAGTCGTGCGAGCATTACCCGGGCACGGGCTCGAATTGGTCGCGCAAATCGAACGGCAATGGAACAACAACGAATTCGCCACCCCGAACGTCACCGACACTATCGCCGAAGCGCTACACATCAGCCCCGGCGAAGCACGCGCACGATGGCGCGCAGCCCAAGACCTCGCACACCGCA